>URZM01000063.1 GCA_900552315.1 uncultured Bacteroidales bacterium | reverse complement strand
TTGTAAATTTGCTTCATGAAACAGATGGTATATACAATATTGGCGGTAGTCCTCATCGGGACAGGTATCGTGTGTTGGGTCAATGACTCCGGTTACAAGCTCTCCTATTATTTGACTGCGGCCGGAGTGGTGCTGTTGTGCGCCACGGTATCCGCTTCAAAAAAGAGATAGCCCTTACCGGTTCATTTCGCGTTTGGCCCTGTCAAGATAATCCTTCGCCCTGGACTCTGCGTCCTTGGCATACCGTATCTGGGTCTTGTAAGAGTCAAGGGCGTTCTTGGCGTAATTGAGTTGCGAGACGGCACGGTCCGCGTCGCCCCGGCGGATGTAATAGTTTGCCTCGTCCGTGTAATTCTCAGCCTTGTCTTGGTAATATTTCGCCTCTCTGCGGTAGCTGTCTGCCTTTCGCTGATAGCTCTCTGCCTCACGGGTGAGGCGCTGCGCCTCGCGTGTGTCGGCCTCGGACGGCAGTGTGCAGGCCAAGGCCAATACCAATAATGGGAATATCTTTTTCATTTTTCAATCTGCTTAGAGGTTGGCAAAGTTAGGGAATAATGACGATATTCACAAGCCTCATAATGGGAAAGGTCAGAATTTTTTGTTAATTTTGTGGTGTAAATATATTGAGTAAATGAAGACTATACGAGAAATATTCAGGATAGGTACAGGCCCCTCGTCCAGCCATACGATGGGTCCTCGTTTCGCCGCCGAGGAATTCCTTTCCAAACATCTGAACGCCAGCGGTTTCGAGGTGACGCTTTACGGTTCTCTCGCTGCCACGGGCAAAGGGCACATGACCGATGTCGCCATCACGGAGACTTTAGGCAAGAGCGACATGCCGGTCAAGATAATATGGAAGCCGGATGTGTTCCTTCCTTATCATCCCAATGGCATGACTTTCCGGGCTTTGAACGAGGCCGGCCTTCCATCAGACGAGTGGACGGTCTACAGTGTGGGAGGTGGCGCCTTGGAAGAGGAAGGGAAGGCCCGCGAGGGGCTCTCAGAGATATACGACAAGCAGACCATGACCGAAATCATGGAATATTGCGAGAAGACCGGCAGATGCTATTGGGAGTATGTGGAACAGCGCGAGGGCACGCAGATATGGGAATATTTAGGAAAGGTGTGGGAGACCATGAAGGCGGCGGTGGAGCGTGGCCTTGCCACCGAAGGGCGTCTGCCCGGTCCTCTGAATCTGCGCCGGAAGGCCACCACATATTTCGTGAAAGCCGAGGGCTATAAGGACAACTTGCGTACTCGTGGACTGGTCTTCGCGTATGCGTTGGCAGTGAGCGAGGAGAACGCCTCGGGAGGAATGATTGTCACGGCTCCCACATGCGGCTCCTGCGGGGTGCTCCCGGCTGTATTGTACCATATATGGAAAAGCCGTCACCATGACGACAGGCAGATATTGAGGGCCTTGGCCACCGCCGGGTTGTTCGGCAACGTGGTGAAGCACAACGCCTCCATATCGGGAGCCGAGGTGGGATGCCAGGGCGAGGTCGGGGTCGCATGTGCGATGGCGGCAGCTGCAGCCTGCCAGCTTTTCGGCGGCAGTCCCGCACAGATAGAGTATGCGGCTGAGATGGGATTGGAGCATCATCTGGGCATGACATGCGACCCGGTGTGCGGCCTGGTGCAGATACCGTGTATCGAGCGCAACGCGTATGCTGCGGCACGTGCCTTGGACGCAAATATATATGCCTCTTTCACCGACGGCACACACCGTGTCAGCTTCGACAAGCTCATACAGGTCATGAAGGAGACTGGACATGACCTGCCGTCTCTGTATAAAGAGACCGGTACAGGAGGACTGGCTAAGGATTACAGGCAGATGTGATGGACAGGTTTGAGGTGAATGTCCTGGGATGCGGCTCGGCCAAGCCCACTTTGGCCCACAATCCCTCATGCACGGTCTTGAATGTTCAGGACTCCCTGTATATGATTGATTGCGGCGAGGGGGCGCAACGCGCTCTCATGAGGCAGAGACTGCGCCTTAACCGCCTCAACAATATTTTCCTGACCCATCTGCATGGAGACCATGTGCTGGGATTGCCGGGGTTGCTGAGTACCCTCGCCTTGCATGGTAAGGAGGGCTATGTCACGGTTCATACGTTTGCCAGAGGTGCCGGATGGATTCGCACGCAGATGGATTTCTTCGGCGGGAAGCTGAGTTATGATTTGCGGTTCAATGTGCTGGATCCCCGCAGGCCTGCTGTGATATTCGAGGACAAACGTCTCAGGGTTCGTACCGTGCCGCTTGACCATCGGGTGGACTGTGTGGGGTTCATCTTCGAAGAGCATCCGAAGCCTCGACATATAGACCGTGCCGCATGCGATTTTCATGGCGTGCCCGTGGCCTTTATGAAACATCTTCAGGCGGGAGAGGATTTCGTCAAGCCTGACGGTAGGGTAGTGCCCAATTCCTTCCTCACAAAGCCTCCAACGCCATCGCGCAGTTATGCCCACATAGGTGATACCGCCTATAAACCGGAGCTTGCTGCACTTATAGGCCCGGTTGACCTGCTTTATCATGAGACTACCTATACGTCAGACCACAAGCGTGACGCCCGTGAGCGTGGCCACTCCACGGCGGCGCAGGCTGCCATGATGGCGAAAGAGTGTGGGGCGCGCCGTCTGCTTACCGGCCACTACTCTTCTCGCTATAAGGACGATACCGTGATTCTTGACGAAGCCTCCGCCATATTTCCTGACACTGTCCTTGGGCGCGAGGGGCTTGTGGTTTCTGTCTGAGATTAAGAGGTTCCGTTCTTTGGCGAATTTCCCGGAGGCTCGTGATTTCGTTCAGTTCCAGTGTTCTGCCTTGGTCGGTATGATTTCGCGTTTTGCCGGATTGCCGGCAGATTTGCCTGACTTGCCTGAGGCGTGGCGATGACGACGCTTCCTGCCGTAGGGAGCCACATATCGGTTCATGCTCTTGCGGCGCTGTTCTATGCGTCGCCTGCGGTTCTCGGAAGCCGTCATCAGTATGAAATACAGAGCTGTGAGGCATCCGGTCGCTATCAGGCAATACACCACGCGCTCCTGGTGTGTCCGCATCATGAGATAGCCTGCCGATATGGCCAGCTGTAGCGCCGAGTATCCGAATGCGATGCTGCGTTGCGGTGCTCGCCACACATAGTTCAGTATCTGGTAAATGTGTTTACGGTGAGGCTTGAATATATTCTCTCCCTCAGAGGCGCGGCGTACCACAGTCATGAACGTGTCAACGCCGTACACCGCCACGAAGATGATGGCTGTGAGCGTGTGGGTCTCCAATATATAATATATGAGCACTGTGGACACTATGTATCCCATTGTGATGGACCCTACGTCTCCGGCGAATACAAGCGCCCTGCGCCGGTAGTTGAAGAAGCCGAACACCACAAGCGATATAAGGGCCAGGACTATCATGGAGCCTGGCATGAAATGCACTACCTGTGCGTCTATGTACAGAAAGAGTCCGAGGACTGCGATGGAGTAAGCCGCTGTTATGCCGTTGATTCCGTCCATGAAATTGTAGGCGTTCACGAAGCCCACGGTGCAAATCATGAATATAGGCCACAGCACTGGTGGTTGGTCGAACAGGGAACATTGGAATCCGAGGAAAAGCACTGCGACAAACTGCACCACGAGCCTTATCCACACCTTGAGCTGCATCAGGTCGTCGGCGAAACTGCACGCGGCCAGCATGGTGATGCCGACCAGAAAATTCGCGCCAATCTCGGTCTGCCTGTATATGATCCCCATCGAGAGGCTCCATATCACCATCGCTATGTAAAAGATGATTCCGCCTCCTATCACTGTCACGGGGTGGCCGTCAGAGCGTTTGTTGCGCTCGGTGCTCCACCCGTTCTTGCGTGCCAAAGGGATATAGCCTATCTCTATGGCAAGCAAGATAATGAATGTGAATATGAAAAGCAGGGTGAGCGGCATGGCTGGGGATGGCTGCGTGCGTGTTCTTTAATTTCGGATAGAATCCATATACCAGGAGTACAGATGCCTGACACCCTCCTCTATCTCTACTTTGTGGGTCCAGCCCAAGGAATGTAGCTTGCTCACGTCGCAGAGCTTGCGCATGGTGCCGTCAGGCTTAGTGGGGTCCCATGCAATCTCGCCACCGAATCCTGTGGCCTCTTTTACCTTGTATGCCAATTCCTTTATGGTCAATTCCTTGCCGGAACCTATATTGATATGGCAATTGCGCACCTCAGGCTCCTTGCCTCGGACATCGGTAAAATCGACATGCTCCATAATGTGGACAGAGGCGTCGGCCATGTCCTCGCTCCATAGAAATTCACGCAGGGGCGCTCCTGTGCCCCACAGGGTCAATGTGCCGGGGCGTATGCCATACTTGGCAAGCACCGTGGCCATCTGCTCCATGGAGGCGTTGCCATCCACTCCTTCCACCGGTCTGGCGTTCAGGTCGGCACGTAGTGCCGACTCATCGCCTTCAGTCAACAGGCGAGCCAGATGCGCCTTGCGTATCATGGCTGGGAGCACATGGCTGGTCTCGAGATTGAAATTGTCACGTGGACCGTACAGGTTGGTCGGCATCACGGCTATGTAGTTGGTGCCATGCTGCAGGTTGAAGCTTTCGCACATCTTCAGCCCCGCTATCTTGGCTATGGCGTATGGCTCGTTAGTGTATTCGAGAGGTGAGGTGAGCAGCGCTTCTTCCTTTATGGGCTGCGGGGCTTCGCGGGGGTAAATGCAGGTGGAACCGAGGAATAGGAGCTTATTCACGCCATGCGCGTAGGCTTGGCCTATAACGTTCTGCTGTATCTCGAGGTTTTGCCAGATGAAATCAGCCCGATATTTGCTGTTGGCCATGATGCCCCCCACATGGGCTGCCGCCAAGACCACATACTCAGGCCTTTCATCATCAAAAAATCCCTTCACGGCAGCTTGGTCCGTAAGGTCCAGTTCCGAATGAGTGCGCCCCACGAGGTTTGTGTATCCTTTGCTTCTAAGGTTGTTCCATATAGCGGAGCCCACCAGGCCGCGATGGCCAGCCACATATATTTTCGAGTCCTTCTTCATCAGCACTGAATTTCTTTCAAGTCATTCTCCACCATAAGTCTGACAAGCGTCTCGAACGAGGTCTTGCGCGGATTCCATCCCAGTTGTCTGCGGGCTTTCTCCGGATTTCCGAGCAGTGTCTCGACCTCTGCCGGGCGGAAGAAACGAGGGTCAACCTCCACGAGCACCCTTCCGTCTGCCGCTATTCCCTTCTCGTCGAGCCCTTCTCCCTCCCAGTGCAGCGGGATTCCGGCGTGGCGGAACGCCAGGTCGGCGAATTCCCTTACTGTATGCTGCTCTCCGGTGGCTATCACATAGTCATCCGGTTCGGGTTGCTGCATTATCAGCCACATGCACTCCACGTAGTCTAGCGCATATCCCCAGTCGCGCATGGCGTTCAGGTTGCCCAGGTACAGCTTGTCCTGAAGCCCGGCCTTGATACGTGCCGCCGCCAGGGTTATCTTGCGTGTCACGAAATTCTCGCCACGGCGCTCGCTCTCGTGATTGAACAGGATGCCGTTACACGTGTACATGCCGTAGCTGTCACGGTAGTTGCGGGTTATCCAGTAGGCGTAGACCTTGGCGCAGGCGTAGGGGCTGCGCGGGTTGAAAGGGGTTTTCTCGGTCTGGGGCATCTCCAATACGTCTCCGAACAATTCGCTGGTGCTGGCCTGGTAGATACGGGTATGTTTCTCCAAGCCGAGTATGCGCACCGCCTCCAGAAGCCGGAGTGTCCCCACCGCGTCCACGTCGGCGGTGTACTCCGGCACCTCGAAGCTCACTTTTACATGGCTTTGGGCAGCCAGGTTGTAAATCTCCGTCGGCCGTGTCTGGCCTATGATGCGTATCAGCGACGAGGAGTCGGTCATGTCCCCGTAATGCAGGTTTATCAGGCGCTTGCGTCGCATGTCCCGTACCCATTCGCTGAGATAGAGATGCTCTATACGAGAGGTGTTGAACGAACTTGAACGGCGCAATATACCGTGCACCTCGTATCCTTTTTCCAACAGGAGCTCGGCCAGATACGAGCCGTCCTGACCCGTTATGCCGGTGATGAGTGCTATCTTGTCTGCCATTGTGTTTCCAAAAATCTTTACTTAAAACGATATTGTATTCATTCCCTCTAAACGCTCCGGCAACTCGGTAAGTTCATCAATCCAGACATCGGGCGCGTATTCGGGTGCGGGAGGGATTTGGGGGTGGATATTGATTCCATCCCGGTCCCTGACACCTATTGTGGACCAGCCCAACATGCGGGGCATGCGGAAATCTTTAGCCGGATTGTCTCCAACGTAAATGAAATGTGATGCGTTGGGATACCGTCTCACCAGTGTCTGCCAAGGGAGTATGGAGTTTTTCTCGACACCTGTCTCTTCGGAAATAAGAATATTCTCGGGAGCGAAATAGCGGGCTATGTCCAGGGCCTCGATTTTGTTGTGTTGGGTGACTGATCGCCCGTCGGTCACAAGGCCGAGGCGCACCCCCTGTCTTGTCAAAGCTTCGAGAATCTCTCGTGCACCTGTCTCAAGAGTTATTTGCGGTTTGTGGAAACGGTATATTTCCACGGCCCTGCTTATGAAACCCTTGTCAGCATCGAAATGACGGGCCGAGAGCATGTCAAACGCGTTCTCTCCCCGTTGGCGTGCGGCCATCATTTCTAAATACAGTCTCTCAGCCTCAATCCCGGTCAGGGATGCGACATGGCGCGCCACCGCATGGAAACCGGACTTAAGAAAGTCAAGCTCCTTGTACAGTGTGTCGTCCAGATCAAAGACGATAAAAGGGCCGGTGTATGCAAGCTCAGGGTTCATCTGTTCCACAAAATTACAAAAAAAATTGTATCCCGCAAAAATTATCTCTCTCACGTCTCTCCAGCCGGTTCTTATGCTTTCTGCGGCATGGAACGGCGTGTGGCGCGCGGGCACAGCAGCGCCAATCCCGCTCCGCGTATGGCCAGGTAGCCCAGAAATGACAGCCAGAGGGTTGTGTTGGCCCTGAACGGGTCTGCGCTTTCCGGAGCAGACATATTGAACACGAAGAACACGGCGGTGCCTATTGCGGTGGCCGCGAGCATCGGCCGGGTGGCTGTCAGCCCGATATATATGCCGTCGTAAATGAAGGCCGCCACCGTTATGGCAGGCATGGCAATCAGCCATACATGGAACTCGCCTATGCCTTGCAGTACCTCCGCTTCCGGGGTTATGAATCTGCTGATGGGATGCCAGAACATCCAGTAGATGAGGGTGAAGCTGACTGCCATGCCTACAGCCCAAAGAGCCAATGCGTGCTCCGTGCGCCGCAGCAGCCCGTGGTCGCCTGAACCGGCGCTTTTGCCGGTGAGCGCTTCTGCGGCGAACGCGAATCCGTCCATGAAATAGGAGAAGAACAGGAAGAATTGCATCATCACGGCATTCACAGCCAACGTGAGCGACCCGATTCCTGCGCCGAAGGATGTCATGCCCAGGCTCACGGACATGATGCACATAGATCGTAGAAAAATATCCGAGCTGACCTTGAAAAACCTGCCGCTGCCCTTCATCGAGAACCTGCGCGACCGAGGCGCCAGAGGAAGGCTGCACCCGTTGAATCGCCATACAAGGGCAAGTGCCACAGCCAGTCCGAACCAGTTGGCCGCGCAAGTGCCGATGGCCGTGCCTGCGAACCCCAGACCGCATCCGAATACAAGAACCAGGCTTGCTGCTATGTTGGCCACATTGGTGGCAATGGCGATGAGCATGGGATAGAAGCTCGACTGCATGCCCAGGAACCAACCGCTGATGGCCATGGTGCCGAGCATTGCGGGGGTCCCCCATATCAGGATACGGAAATATTGCGATGCCAGCCCGGAGATTTCCGGTTCGGGGGATATGACCTGGAGCAGCAGCCACATAAGCGGCCATTGCAGCATTATCATGGCAAGACCGATGCCGATGCCGAGCAGGAAGGAGCGTGTGAACAGTTCCCGCTGCGCGGCGGTGTCAGCCGCTCCGTAAGCCTGTGCCGTCAGGCCCGAGGTGCCGCTCCGAAGGAAGCCGAAGCACCACAGCACCACATTTATCATCATGCTGCCTACAGCTATGGCGGCAATATATTTCTCCGACCCGAGATGGCCCGAGATTGTGGTGTCTGCGAGGCCCAGCAGCGGCACGGTTATGTTGCTCACTATGGCCGGTGCCGCGATGCGGAATATGGCCCGGTTTATATTCATGGTGCAAAATTACTCATTATATTCGAGGCTCGCCTGCGGTTACTGAAAAAATGTGTAAATTTGTGGCATGATAAAATTTGTCAATGCCAAGATAAATCTCGGCCTTCGTGTGTTGCGCAGGCGCGCTGACGGCTATCACGATCTCTCCACAGTGTTCTATCCTGTCGGGCTGTATGCAGGTACTCCTGACGACTCCGGTCATCTGTGCGATGTCCTTGAAATCACGCCTTCCGTATCGGATTCACTGAGCCTCAGCGGTGTTCCGGTAGATTGTGAGCCGGAGCAGAATCTCGTGTGGAAGACCCTGAGGCTTTTCAGAAATCTCTGTCCGGATTGCCCGCAAGTGCAAATCGGTCTCGACAAGCATTTGCCTTCCCAGGCAGGTCTTGGAGGCGGCTCCGCCGACGCCTCATTCACCCTGCTTGCACTCAATGAGATATGCGGCCATCCCTTGGATGAGCGTCAGCTTGTCCAGGCGGCTGCATCTTTGGGCGCGGATTGCCCATTCTTTATAGTCAACCGGCCATGTCTCGCCTCGGGAGTGGGGGAGGTGCTTACACCCATAGACCTGGATCTATCCGGTCTATGGGCAGCTGTGGTGAAGCCCGAGGCAAGCATCAGCACGGCGCAGGCTTTCAAGGGAGTTCTCCCTTCGGTGCCTGAGATTCCGGTGGAGGAGGTCATGAGGTTGCCTCTCGGACAGTGGCGTGACGCGCTTGTCAATGATTTCGAGGTCTCGGCGTTTGCCCTGCATCCGGAGTTCATAGAAATAAAGGAGTACCTTTACGTAAGTGGCGCCATATATGCCTCCATGAGCGGAAGCGGGTCGGCCTTCTACGGCATCTACCGCACTCGCGCCGAGGCCGAGCGCGCGGCAGCGGATGTCGGCCTGCCTTTCGCCACCGTCGCTTTGCTCTGAACGTTCCGCATTGCCCGTTGTTAATATTATAAATGTGCATGTGTGCCTTTGAGGATAGGCGCATATCCCTGTTTTAACATTTTTTGGAGCAATATTTGTATGGCAAACTCATAAAATATAAAATACGCTATGTCTGATAAGAATAAACATGATAAGGCTGAGGAGCCCAAGACTGAAGAGCTTGAAAACCTGAATGATACGGAAAACACAGAAAAGGGTCCCGAGGCTGGGGAACCTGCACCCGCGCCAGAGAGCGACGAGGAGAAGATAGCGCGGCTTCAGGCCGAGCTGGACAAGGAGAAGAAGGAATATCTGTTCCTCATGGCCGAGTTCGACAATTTCCGCAAACGCACTGTAAAGGAGAAGGCTGAGATTATAAAGAATGCTTCCGGACAGGCCATGAAGGGTCTGCTTCCCATAGTGGATGATTTCGAGCGCGGCCTGGAAGCCACCAAGAACACTGCGGACGCTGCCGCCGTGCGCGAGGGCATGGAGCTTATTTACAACAAGCTTGTGAAATATATGGAGTCCAACGGAGTGAAGGCCATGCAGACCACGGGCGAGCCTTTCGACGCCGACCTGCACGAGGCCATAGCTCAGGTGCCCGCTCAGTCTGACGACCAGAAGGACAAGATAATAGATACCGTATCCAAGGGATATACAATCAACGGAAAAGTGCTGCGCCACGCCAAGGTGGTGGTGGCGAAATAAAGGCGACTCACCATGGCAGAGAAAAGAGATTACTACGAGGTGCTCGGCGTGGGCAAGAATGCCACGGCCGATGAGCTGAAGAAGGCTTATCGCAAGATGGCCATCAAGTATCACCCGGACAAGAATCCCGGTGACAAGGAGGCCGAGGAGAAATTCAAGGAGGCCGCAGAAGCGTATGACGTGCTCAGCGACCCTGACAAGCGCGCCCGTTATGACCAGTTCGGCCATTCCATGGGTCCCCAGGGCTTCGGCGGTGCCGGCGGTCAGGGCGGATTCGGAGGCTTTGGCGGTTTCAGTGGGGGTGGCTTCTCCATGGAAGACATATTCTCGCATTTCGGCGACATATTCGGCGACGCCTTCCAAGGCGCGGGCACTTATGGCAGCGGCGGCCGCAGACAGCAGCGTGCCGTGCGCAAGGGCGCTGACCTGCGCATAAAGGTGAAAGTCACCCTCAAGGACATAATGAACGGCGTGGACAAGAAGCTGAAGCTTCCCCGCTGGGTGGCCTGCGAGGCATGCAAGGGCACCGGTGCCAAGGACGGCACAGCCTTCCACACCTGTTCCACCTGCCACGGCTCAGGCCGTGTCACCCGTGTGCAGCAGACGTTCCTCGGGGCTATGGAGAGCCAGAGCGTGTGTCCCGAATGTAACGGCGAGGGAAAGACAATCGACACCAAATGCTCCGTGTGCGGAGGCGAGGGCATCGTGAAGAAGGACGAGATAGTATCCTTCCACATCCCTGCCGGCGTCACCGACGGCATGACGCTCAAGATGACCGGCCAGGGCAACGCCGCCCGTCACGGCGGAGTGAACGGAGACCTGCTCGTGGTGATAGAGGAAGAGAAGGACCCCAACCTTATCCGTGACGAGGACGACCTGATCTACAACCTCATGCTTGATTTCCCCACCGCCGCCCTCGGCGGAAGCGTGGAGGTGCCTCTGGTGGAGGGCAAGGCCCGCCTGAAGATTCCGGCCGGTACCCAGCCCGGCAAGGTGCTCCGTCTGCGTGGCAAGGGATTGCCTCATTACGGCTCCGGCAGCCGTGGAGACGAGCTCGTGAACGTGATGGTCTATGTGCCCGAGAACCTTTCCGACGAGGAGCGCAAGGCCGTGGAGAGCCTGCAAGGCCAGCCCAACGTCACCCCCTCGCAGAGCACGGTACACCGCATCTTCTCCAAGCTGCGTCACATTTTCCACAAGGAGGGTGACCAATAACCCTTCCGGGAAAT
>URZM01000062.1 GCA_900552315.1 uncultured Bacteroidales bacterium | reverse complement strand
GCCGGGGCGGGCCAGGTAGGCTCTTATCTGGCGCGGTATCTCTCCACGGAGAACCAGGATATATATATAGTGGACCCGGACCCAGAGCGTCTGCGGACCCTCGACATGGATTTCAACCTCCTGACGGTGACGGGTGACCCTGTAGAGTTCTCTGCTTTGCGCGACGCGAAGGCAGACAAGGCCGACATGTTCATAGCTGTCACTCCCGTGACCTCGGAGAACCTGGTGGCGTGCGGCATGGCCAAGTCCATGGGCGCTCGCCTGACGGTGGCGCGGGTGGACCGTGCCGAATATGCCGGTCCGGAGAGCCGGGAGGTGCTGGCGCGAATGGGGGTAGACAAGGTTATATTTCCGGAGCTGCTGGCTTCCGAGACCATACTTGATTCTCTTCGCCACCCTTGGACGCGCAATTGGTACGAGTTCCCCGGCACCGGCGTGGTGATGCTTGCCGTCAGGGTGAAGGGTGACGCGCCTATATCAGGCAAACCGTTGCGGGAGCTGTCGATGCACAGCGGGCATCTGCATGTGTCGGCCGTCCGGCGCGGAGGCCGTACGCTCATTCCGCATGGCGACACTATAGTGGAGGCCGACGATGTGCTTTACCTTACCACGGTGGGAGACGGAGTGCAGGCGGTGAAGCGACTTGCAGGCCGACGCGAGAAGAGGATACACCAGGTGCTGATAAGCGGTGGCGGCAAGCTGACTCGTACTCTCGTGGCCAGAGGGCGAGGGGAGTTCTCGTTCACTATACTGGAGAACGACGTTGAGGCGTGTCGCCGGCTGACCCGCGAGTGTCCGCATTGCCGCATCATCAACGGGGACGCCAGCGACGACGGGGCTTTGGAGCAGGCGGGACTGTTCGATTCCGACGCCTTCATAGCCTTGAGTGAGTCTGACCAGAGCAACATACTGGATTGCCTGAGTGCCGGGGAGGCCGGTGTGGGCAAGCGTATAGCCGAGATAGAACGGGACCGTTATCTCGACAAGGCCGAAGCTTTGGGTATAAGCTCGGTGATAAACAAGCAGCACATCACGGCGAGCGCCATTTTCCAGCTGATGCTCGATGCCGACGCCGCCAGCTCCAAATGCCTTCCGCTGACCGACGCCGAGGTAGGACGGCTGTGCGTGGTGGAAGGCTCGTGGCTGTCGGCAGGGATGGTGAAGGACCTGCGTCTGCCGCATGAGCTTACATTCGCGGCAATGATCAGGGACGGCCATGGAGAGCTGGTGACCGGGTCCACACGATTGGAGCCGGGGGACGAGGTGATAGTGTTCTGCCTGAGCGGAGCGCTCCACAAGGTTGAGAAACTGTTCGGACGATGAATAGGAGTGTGGTGTATGTGAGGCGGGAGCGTAAGCGCCGCCCTGTGATAAATGTAGCCCGGGTGCTCGAGGTGTTGGGGCTGTTGCTGCTTGTGGAAGCCGCTTTCATGCTTGTGCCGATGCTGCTGAGCCTGAGCCTGGGGGAGGAGGATTGGGGGACTTTTGCCCTGGCTGCGGCAGCCACAGGCGGCGTGGGGTACGTGCTTAAACGCTTCATGCGCCCTTCGGAACCGACAATGCGCAGGCGCGACGGATGTCTGCTCACAGCCTCTGTGTGGGTGGTGTTCTCGTTCATGGGCATGATTCCTTTTCTGCTCTGCTCCACGCCCCTTGATGTAAGCGAAGCCTTTTTCGAGACCATGAGCGGATTCACGACCACGGGAGCCACCGTGATCCGGGATGTGGAGAGCTGCAGTCGGGGCATATTGCTGTGGCGTGCCCTGATACAGTGGATAGGGGGGATGGGCATCGTGGTGTTCACCCTTGCAATCATACCCTCACTGAACAACGGTGGAGGACTGTCCATGTTCAACTCAGAGGTCTCCGGCATCACGCACGACAAGCTGGAGGCCCGCGTGGCGGCTACGGCCAAATACCTGTGGGGGCTGTATGCGGTCATCACCCTCGCTCTCGTGCTGCTTCTGTGGGCCGGTCCCATGAGCCTGTTCGACAGCGTGTGCCAGGCCATGACCACCGTCTCCACCGGCGGCTATTCCACACGCAACGACTCCATAGCCGGGTTCGATTCCACATACGTCAAGATAGTCCTGACCGTGTTCATGTTCATAGGAGGCACGAGTTTCTCGTTGCTCCTGGGTGCGGTAAAGGGCGGCATGCGGCGGCTGTGGCGCAACGACGTGTTCCGCATGTACCTGGCGCTGATAGGCGTTTACCTTGTGGGCATGGTGCTTCTCAACATTCGGTCCGGGCATTTCGCCCCGGGAGCCGAAGGCGTGGTGGACCCGCTCTTCCATATAGTGTCGGCCATGACGTCCACCGGGTTCGGGGCGTGTGATTTCGAGAGCTGGGGGCCCACGGTGCTTGTCCTTACCATATTCATGATGTATGTGGGGGCTTGCGCGGGGTCCACCACTGGCGGAGCCAAGCTGGACCGCCTGCTGTACCTCGTCAAGAATTTCCGGCTTCAGGTGAGCCGGTCGGTAAGCCCGAGGCTCATGCGCTCCGTAAGGGTCGGGGGCAGCTGCATCACTCCTGAGCAGTCGGACATGATAAGTGCCTTCGTGCTCATATTCACGTTCTCCATAGTGGTAGGCGGCGTCTGTCTGGCTGTGATGGGATTCCCTGTGGTGGACGCGTTCTTCTCGTCGGTGTCCTGTGCGGCCAACAACGGCCTGGGAGCCGGGGTCACGGGCATCAGCGGCTCGTATGACCTGCTTCCGCCGTCCGGGCGATGGCTCATGAGCCTGCTGATGCTGGCAGGCCGCCTCGAGGTGTTCACGGTCATAGTGCTTCTCGCCCCTTCCTTCTGGAGACGTTGAGCGCCAGCCCCTTCGCCCTCCGTCCTCCGCCTGACAGCGGATTTGCGGGTTCGGGGAATTTTCATTAATTTTGCGTCTTAAAAAGTAAGCACACCTGTTATGGAAGAAATCAAGGAAGAGGTTATAGCCCCCGAGGGCGAGAGCCTCAATTTCGTGGAGCAAATCATAAAGGATGACCTGGAGGCAGGCAAGAACGGAGGCAGGCTCAACACCCGTTTCCCGCCGGAGCCTAACGGTTACCTGCACATAGGCCATGCCAAGGCGTTCATAATGGATTTCGGCGCTGCAGAGAAATTCGGCGGCACTTGCAATCTCCGTTTCGACGACACCAATCCCCAGAAAGAGGACATGGAGTATGTCGAGGCCATAAAGCGCGACATCCACTGGCTCGGCTACGACTGGGAGGACCGTCTCTACTATGCCTCGGACTATTTCCCAAAGCTCTACGCTCTGGCGGAGCGCATGATCAAGGAGGGGAAGGCATACGTGGACGAGCAGACCAGCGAACAGATAGCCGCCCAGAAGGGCACTCCCACCACTCCCGGCCAGAACAGTCCGTTCCGTGACCGCAGCCCCGAGGAGAACCTGGACCTGTTCCACCGCATGAACGCCGGAGAATTCCCCGAGGGCAGCATGGTGCTTCGTGCCAAAATCGACATGGCCAGCGACAACATGCACTTCCGCGACCCCATAATGTACCGCATTATCTTCACCCCTCACTGGCGCACCGGCGAGCAGTGGAAGGTGTATCCCATGTATGATTTCGCCCACGGGCAGAGCGACTATTTCGAGGGTGTGACCCACTCCATCTGCACGCTGGAGTTCGTGCCTCACCGCCCCCTCTATGACTGGTTCGTGCGCGAGTTGGCCGACGAGAGCTACTGCCCGCGCCAGATAGAGTTCAATCGCCTGAACCTTACCTACACGGTCATGAGCAAGCGCAAGCTGCTCACCTTGGTGAAGGAGGGGCTGGTGAGCGGATGGGACGATCCCCGCATGCCGACCATCTGCGGCCTGCGGCGCAGGGGCTACACACCCTCGTCCATCAAGGATTTCGTGAACCGCATAGGCTATACCAAGTACGAGGCCCTCAACCACATAGAGCTCCTCGAGCACAGCGTGCGCGAGGACCTGAACAAGACGGCGACCCGCGTGAGCGCCGTGCAGAACCCCGTGAAGCTCATACTGACCAACTATCCAGAGGACAAGACCGAGGTCATGCTCATGGACAACAATCCTGAGCAGGAAGGGGCCGGGACGCACGAGATGCCCTTCAGCCGCGAGCTGTGGATAGAGCGCGAGGATTTCATGGAAAATCCTCCCAAGAAGTTCTTCCGCCTCTCGCCCGACAAGGAGGTGCGCCTCAAGGGAGCCTATATTATTAAATGTACAGGTTGCAAGAAGGACGAGAACGGTGAAATCGAGGAAATCTACGCCACATACGACCCCGAGACCCGCAGCGGCCTTCCCGGGGCCGACCGCAAGGTGAAGGGCACCCTGCACTGGGTGAGCGTGCCCACCGCTGTGGAGGTGGAGGTGCGTGACTATGACCGCCTGTTCGCAGTCGAGAACCCGAGTGCCGAGGATGGCGATTTCAGGGATTTGCTCAACCCGGAATCACTGAAGGTGAGAGAGGGCGTGAAGGTGGAGCCGTGGCTGGCCGAGAGGGCCAAGGCCGGCGAGCATTTCCAGTTCCAGAGACTGGGATACTACACCGTGGACCCTGACACCACCGAGGACAAGATCGTGTTCAACAAGACCATAGGGCTGAAGGACACCTGGGCCAAGCAGATAAAGAAATGAGCCACACCGGAATCCTGTTTGATCTGGACGGGGTGCTCATAGACTCCGAGCGCAAGTACACGCTGATATGGGCCGAGGTGGACCGCATGTATCCCACCGGGGTAGAGGATTTCCCTCGCGTCATCAAGGGGATGACCTTGTCGGACATTCTCGCGAAATATTTCCCGGAGGAACTGCACCGCCGGGTCACCGACTACTGCATAGACCAGGAGCGCAAGCTCACCTTCGGCTATATGCCCGGCGCGAGGGAGCTGCTCGCGGACTTGAGGCGGCGCGGTGTGCCTGCGGCCTTGGTCACCAGCTCGGACATGGCCAAGATGGAGCGTCTGAGAGCCGTGATGCCCGACCTGCTCCAGTGGTTCAGCGCCGTGGTGTACGGCGAGATGGTCAGCCATGGCAAGCCTGCCCCGGACCCGTACCTTCTTGGCGCGGAGATGCTCGGCGTGTCCCCGGCGCGTTGCGCCGTGGTCGAGGATTCCCTCTCCGGACTTGCTTCCGGCAGGGGGGCAGGGGCGTACCTGGTAGGCATGACCGACACCCTGGGCAGAAAGGCCATAGAGGGCAACGCCGATGTGGTGCTGGACTCCCTTGAGGACCTTGACCTGGATTCCTTGTTGAAAGAGTTGCGAGGCAGATGAGCGAAGCTCCTTTGGCAGAGAGATTACGCCCCACCGACCTGGAGGGGTACATAGGCCAGCGCCACCTGGTGGGCGAGGGCGCCGTGCTGCGCCGCATGATAGAGACCGGCAAGGTCAACAGCTTCATACTGTGGGGGCCTCCCGGGGTAGGCAAGACCACCCTGGCCCGCATAGTGGCCAAGCAGACCGAGGTGCCTTTCCACACCCTGAGCGCCGTGACGAGCGGCGTGAAGGATGTGCGCGAGGTGCTGGAGCGCTGCAGGCAGGAGGGCCGCAGCCTCTTCGCCAAGGGGAGACCGATCCTGTTCATAGACGAGATACACCGCTTCAACAAGAGCCAGCAGGACTCATTGCTCGGAGCCGTGGAGAACGGCACCGTGACCCTGATAGGGGCCACCACCGAGAACCCCTCCTTCGAGGTGATACGTCCGCTCCTGTCCCGCAGCCAGGTCTACACCTTGCAGCCGCTCGGGGTCGAGGACATGCAGATCCTGCTGGACCGTGCCCTCTCGCAGGACAAGATACTCGCCTCCCGCACGGTGGAGGTGAGGGAGAAGGAGGCCCTGTTCAGGTTCGCCGGCGGCGACGCGCGCAAGCTGCTCAACATACTCGACCTGCTGGAGCAGTCCACTCCCGACGGAGAGCCGGTGGTGATCGACGACAAGCGGGTGACGGAGTCCCTTCAGGCGAATCCCCTGGCCTACGACCGCGACGGCGAGATGCACTACGACATCATCTCGGCCTTCATAAAGAGCGTGCGCGGCTCCGACCCCGACGCGGCTCTCTATTGGCTGGCCCGCATGGTGGAAGGGGGCGAGGACCCCAAGTTCATAGCCCGACGCCTCTGTATCCTTGCCGCCGAGGACATAGGCCTGGCCAATCCCAACGCGCTGCTCCTGGCCAACGCCACTTTCGACGCTCTGGCCAAGATAGGCTGGCCCGAAGGCCGCATCATCCTGAGCGAGTGTGCCATATACCTGGCCACCTCCCCCAAGAGCAACAGCGCCTATCTGGCCATAGACGCGGCCTTGGCTGAGGTGCGCAAGAGCGGCAACCTGCCCGTGCCGCTCCATCTGCGCAACGCCCCCACCAAGCTTATGGCCGACCTCGGGTATCACGAGGGGTACAAATATGCCCATGACTATGCCGGGCATTATGTGGCGCAGCAATACCTGCCGGACGGCCTTGCCGGGCAGCGTTTCTGGCAGCCTTGCCGCAACCCCGCCGAGGACAAGATGCAGGGACTGATGGACGCCCTCAGGGGAAATCTCCCCTCACAGAAAGATTGAGTGACAGACCATGGAAAGACGTTTTTTCATCATCATAGCTGCTACGGCCTCGCTCATAGCCCTGGGCGCATGCTCCGGGACCGCATCGTCCGTTTCCGATTCTGCCTCGGCAGGCGCTGAAATCGGCGGCGAGGCCGTGGCCGAAGCGCAGGCAACGCAGCAGGAGACGGCAGAGACGCGCGGCGCGACACCGCCTATCACTCCCGCCGTGCCTATAGCCACGGTGAACAGTGCGCCCGCATATACCTATGTCCCGGTCGAGACACCTGCGGTGCCTGACCGTGTCATACCCGGCATGAGGGTGGCCGACGCGCTCAGGGTTCCGGGAGCCACGCAGACCGTGTCTGCGATAATGACGGGCGGCAAGATTACCGGCACCGTGGTGGTGCAGTGGAAGGGCAAGAGCTGGTACACCAATGTCGATTTCGCCGAAGAGGGCGGTTTCGCCAACTGCACCCGCTACACAGACCCCGAGGACGTGCAGGCCTTCATAGAGGTGGCCTGCTCCGACCAGGCCGTCCCCGCCGACTTCACCGACGAAGCCGTAATCACTGACCAAATCCGCTGACCCGCGCCCGCATCCTCCCGCCGCCTGGCTTCGCGCTCCAGCCCGCCACCTTCTTCATCCCCGAATCTCCCTCCTCCCCCTGCTCTAATCCGCTGATCCGGCTTTTGCATGAGCCCCGTGAGGGGCGCAAAGGTCGTTAACCCCCGGCACCGCCGGGGTGGTCGGCACCACTCGGACCTCAGTCCCGGACGGGGCTGTACTGAATTCTATCGGCTGAACGAGTCCGCTTCGTCCCACTCCCTGTAGGGACATCGCTTCGCGATGTTTGATTTGACAAGCACACGTGAATTAAGGACGAAAAAAGTTGGGGCGAAATTTGGTGGTTTCGGATTTTTGCCGTAACTTTGCATCGCAAAAGGGAGGACGGGCAGAGGCTCGCAGGCTGAGAGGCCGCCCCCGGTTGCAGGACGGGGCATTAGCTCATCTGGCTAGAGCGTTTGACTGGCAGTCAAGAGGTGACCAGTTCGAGTCTGGTATGCTCCACCCCGTTTACAGCGAATCTTGAAATAATTCAAGGTTCGCTTTTTTCGTAAGTTTTGCGGTATGGACCTGGCTGGGTTCCGAACACCCGGCGTCCCTGATTTTGTGAGTGATAAAAAGCCAGGCTCCGGTGTGCGGGAACCTGGCTTTTGATGTCATGAAATATTCGTGGGATTTGCTCAGCCCTTGAACATGCAGAAGGCGAACCATGCCGCCGAGAGCAGGGCGAGCCAGCCGAACCAGCGTGTGTATGATCCTTTCTTGCGCAGATAGGGCACAAGGAAGGTGATGAGGAAGAAGACTCCTTCGGCTATCGCGCCGAGGGCATAGCCATTGGACATGACGGCATAGACATCTACTCCGACTGCGATTACCAGCCAGATGAGGGTGACGAAAAAGCGGACTACCTTGTTTTCTTTCTTTGCTTTGATTTCCGGCTGCTGCGCAGCCGTTTCTGTGTCGGTGCTCATAATAGTGTAGAATTTATTTGTTGATGATGCAAAATTAGAGTTAAAATGTGGATTGGCAAAGCCTTGGGGTCCCGACTCTCCACATTTGGACTAAAATGAACTTGCGCGTTTAGCTCTGGGTGTCGGCCCTGTAGTTTTGGTTAGCCATTTTTGGAGGCAACCGAGGCCGTGACGTTAAGGGATGCCGGTGTGTCGCCATGGAACCGGAGTACGTTGATATATGTTATCGAATCTCGGATTTCGTGTGGCCGATGTGGCCACAGGGTTGTGCGGGTCAGGATTTTTTTGTAATTTTGTAGCGGTATTAGTTAGATATTCAGGACTCCGGACGGGTATCTCCCGATGCCCGTGAGAGCCGGGATTGCATAATTTTTCGTCTCTGCGTGAATACAGCGGCGTATCCGGTGCTTTTCAAGGAGTCCGTAACCCAATATTTCAATAAATTCTGCATGAAAAAGAGTGCGCTTCAGAGAGTAAGGGCTGACTATCAGCCTAAACTGCCTTTCGCTCTCCAAGGTCCCGTCAAGGTAAAGCTGGGTGAGAAAACCCAGTCTGTGGCAGACCAGGAGGAAATTCAGAAACTTTTTCCCAACACTTACGGTCTGCCCGTGGTAGAGTTCGAACGCGACGAGAATCCCGTGCGTGTAGAGGAGCCGTTCAACGTGGGCATCATCCTCAGCGGCGGCCAGGCACCCGGCGGCCATAATGTGGTGAGCGGTATATTCGACGGTATCAAGAGCCTGAACCGCGAGTGCCGTCTTTACGGATTCCTCATGGGTCCGAGCGGTTTCGTGGACCATCAGTACATGGAGCTGACCGCCGGCATCATAAAGGAGTACCGCAACACGGGCGGATTCGACATCATCGGTTCCGGCCGCACGAAGCTGGAGACTCCCGAGCAGTTCGACGAGGGCCTGAAGATTCTGGAAGAGCTCAACATCAAGGCGCTTGTCATAATAGGCGGTGACGACTCCAACACCAACGCCGCCGTGCTGGCCGAGTACTACAAGGCCAAGGGCGTGGACATCCAGGTGATAGGCGTGCCCAAGACCATAGACGGCGACCTGAAGAACAAGTGGATCGAGACATCTTTCGGTTTCGACACCGCCTGCAAGGTGTACAGCGAGGTGATAGGCAACATACAGCGTGACTGCAACTCGGCCAAGAAATATTACCATTTCATCAAGCTCATGGGCCGCTCGGCGTCCCATATCGCCTTGGAGTGCGCCTTGGAGACGCAGCCCAACATATGCCTGATTTCCGAGGAGATACTGGCCAAGCGCATGACGCTGGACAACATCGTGAGCTACGTGGCATACGTGGTGAGCGAGCGTGCCAAGCTGGGCTGGAATTTCGGTACCGTCCTCATACCCGAGGGGGTTATTGAGTTTATCCCCTCCATGAAGAACCTCATCTCCGAGCTGAACGAGGTGCTTGCCGCCCACAATGAGGAGCTGGCCGGTCTGGACGACGACAACAAGCTCATAACCATACACTCGTACCTGACTCCGGTGAACCAGGAGCTGTACAAGAGCCTGCCCAAGCAGATAGCCCTCCAGCTCTCCCTGGACCGCGACAGCCACGGCAACGTGCAGGTGTCGCTCATCGAGACCGAGAAGCTCATCTCCGAGATGGTGGAGAAGCGTCTGGAGGAGATGAAGGAGCAGGGCCTGTATGTGGGCAAGTTCGCCACTCAGCACCATTTCTTCGGCTATGAGGGCCGTTGCGCGGATCCCTCGAATTTCGACGCTGATTACACATACGCACTCGGCTTCAACGCGGCCATGCTCATCAACGCCGGGCTGACGGGCTACATGAGCTCGGTGCGCAACCTTACGGGCCATACCGAGGAGTGGATAGCGGGCGGCATACCCATCACCATGATGATGAACATGGAGCGCCGCAACGGCAAACTGAAGCCTGTGATACAGAAGGCGCTTGTGAACCTCAATGGCCGTCCGTACCTGAAGTTCGCCTCGCAGCGCGAGACCAACGCCCTGAATACCCTGTACCAGTATCCCGGTCCCATCCAGTATTTCGGCCCTGCCGAGGTGTGCGACCGCCCGTCCATGACCCTGCTCCTTGAGCACAACAAGGACATATACTGATTACACCCCTCTGAATAACATAGCAGCGTCCCCGCAGCCTCAGGCTGCGGGGACGCTGTGGTTTTTATAGAAGGCGGTGTGTCATAATAACCAATCTGCGGCGTTGCTTTAGCCATGTCTCAGTGCCTTGTCCTTGCCCGGCAGCCGTCTTGTCGGGGTTGTCGCAGTTTCCATGCCTGGCGATGGCCTTGTCGTGCCAGGAGCGCCATATTTTTTTGCGGCCTCCATGATTCCCAGGGCCTCCCTGGGGATCATGTAATTTTCCCGCGCACCCGTCACCACACGTTGAGTGGATGTCCCGTGGCGGCGATTCGCGGAGCGAATCCACAGTAAAAAAGCCCCACGATATGCGAGAGGGGAGGGCGATGGGCCCTCCTCTCTCGTCTTCGTGGGGTAGGTGGCGGGCCGACAACTACCGCAGCGCGGTTGCATAGTTATGAACGACTCACCCGCTATACACAATTCTGAATTATGAGTCTCACATTATTATATGAACATGTCGTGTTCGCCCCCAAACACCGGGCACCCTGCCTCCTGCCCGAAAAAGAGGAGATGCTTTTCCTCTATATATGGGGCATAGTCAAGCGCCAGGGATGTGCGCTGATACGCGTCAACGCCGCCTTGGACCATATACACCTCCTGCTGCGGAGACATCCTTCCCTCAGCACCTCCGAGCTTGTGGCGCACATCAAACGTGCCTCGAGCCTGTGGATAGGCCGTGAGAAAGTCTTCCCCGGGTTTCCCGGCTGGTCTCGCGAATATGCCGCCTTCTCAGTCTCCCACCGAGAGCTGGGAGCCGTGCGCGATTACGTAGCAGGGCAGAAGGAGCATCACAGACTCGTCTCTTTCATGGACGAGTACCTCTCTCTCGTCCCCCCAGAGATGCGGGAGAACGTCAAGGCAGAATATTTCAACGATTAAGAGTATGTTTACTTTTAAATCAAATTAAGGTTGAGGTCTTTTTTGGC
>URZM01000061.1 GCA_900552315.1 uncultured Bacteroidales bacterium | reverse complement strand
ATATATATCGGCGGCAAGCGTGATGCCATAGCGGTTGACGAATGTCACCTTGTTGTGGTCAACTTTGTCACTCTTGGGAAATGTCTTGTCCCATTCTTTTGTCAGAGTCAGATTTTCCATATTGTTTCTGTTTCCTTTTGGAGTGGAGGCATAGAGGTCTGTAATTCCCGCTGAAAGAACCATCAGACCTACAGCCAGCAATTGCTTTACATTCATTTTAGAGGTTGTTTATTGGATTATATTGCTGACGGCGTATGCTTCGGCGAGTGCCGGATGGCCCCTGATTTCATCCGGGTCGTTGACACCTCCGGCGAATACCGTTCCTGCGAGACGCGCTTTCTCGAAGCAGTCAATCCACCCTGTCAGTCCCATGACGGCGCGTCTCGAAGTCGATTCTTCATCCTCGGCGGCACTCGTTAGCATATAGATGTCTCGGAAACGGTAGTCCGAGGAATACAGCGGATTGGCGCGGTCAAGAAGAGTCTTCAGCTGTCCGCTCATCTCGTAATAGTAGATAGGTGTCGCAAAAGCTATCACGTCGGCGTCGTGCATTTTGGCGAAGATGGCTTGCGTGTCATCTGCAATCACGCATTTCTGGGTCTTCTGGCACGCGAGGCATCCGCGACAAAAGCGTATGTCTTTATCACGAAGAGAAATCAGTTCCACTTTATTTCCGGCATCGGAAGCTCCTCGTGCAAATTCTTTGGCGAGAGCTTCCGAATTACTGCCGCTGCGCAGGCTCGACGATATTATCAGTATATTCTTCATATCAATTCCCTGTTTTATTTTCAAACACTCTTGTTCTCACGTTGCAAAATTACACAAAGAACCCCACGGCGAGGTTGCTGTGAGGCTCAATCATGGTTTCTGAAAAGTTCAGTCGTGTCCTTTTATCCCATAACGGCAGTTGGCGTGATGCCGAATTCTCGTTTGAAGGCGGTGGAGAAATGGGATGGATTGCGGAATCCGACTTCGGCGTACACCTCAACGACTTTTTTCTTGCCGGTCTTCATAAGTTCATAGGCTTTGGCCAGGCGTTTCTTGATAAGCCATTTCTCGGGTGTGAGGTCGCTGATTTTCTTGAAATCGCGCTTGAACGTGGCGAGACTTCGTCCGGTGTAGTGGGCTATCTCTTCTATGCTCAGGTCGCACATGAAATTATCCTCCATAAAGCCGAGGATGTCTATCTTCCATGGCTCGTTGAAATCGAACATTGTCGGGACGAATCTGTCGTCAATCGCCAACAGTGCCATCAGACCCTCTTGCAGCTTCAGCTCCATAAAATCATCCTTCGGCTTCACATCTGGGTCAAAGTAGGGGGTCATCGAGGCGAAAAGGCTGGCAAGTTCCACGGTCTTAGGCAGCTTGATTACGCCGTCAGGGAGTTTCCCCGTCGAAGGCTTGATCTTGTTGAGCGACAGTTTGCTGTACATTTCGCGTAGAAAACTGCGGGTGAACATTAAGAAGATGCCGCAATACCGCTCACCCTGATATGTCTTCTTATACATGGTGATATGATGGTCGCGCGGGATGAACACACATTCCCCCTTGCGAACAGGGATTTTCTCCCTGCCGTTGTCAAGAATCATCTCGCCGGAATAAACGTAATTGAGCGCGTACTCCTGCGAGCGGTGGATGCAGCCGCTAAGGTCGTCATAGAAGAAGCTGAAAAACACATTGTTATAATTGAAAATCAGCTTCATCGGGCCAAGTTCCTTTTCTGTATCTATTGCCATAAGCCTTTTCTGTTCAGACCGCAAAGTTAATAATAAATAAGCAGATGATGATTCCCTTGAAGCTCGATCTTCATATCGCAGCAGCTCAATCCATGCAATCCCATGCTATATCGGATTTCCGGCAGAGTGTGGCCGTTTCGCTCGTAGCTGACTGGCTGTGGAACGCCCTCATAAGAAATAGGTTATGAAATGTAAATTCATCGAAACTCTATTCCATTTAGCCTTAAGTAGCATAGAATTTTTCTATCCAACTCCTTTTGGCTTTCTTCTATGGACTTATGAGCGGTGTCAATAACAATCCTCTCGCCTTCCCATGGATGAAACATCCTATTCTCAACCTCTTCCCATGTAGGGGGCTTCAAATTTTCAGCATCCATCATTCTCGTTTCTATTCTATGCCTATGCTCGTTTCTATCTGAGCAGATGATTTCTATTAATAAGTAAGTGTTCAAATTTAATTTATACTTTATGCGAGGTTGTTTTTGAGGCGGTCGGGCTGCGGAGCGAAGGAGCATACAGGCGTATGCGACTGAGCGACAAGGCCCAAACGGCCAAAAAGAAGCCGCAGAAAGTATAAAAGATAAATATCAAAGGCCACTTACTGTTATCGTTTAAATTTGAATACTTACTTATGGACAACGAAATATATGATGACGCCACCGAGCCGCTGACCCAGAGCCAGCCTGCCCCGGCGCAACCCGTCGAGGCCGGGTTCGACAGCCTCGGAATAGACCCGGCCATCCTGAAAGCCCTCACCGAGATGGGCTTCGAGACCCCCATGCCTATCCAGCGCATGGTGATACCCCATCTGCTTGAGAAGGAGGGCGATGTGGTGGGGCTTGCACAGACCGGCACCGGAAAGACCGCCGCTTTCGGCGTGCCCGTGCTGCAGCGCACCGACGTGAGCCGCACCGTGCCCCAGTCACTGGTGATAGCCCCCACGCGTGAGCTATGCCTCCAGATCGCCTCAGACCTGGCCGACTTCTCCCGCTATATCGACGGACTGAAGATAATCCCTGTCTACGGAGGCTCCTCCATCGACTCGCAGATACGCTCCCTGCGCAGGGGAGTGCAGGTAATAGTGGCCACACCCGGCCGCCTCATAGACCTGATAAAGAGGGGAGAGGTGGACCTGGAGCAGGTGCATACCGTGATTCTCGACGAGGCCGACGAGATGCTCAACATGGGATTTCTCGAGGACATTGAGGAGATTCTCTCCCATGTGCCCCAGGACCGCAAGATGCTGATGTTCTCGGCCACGATGCCCAAGGAGATAGCCTCCATCGCAAGCCGTTTCATGCACGACCCCGTGGAGTTCGTGGCCGGCAACAAGAACGAAGGCTCGGCCAACGTGCGCCACATATATTATATGGTGAAGGCCCATGACAAGTACCTCGCCCTGAAGCGTGTGGCCGACAACAATCCCGACATCTACGGCATCATCTTCTGCCGCACGCGCCGCGAGACACAGGAGATAGCCGACAAGCTCATAGCCGACGGCTACAACGCCGACTGCCTGCACGGAGACCTCGGCCAGGCGCAGAGGGACCTGGCCATGAAGAAGTTCCGCGACCATGTGACGCAGCTCCTGGTGGCCACCGACGTGGCGGCGCGCGGCCTCGACGTGGATGACCTCACCCACGTCATAAACTACGGCCTGCCCGACGACCCCGCCGTCTACACCCACCGCTCAGGCCGCACGGGCAGGGCGCACAAGACCGGCGTGTCTGTGGCCATAATCCACTCCCGCGAGCAGAAGAAGCTGCGCGAGATAGAGAAACGCATCGGCAAGACCTTCGAGCACCGCATGGTGCCTACCCCCGACCATATCATAGAGAAGCAGATATATGCCCTGGCCGACCGCCTGGAGAGGGTGGAGGTGAACGAGACCGCCATGGAGCGCTATATGCCCGGCGTGCGCAAGAAGCTGGAATGGCTCTCGGGGGAGGATTTGCTCAAAAGGGTGCTTTCCCTGGAGTTCTCGCGCCTGATAGACTATTACAAGGACATGCCGGACATAGACCTCAACGCCAAGGGAAAGGATGGCAAGGGCGCCCGTGAGAATGATGGCCGCGCCCCCCGTTCCAAGGCCGACAAGGGTCGCCGACAGGCCGAGGAGGGCTATGAGCGCCTGTTCCTGAACGTGGGCAAGGCCCAGGGATTCTTCCCCGGCAACCTCATGGAGATTGTGAACCGAAACGTGCAGGGTCCCAAGCCGGAGATAGGCCGTATAGACCTCTTCCCCAACTACACCCTGTTCGATGTCCGCGCCGCCGACGCGCCGCGTGTGATAGCCTCCCTCAAGGGCGACGAGTTCTATGGCACGCGCCTATATGCGGAGAAGGCCGAGGACGGAAAGGACTACGGCGATTCCCGCCCCAGGGGAGGCAAGGGCCGTGACGCGCGCCGCGACAGCAAGCTCGGCGCCCGCGACAAGGACCGTAAGGCCAAGGACAAGAAGGAGAAGGGCCGCAAGGAGCCTTGGGACCCTAAGCCCGCCAAGGAAGGCAAGAAGCCCAAGGCCGCAAAGGCCCCGAAGGCACAGATGCCTCCTGTGGCCGCCGCGCCCGCTCCCAAGCGTCATGGCAATTTCGACATATTCATCAACAAGGGCAAGAAGAAAAATAAGTAAGTGTGAGCACTTACTGTCGTTTAAATTTGCATACGTACTTATAAATTCATGAGAACCAAGCTCCTGTGTCTGATTCTGGCGCTGTCGTGCGCGTTGCCGCTTGTGCGAGGCGCGCAGCCTGCCGACACGCTCTCGCTCAGATATGTGTTCACGGACCTCGATGTCCCGGCCCTCGACCTGCTCTCGCGTTCCGCGCGCCTGGACATGGCCGACTACGCCGAGGCAGGCAAGGACTATACGGCCATGAACGAGATGTACGGCCAGTCGCGCCTCACTGCATGGTCGGACTCCTGCGTGTCGCTCGACCTGACACAGGTGAGCCGTGCCCAGATATTCCTGCTCCCTTCCGCCAAGAAGGCGCTGGCGGCCTTGATATACACCGTGGACGCTGGTGGCGCAGACTCGCAGATTAGCTTTTATGACTCACGCCTCAGGCCCCTCAACGCCAAGAAATATTTCACGCCTCCCCTCGTGGAAGATTTCATGGCCGCGCAATGGCGCTCCGACAAGGAGGCGCGCGCGGCGGTGAGCCGCCTCATCCCCTTCCCCGTGGTGGAATACGTCTGGGACCCCGCCGCTCATATTCTCCGTGTCATGCTCTCGGTCAGGGACGTGGTCTCCCGGGAGGAGTACAAGGAGGTGGCGCCATATCTGGTGCCCGCCGCCGAGGACGCTCTGCCCACGCTCTCGTATGCCTGAACGGCTCACGGTTCGTGAGGCTCGACAGATAGTCCGCCCCTCGCTCGCGTATAAATGTCTAAACACTTAACTTAATATCATATATGCAACGTAAAGTCAGGGTGAGATTCGCGCCGTCCCCCACGGGACCCCTCCACATAGGAGGCGTGCGCACAGCCCTTTTCAACTACCTCTTCGCCCGCCAGAGATGCGGCGACATGATCTTGCGTATCGAGGACACCGACTCGCGCCGGTTCGTGCCGGGCGCCGAGGAGTATATCAACGAGGCGCTCGCGTGGCTCGGCATAGGCATCGACGAGGGCGTGCGCCAGGGCGGAGCCTGCGGCCCTTACAAGCAGAGCGAACGCAAGGAGATATATAAGAAATACGTAGACCGCCTCCTGGCCGAGGACAAGGCTTACATAGCCTTCGACACCCCCGAGGAGCTTGACAAGGCCCGCGCCGAGAAGCCCAATTTCCAGTACGATGCCTCCACACGTGGCTCCATGCGCAACTCCCTCACCCTTCCCCCCGAGGAGGTGAAGCGGCTCATGGACGCCGGCGAGCAGTACGTGGTGCGCTTCAAGATAGATGCCGGGCAGGATGTGGTGGTGGACGACCTCATACGCGGTCGCGTGGTCATAAACTCATCCATACTCGACGACAAGGTGCTGTACAAGAGTGCCGACTCCCTGCCCACATATCACCTGGCCAACATAGTGGACGACCACCTCATGGAGGTGAGCCACGTGATACGCGGGGAGGAATGGCTCCCCTCCGCTCCTCTCCACGTGCTTCTCTACCAGGCCTTCGGCTGGCAGGACACCATGCCGCAGTTCGTCCACCTGCCCCTGCTGCTCAAGCCCGTGGGCAACGGCAAGCTCTCCAAGCGCGACGGCGACAAGCTCGGCTTCCCCGTATTCCCCCTCGAGTGGCACGACCCCAAGAGCGGCGAGGTCTCCTCAGGATACCGCGAGCAGGGCTACCTGCCCCAGGCCGTCGTCAATTTCCTCGCCCTCCTGGGCTGGAACCCCGGCGACGATACCGAGCTGATGACCATGGACGAGCTTATACAGAAATTCTCCTTCGACCACTGCTCGAAGGCCGGCGCGAAGTTCGACTACAAGAAAGGCATCTGGTTCAACCACGAATACCTCATGCGCATGGACGGCCATGAGCTGGCCACCCTGTTCATGCCTGTTCTCGCCGAGCATGGGCATGCCGACGCCGACCCCGAATACGTGGCCCGCGCCGTGGACATGGTCAAAGGCCGCATAGAGTTCGTGCGCGACCTCTGGACCCAGGCCGACTTCTTCTTCGAGGCGCCCACGACATACGCCGAGAAGGACGTGAAGAAACGCTGGAAAGAAGGCACCGCCGACATCATGCGCCAGCTCATAGGCGTGCTCGAAGGCATAGAGGACATGACCAGCGCCAACGCCGAGAAGATAGTCCTTGGCTGGATAGAGGCCAACGGCTACCACTTAGGCAACGTCATGAACGCCTTCCGCCTGGCCGTGGTAGGATCCTGCCGAGGCCCGCACATGTTCGACATCACCGAGCTGATGCCCAAGTCCGAGGTCATAGCCCGCCTCAACCGCGCCATCGAAGTCCTCGGCTAATCCCTGACGCGCGGATTCCGTCCGGTCTCCGACCCGGAGGCGCTCCCCACCCCTGCGAAATCACGGAGGTGCTCCCCAGCCCTGCGAAATCACGGAGATGCTCCCCAACCTTGTAGGGACATCGCTTTGCGATGTTTACCCCTATCCCAAGTCATAAAAGTCCGACCCGTCGATTCGCAGAGCGAATCCACAACCTCCAGCCCCACGATATGCGAGAGGAGGGCCGGAGGCACCCTCTCGTCTTCGTGGGGAAAGAGCCTCAAACGCACTACCGCAGCGCGGTTGCATAAATCATACACCATCCCCGTCCACTCCGCCCCCGGCTCCCATCCCGTTTGCACGTTTCAGATATTGTTTCTACTTTTGCATCATCGTTTGGCGCACCCTGCGACAATTTACAGGATGGCACAGGTGGCCGCCACCCGCATCGACCAGATGCAAGACCCCGAGCTGTCCATAAGCGGTAGCCGACTATCTTTTTACATACCCGGTCCTCCCAAATAAATTTGCGGCATGAAAATATTGCAGACATCCCTTTTATCCCTCATACTCGCAGCGGTGGGCTGCGCCTCATCATCGGCAGGAACCGACAACGACTCCGAGAGCGGAGCCGAGAACACCTCGGGCCAGCAGGCTGTCCCGGTCGGGAAAGTCCCCGCCATAGCGGCTGCCTTCGTGGCCGACAGCGCCTTCAGCAACGTGGAACGCCAGCTTCAGTTCGGTCCGCGCGTACCCGGCACCCCCGCCCATGACGCCTGCGGCAAGTGGCTCGAGGCCGAGCTGCGCAGACATGGCGCGGAGGTGACACTGCAGCAGGCCACACTCAGCGCCTTCGACGGCACCCCGCTGCCCGCCACCAACATCTTAGGGCAGTTCAACCCCCAGGCAGCCGACCGAACCCTGCTCGTGGCCCACTGGGACACCCGGCCCTGGGCCGACAACGACCCCGACCCCGCCAACCATGACAAGCCCGTGCCCGGAGCCAACGACGGTGCCAGCGGCGTAGCCGTCCTCCTGGAGATTGCACGCGTGCTCGGGCAGCAAGGCACCGACGGCAAAGGGATTGACATACTGTTCGTAGATGCCGAAGACTATGGCTCGAAGGGCGACGACGAGTCCTGGGCACTCGGAGCGCGCTATTTCGCCCAGAACCCGCCCGCAGGCTACCGCCCCGCCCGAGTCATACTGCTCGACATGGTGGGAGGGCGCGGCACCTCATTCCGCCGCGAGATGTTCTCCGACGCATACGCCCCCTCCCTGCTCGACGACGTATGGGACGCGGCGGCCCTGGCCGGACACGCCGACCTGTTCACCGACCTGCAAGGAGGAGCCATCACCGACGACCACGTGGAATTCCTGAAAGCCGGAGTCCCCGCCATAGACATAATAGCCCTCTCCGACACCGGCTTCCCCGACACCTGGCACACCGTCAGCGACGACCTGCGGCACATAGACCCCGCCATGCTCGCCGCCACGGGCCGCACCGTCCTCACCTACCTCTTCCGCTAACCCTCCGGTCCGAAGATTACAATCAGGAGTTTTTCTTTCTTACTCGTTTGGGTATCAGCTTATTGATTTCACGCAGCGCCAGCGGTGGCACCGGCAGCTCGGGCAGCAGCTCGAGCATGCGCCTCTCCATGCCCACACACCGCAGCAGGCTTATGAAATTGTTGAGCGTCATATTAGGATTCCTGCCCTGCTCGAAATGGCTTATGGTGGTATAGCTCACGCCAGACTTTTGCGCAAGCTCCCTCTGGCTCATGCGGGCGGCGAGCCTGTACTCCTTCACCCGCCTGGCGAGAATCTCAAGGATGTCGATGTTCTGTATGTAGTCCCGGCTGTCCATGGTTCAATATATTGCCATTAGACCGCAAATATAGCAATAAATATCCATATACCAAACCATGCTCCAACTCGCGTATGTACTTTAAAAATAGGTTTTGACAGCGAAAAGGAATTGGTCGATGAAGATGCGTTTGAAAGCGGCGACATTGTTCTGCTCATAGAACATCAGCATCGCCTTTTTGTAGTCGATTGAATCCACCGTGCGGAACGATATGGGACAGTAGCCGTTGGCGATGAGAATACCGTTGCTCACTATTCTGGCTGTGCGCTTGTTGCCGTCGGTGAATGCCTGAATGTAACTGAGCAAAACAAGTGCGAGCAGCGCTTTCTCGAATACATTGCTCTTGCCGTTGATGAGTCGCACGGTGTCTTCAAGTGCCTCACGTATCTGAAACTCATTGTCAAGCGGAGTGTAGTTTGTCCCTGTAATGCCTACACGCCGATGCCGGATGTTTCTCTCAACGCCTAACTCTTTCGTTAGCAAGGCATGAATCTCCTCGATACGTGCGACTGTCAAATCATTCAGATAGTCCGGCACATCGAGAATAAAGTCGAGCGCGTCCTTATGATTGAGAAGCATCACGGCTTCCTCTTTTGTCTTTCCCCTCGCCTCCTGCTTCTCTTTCAGCAACCTCTCGGTCTCCAACAAAGAATATGTGTTGCCTTCTATCTGTGAGGATTTCCAAGACAGGTCGATGCCGAGACGCTCCATCTCTTTGCGGTATTCCAGCTCGGACATTTCTGAAAGATGTTGATAAAACAGACTCTGTGCGTCATCAAGCTGCCGCAACTCTTCTTGGCTGAATAAATCCACCTTGGGAAGGACTTCATTGATAAGTTCAAAATTGAACGACTCCTGTACCTCTCGCTCGTCCACATCCTTGTCAAAATATGTATCAAGGTCCAGCTCCATCGTCACATGTGCCTGAGGAGTAAGCCTATAGCGCGTTGCAGGTCCACGGCCAACCACCTCGATATGTCCTTTAGAAACACCGTCAGCAATCAGCCGTTTAAGGGTTGCCGCACTTGGGGCATTGGCCAATGCCGAGCCGATTTGCGCCCTTGAAGCTTCCGGATTGTAGTGGAGGAACTGAAGTATTTCAATCTCTTGAGTCATGTACGAGAATTTTTATCGGCTCAAAATTACTAAAATTTATTGGATTATCGGCTCAGTCTGAGCCGATTTTTGCCTTTTACACACTCGATTTGAGCCGGTATGACTTTCACCTCATGCTGATGTATCAGAGGCCTCTGCAGTTTGTCAGAACGGCCGAGATGCAAGGTACTGAGGCTGAGGGCGATGGGAGTGTACTAAAGTACATGACCGAGCCTGAATGCCGAAAGCAACGCCGCAGATTGGCTATTATGACACACCACCCTGCACCCGTCCGACCCATGCCGTCCCGGCGATGCGCGGAACGCATCCATAACCTCCAGCCCCACGATATGCGGGAGGGAGGGCGACGAGCCCTCCCCTCTCGTCTTCGTGGGGTAGGTGCAGAGGCGGCAACTACCGCAGCGCGGTTGCATATTGAACGCATTGCACCGGGGTGCATCCCTGCATTGGTTATCAATACGTTACAAGATTCTTGTGAGTCTAATACTGCATCGTGACCGTCTCAAGAAAGGGGGTCAGTTCCGCTCCGAGGCAAGCGTGTCGTAGCGAAGGGTGATTTCCAGCTTGGGACCCACCTCGCCGGTAGGGAGCGTCTCAGGGCGCGTCTCCACACGCAGGCTCGTGCGCCCGAAAGAATACAGCTGCACCTGCGCGTCACCCTCGTCGAAAGAGTCTACCATGCGCAGCTCCTCATTCTCGTCCTCGGCAGCGGTGTTGAACGTGGAGCTGAGGTACTCTATCAGCTCTCCGGGCATGAGGTCCCCGGTGCCTATGTTGCGGATAAGCACCTCATGGGGATTCACCACCTCCACCTCCCACTGGCCCGGGAAACCCTCGAAATCAGTGAACAACGGCGAGCCAAGCCCGTCGGTAAGCACTCCGGAAAAATTATAGTCTGTAGAGTCAAGCGGCTCCCCCTCGCTGATGGCATACGCCATGCTGCGCACCGTCATGGCTATATCATTGTCGGCACGGAAAGACTCTCCGGTCTCCTCCCGGGGCAGCTCGGCGCATACCGTGTCGCCCCCTTCCGCCTCATTCTCGGCCACGGCGGCAGAGTCCGCCCCGCCCGTGTTCGACGAGCAGCTGCAAGCCAAAAGCAGCGAGCCGCAAGCCAGCCGGTGCAAAGCCGCGCCCGGGACCTGCGCCACGTGGCGGCAGCGGCGCCCACCGCCCAGTGTCTCATAGATATTCGATACCCTGTACATCATCTCGTACATTTAGATATGCCTCGTACAATTCCAAGCCGATGCCCGCGCCCCCAGCCCGAACCCGAGTCCCAGCCAAGAACCCCAGAGTCTCAGTGCACGAAGCCAAGAGGCATCCGCTTTCCAGTCTGCAAAATTAGCAATAACCCCCCACCCCGCCAAATATTTACCCCACTTTAAAATCAAAGAATCGTACAGGACACCGAAGCACGCCATCAACAACTGCGTGACGGGTCACGCACGCCGAATGAACCCCATGGTTTGGGGGCGCGAAGGGAGGATGGTGTGGTAGCGGAAAGGGGGCGGGTGGGGAATTATGGAAATTTTTCCGTAATCAGTTCGCCATGTCATTT
>URZM01000060.1 GCA_900552315.1 uncultured Bacteroidales bacterium | reverse complement strand
TGGATGACTCTTTCCGCCGCTTGCTGAAGCCGAGCATAGAGAATGAGTTCGCCTCCATATCCAAGCGGGAAGCCGACATCGAAGCCATCGAGGTGTTCGAGGCCAACCTTCGCGGCCTGCTGCTCTCCTCGCCTCTCGGCGCCCGTCAACTTATGGCCATCGACCCTGGTTTCCGCACCGGGTGCAAGGTCGTGATTCTCGACAAGAACGGGACGCTGCTGCATCATGACACTATTTACCCGCACGGCAAGCATGATGCGCGCGTATATGCTGAGATGCAGGTGATTAAGATGACCGACCGCTATGGCATAGACACTGTGGCCATAGGCAGCGGCACGGCTGGCCGCGAGACCCGCGAGTTCATAGAAGAACTCGACCTGGGCCTTGAAATCTATATGGTGAATGAAGACGGGGCGTCGGTCTACAGCGCCTCCGAGGTGGCGCGACGTGAGTTCCCGGACAAGGACATCACTGTGCGCGGAGCCGTATCCATAGGGCGCCGTCTCATGGACCCTCTCTCTGAGCTGGTCAAGATAGACCCTAAATCCATAGGTGTGGGGCAGTATCAGCATGACGTGGACCAGTCGTTGCTTAAGAAGAAGCTTGACAGTGTCACCGCGAGCTGCGTCAATTCAGTGGGAGTGAACCTCAACACCGCGAGCCGTGAACTGCTCTCATACGTATCCGGCCTTGGACCGGCGTTGGCAGACAACATCGTGGCCTATCGGCGCGAGCACGGAGATTTCCCTGACCGCAAGACGCTGATGGCCGTGCCGCGCTTAGGCGCGAAGGCCTTTGAACAATGCGCCGGATTTCTGAGGATTCCGGGAGCAGTCAACCCGCTGGATAACAGTGCCGTACACCCAGAGTCCTACAAGCTGGTTGAACGTATGGCCGCCGACCTGGGCTGCACGTCTTCCGACCTCGTCTCAAACCCAGAGATGCGCTCCAAGATTGACATAAAGCGCTATGTGTCAAAGGACTCAGGCGAGGAGACGCTTCAAGATATCATGAAGGAGCTTGAGAAGCCTGGCCGCGACCCGCGCAAGCAGCTGGCCAAGTTCAGCTTCGATACCTCGATAGAGAGTATCGAAGATTTGCGCGAAGGTATGGAGCTGCCCGGCATCGTCGCCAACGTCACTAATTTCGGATGCTTCGTGGACCTGGGCATCAAGACCAAAGGCCTGGTGCACGTGTCACAACTGGCCGACAGGCGCGTGACAAATCCCCACGCCGTGGTGAAGGTGCTTCAACAAGTGAATGTGAGGGTTTTGGAGGTAGACCTCGAGAGAGGACGGATATCCCTGACCATGAAATCAGTGCAGCAGCCATGACTCAGATTTGTGTATTTCACGGATTATTCCTAACTTTGCTAAAAATATACTCTAATTCATCTTCAACCTAATGAAAAAACTTATAAGTGGCTGTCTGGCCACGGTAGCGATTATGACAGCTTCTGACGCAGACGCACGCACGAATCCATTTCTGGAGACATGGAACACCCCCCATGCCACCGTGCCGTTTGACAAGATTGTGATTTCCGACTATGAGGAGGCCATAAAAGCCGGCATAAAGGAGCAGAATGATGAGATTGCCGCTATATGCAAGCAGCGTTCCAATCCCACATTCGAGAACACAATCCTTCCTTATGAGCGCAGTGGAGCCACATTGTACAATGTGGTGCTGACCCTGTCCAACCTTGACGGCGCACTCGGCACACCTGAGCTGCAAGAGGTGGTGAGCAAGACCACTCCCATGCTGAGCGAACACTCTACGGACATCATGCTCAACGAGGCTTTGTGGCAACGTATCAAGTTCGTATATGAAAATATGGACAAGGATACGTCACTTACGCCGGAGGATCGTCGCCTCACGGAGGAAATCTACAAGGATTTTGCCGAGAACGGCGCCAATCTCCAAGGCGAGGCCCGTGAAAAATACCGCAAGCTCAGTGCCGAGCTTTCGGATCTCACTGTCAAGTTCTCCCAGAATGTATCCAACGACATGAAGAACCCCGACCGCACGCTCTGGCTCACTGCCGACCAGCTCTCCGGTCTGCCGGAGTCCGCCATAGCCGCTGCACGCCAGGAGGCGGCAGACGCTCTTGCGGCCGCAGGAAAGCCCGACGATGGCTCCCAGTACCTGTTCACGGTCTTTTTCCCTTCATACAGTCCTTTCATAAAGTATGCCGACAACCGTGAGCTGCGCGAGAAGATGTACAAGCTGTACAATACCCGCAACTATGGCGGCGCTTATGACAACACGCAGATCCTGAAGGACATCGCCAATGTGCGTCTGGAAATCGCCAACCTCTTCGGCTATCCATCATACGCGGATTATGCCCTCAACCGCCGTATGGCAAAGAACTCCGCCAATGTACGTGCCCTCCTGGACGACCTCCGTGAGGCATATTATGAGCCTATGAAGGCCGAGATAGCCGAAATCACCGATTTCGCTCGTCAGACCGAAGGCCCCGATTTCAAGCTGGAGGCTTGGGATTATTCTTATTGGGCCGACAAGCTCAAGAACGCAAAATACAGTTTCAATGACGAGGACATGAAGCCTTATTTCGAGGTAAGCAAGGTCATTGACGGTGTCTTTGGGCTGGCTCATACTCTTTATGGTTACAATTTCAAGGTCAACAAGGATATCGTGGGCTATCACCCCGATGTCACAGCCTATGACGTCACCGACTCCAAAGGAGACCTCATCGGTGTCCTGTACACAGATTTCTTCTATCGTGCGGGCAAGTCTCCCGGTGCGTGGATGACCGAGTTCCGAGGCGAATATGTCGATGACAATGGCGAGCGGGTCATACCCTTGATTTCCATTGTCATGAATTTCACGAAGCCTAACGGCGGCGAGCCGGCCCTGATGAGCCCCTACGAGGTTGAGACATTCCTTCATGAGTTCGGCCATGCGATACACGGCCTTTCCGGCCAGGCCAAATATCAGAGCCAGGGCGGCACCAACGTCTATCGTGATTTCGTAGAGCTGTTCTCCCAGTTCAATGAGAACTACCTCACCCAGAAGAAATTCCTTGACAGTTTTGCCGCTCACTACAAGACAGGCAAGAAGATGCCCAAGGCGTTGGTGGACAAGTTCATCAAGGCAAGCCAGTATGCAGCTGCTTATGCTTGCCTGCGTCAGCTCTCTTTCGCGAATCTTGACATGGCCTACCACAGCATCACCGAGCCCCTGCGTGCAAGCCAGGACATAGAGGCCTTCGAGTCGGCTGCCATCGAGCCTGTCAAGGTCTTCGACGCTCCTGCCGGCACCATGGTAAGCCCATCTTTCGGCCATATCTTCTCCGGCGGATATGCGGCAGGTTACTACGGCTACAAATGGGCCGAGGAGCTGGACGCCGACGCTTTCGCTGCATTCTTGGAGACCGGCAACATATATGACAAGAAGACAGCCGCCAAGTTCTTGAAGATGCTGCAGAGCGGCAACACACAGGATCCCGCTGTGCTTTACGAGCAGTTCCGTGGTCGTCCCGCCACTGTAGACGCGCTTCTCATACGCGACGGCATCAAGAAGAAATAAAAACTCCGACACTCTCTAAGATTCGCCCCGTAGCCGCACACCAATGCGAGCTGCGGGGTACTTCATGTGAAACTGAGCCTGAAAAACCTCACTTTATTGAAAAATGGATAAGCGACTGCTGCACAATGCCCTGATTGTGAACGAGGGGCGTATATTCAAGGGGTTCGTGGAGATTTCCTCGGACGGATTGATTACTGACATAGGCGAGGGTGTCCCGCCCGACGTGCTCACTGAAAGGTATGCCGACCGTGCCTTGGACCTTAATGGCGACTGGCTTTTGCCCGGAGTGATAGACTCTCACGTGCATTTCCGTGAGCCGGGAGGTGAGCACAAGGCCACCATAGCCTCCGAGAGCCGTGCGGCGGTGGCTGGCGGCGTAACCTCGTTCATGGAGATGCCTAACACCAATCCCGCTACGGTGAGCCTGGAGGCGCTCGAGGACAAGTTCTGCCGCGCACAAGAGGATTCGGTGGCAAATTACGCCTTTTGGATAGGTGCCACGCGCGATAATGTCGATGTCCTCCGCTCTGTGGATTACAGTCGCGTGCCAGGTGTGAAACTCTTCATGGGCTCCTCCACCGGAGGCATGTTGGTGGACGGGGAAGATTCGCTTGCGGAAATCTTCAAGCTGCCGGTGCTTGTCGCCGCGCATTGCGAGGACGAGACAATTGTCCGTGCCAACATGCAGGCCGTCAGGAGCCTGTATGCCGACCGGAACCCTGAGATACTGTGGCATCCTCAGATCCGTGATGTGCTGGCCTGTTACAAGTCCACCGCGCACGCCGTCCATCTGGCAGCGAAATACGGGACACGCCTGCACGTGATGCACCTCACCACGGCACAAGAGCTGGGCCTGTTTTCTGCGGACAACCCGAATGTCACAGCTGAGGTATGTGTGGCTCATCTGCGCTTCACCGATGCCGACTATGATCGTCTCGGTACCCGCATAAAGTGCAATCCTGCCGTAAAAAGCGTGGTGCATCGCGACGCGCTTCGTGATGCTGTGCGTTCTGGGCTTGTCGCCACCATCAGCACCGACCATGCTCCGCACACGCTTGACGAGAAATCCAAGGGACTGTTCGAGGCCCCTTCCGGCATGCCCATGGTGCAGTTCTCTTTGCCGGCAATGCTGGACCTGGCTTTGCGCGGAGAACTCTCGCCCCAGACTGTTGTACAGAAAATGTGCCATGCCCAGGCCGACATATTCGGCATACAGGGACGCGGGTATATACGCGAAGGATACGCGGCTGACCTCGTGCAGGTGAATCCTGACGCCGAGACCGTGGTGGACAAAGAGATTATACTGAGCAAATGCGGGTGGAGCCCCTTGGAAGGAGAAAGGCTTCGGTCGAAAATTATCCGCACCTGGGTCAATGGCCGTCAGGTCTATGATTCCATGTCCGGTGTAAGGGAAGACACGCATGCCTCTCTTCCGTTGCGGTTTGGCCGTCGCTCCATATAAGTGACATGAAGGATAACCTTAAACTCGACATGCTGAACAGGCGCGCCCTGTGGCGGACACTGATAATGTTCGCACTGCCCATCATAGGCAGCGGTGTCGTGCAGCAATCTTTCAACTCTGTCGATTTGGCTGTGGTAGGCCATTTCATAGGCAGTGACGCCTTGGCGGCGGTGGGCGCGAACGGAGCGGTAATAAGCCTTATCATCACCATGTTCATGGGTATCGCGCTGGGAGCTAATGTCGTTATATCGAGAGCCTTGGGTGCTGGCAATCCGGAGGTGGTGCGACATTCCGTAAGCACTCAGGCATTGTTCTCCATAGTCGCCGGTGTCGCTCTTGCGGTTCTGGGCTTGCTCATAGCTGCCCCCATATTGTCGATGCTCGACACTCCTGACGATGTCTTGCCCCAGGCCACCTTGTATCTGAAGATATATGCTCTGGGTTTCCCTGGCATGATGATATACAATTTCTCGAGCGCCGTGCTACGCAGCATTGGCGACACGCTCAGGCCATTGGTGTGGCTGGTGATAGGAGGAATCATGAACGTGGCCTTGAACGTGGTGCTTGTGCTGTGCTTTGGGGCAGGCGTGGAAGGGGTGGCTATAGCCACGGCGATTTCCAACTATGTGAGTGCGGCAGGCGTGTTGTTCATACTGTTGCGTAGCAAAGGGGACTTGCATCTGTCCCTGAAAGGGATGAGATTCCATTGGCCCGAGTTTCGGGCTATGGTCCGCATCGGGCTTCCGGCCGGAGTGCAAGGCACTCTTTTTGCCCTTTCTAATGTGGTGATTCAGTCTGCCATAAATGCCTTTGGCGCGCAGGTTATGGCTGGCAGTGCGGCCGCTGTCGTATATGAGGTGTACGGCTATTTTATCATAAGCGCTTTCGTACAGGCCGCCGTGGCTTTTGTCAGTATCAATTATGGTGCCGGTCAGATGGGCATGTGCAAGTGTGTCATTTGGCGCTGCATGCTGTTGGGCGCCATCGGATCATTGGTTTTCAATGGATTGGTCATCTGGCAGGGGCATTGGGCCATCGGCTTGCTGACGGACCACCCCGAAGCCATGCGCTACGGCCTGCTCCGCTTGCATCTCGTCCTGACATGGCAGTTTGTAGCTACGAGCTACGAGGTCGCCGGAGGCGCCTTGCGCGGACTCGGATATTCGTTCACACCCATGGTCATAACCTTGATAGGCACTTGCATTGTGCGCATAATATATGTGAAATGTACCCCGGCTGGTGAAAGTTTAGGCTCTCTGCTCAGGATATATCCTGTCACATGGATTCTTACCGGCCTCGGCATGCTGGTTACATATTTTATTATCAGCCATAAGGTATATCGCAGTCCTCGACGGAAACTTGTGGCTGTGTGAGTCCTCCTCTCCCGAACAAATGCGTGCCCATACGGGTTAATTGATAAAATCAGACATACTTATGATGGAAGTGATTAAACTGGTGGTGAACGGCTTCGGCGAGAACACGTATATCGTGGCCGACATGACCGTGAAAGAGTGTGCTATTGTAGACCCCGGGGTATCGGACCATGAGGAGCGCGATGCTTTGAGAAAGGCTGTGGCGAAATACGGTCTGAAACCCGTGCATCTCATAAACACTCATCTTCATATAGACCATGTGCTTGGAAACGCTTTTGTATGTGAGGAATACGGCCTCACCCCAAAGGCGCATAGGGATGATGCGTTCCTCGGAGCCAGGGTCAAGGAGCAGGCTCGGATGTTCGGTATTCCCCTAAAGGTGGAGGATACCGTCATAGGCTCATACCTCGAAGACGGGGATGAAATCAGGGTTGGAGATAGTGTCCTGAAGGTCCTGGCTGTGCCGGGCCATAGTCCCGGTTCCATCGCGCTGTATTGTCCCGACTCGCATTTCGTGATTACAGGAGACGCGCTGTTTGCCGGAAGCATCGGACGCACCGACCTTCCGGGAGGTGATTACAGTACCCTCATAGACTCGATATCCTCGCGTCTCATGACGCTCCCGGACGATACGGTTGTATATCCCGGTCATGGCATGCCTACAACCATAGGGGCCGAGAAGAGACAGAACCCATACCTGTAAGCCATGGCTAAACCTTATACGGCACAGGATTGTTTAGCAGGTAGGTACTGAAATCCTGATTTATGCTATGATACCGACTATATCCGCTTGTACTAAAACTGTTGGAGAGCAGGGTCGCAGACTGCACATACCGGGCTCGCTCTTATGTTGTGAGCCCGGGCTTTCTTTCCGCCTGGTGACTCTGGAGGCGATGCCGCTTTTATGGAGATACATGAGCCTGGAGGGAGGACGTACATGCGATTTCTCTTATGGCGGATTGCTGATTTGGGCTCCCCTTTTTGATTACGGATATGCGATATGCAACGACACGTTGTTTATCAAGGGTAGGCTTGAGGGAGATATGTCCAAGGTGGCCTTCTCGTTGCCTGTCGGCGCGATGCCATTGCCTCGCTGCGTGGCTATGCTTCGTCAATGGTGTGACGCGCAGGGTGAGGCTTTGCGCTTCTCGGCCGTACCTGAATATGCCCTTGACGCCTTCTCTCTGCTTTTCCCGCGCGAGGTGAGACCTTTGGCTGACTGGGCCGATTATCTTTATGACATCGAGCCGCTTGCCACCTTGTCAGGCAAGAAGATGGCGAAGAAAAGGAATCACGTCAACAAATTTGAGGCCACATTTCCTGACCATGAATTTGTTCCGTTAACCCCCTCCCGCATAGGCGATGCCCGGAAATTGCTTGAAAAGATAACATCAGCAGACACAGAGACTCTCTCCGTCATGGAGAGCGCCGAGCGTCGCCTCTGCGCCCTCACCCTCGACCTCATGGCCCATAAGCAGACAGCCTTGACTGGCGGTATACTTTACGCCGCCGGCCAGCCGGTTGCATTCACGGTCGGCGACACGAAAGGCGACACCCTGTTCATTCACATTGAGAAGGCCGACCGCGACGTGCCGGGCGCCTACGAGGCCATAAACAAATATTTCGCGGCCTTCATGTTCGCTCGATTTCCCGCATTGAGATACATAAACCGTGAAGACGATGCCGGTGACCCGGGCCTCAGACGCGCCAAACAGTCCTACCATCCTGCCGCGCTGCTCGCCAAATACGACATCCTCTTCTGAGCCGCGATTCCCGGCCTGTCCGGCTTTTTCAACATTTGTTGACATCTCTTGTCACAGCTCGCGGTAATTTTGCGTCGTATTACAAAACGCAAAATTGTGATGAAACGAATTATTACCGCAACCCTCTCGCTCCCCCTTGTGTTGAACATGCTTGCACTGGGGGCTCCTCAGGACACCATACCCGCTCAGGAACTTCAGGAAATCGTTGTCGAGGCTCCTCGGGTGGTGCATAAGTCTGACATGGATGTCTACCATCCCTCAAAGAGCGCGGTTGACAATGCCAAGGACGGCATGCAGCTCCTCAGCAACCTTATGATTCCCTCCCTCTCCGTAAACGATGTCCTCGGTTCCGTGCAGGCCGTCGGGCAGAATGTGCAGCTGCGCATCAACGGGCGCGAAGCCACCGTGGACCAGGTCAGGGCGCTCCTCCCCGAAACCATTAAACGCGTCGAGTGGATTGACAACCCGGGCTTGCGTTACGGCGGCGCCAACTATGTCCTGAATTTTATTGTCTCCAACCCCACTGTCGGCGGCTCTCTCCAGACTACCGCCCGTCCGGCCCTCAACTCCGCCTTCGGCATGTACATGGCCGATGCCAAGTTCAATACCGGCAGGTCGCAATGGGAGGTGGGCGGCAATTTCAAGCTTGCCAATAAAGTCAAGTCCCATCGCGATTTCGTAGAGACATTCACTCACTCCGACGGCGCTTCTGTGACCCGCACGGAGACCTCCCGGGGTGGCTCTATGGACAACACCTTTGCAAACGCCTGGGCATCCTATAATTACATCAAGCCCGACACCACAGTCTTGTTCGTGGAACTCGGCTTCATGGAGAGTATTAGAGACCGCCTCGCATATCGCGGACTCCTTTCTCTTAGCGATGGGTCCGACGACCTGCTGCTCCACGATGTCCAAGGCTCAGACGGCAGCACGCCTAACCTTTCGCTCTACTGGCAGCAGACTCTCAAACGCCGTCAGATGCTCGTACTCGATTTCAACAGTTCCTTCTATTTCGGACGCTCATACTCCGACTATGTCGAGCGGCCTTATGTTCACGGGTCCATACTTGACCCGATCAACGACATTCACACCAATATCAAGGACAGGAACCAGGCATACGCCCTGGAGGCCGATTATATAAAGAATTGGGATAACGCTCGTTTCACAGCCGGTGCCTCATACATAGCTAACCGCAACCGCTCGGAATACGAGAATCTGGGCGGCCGGATATTCCACCAGAGGCAGGACCAGGTTTATCTCTTCGCCGAATACTACCGCCGCTTCGGCAAGTGGTCCGCTACTGCCGGCATGGGTGTACAGTACACCGATTTCCTCTTCAAGGAGTCCGACAAGGGCAACCACACCTGGAGTCCGCGTCCGCAGGCCACAGTCACATACTCCCTGAATCCGTCTCACAATTTCCGTCTCAACTTCACCTCCTGGCAGTCTGCACCCTCGCTGGCCGAAACCAACGTCGTGCCTCAGCAGCTCGACGGCTTTCAGTGGCGTGTCGGAAACCAGAACCTCAAGACCTCAAACTCCTATATGCTAACTTTCCGGTACGGATTCAACATCCCGCGTGTCAACGGCTCTTTCGGCGTTAGGGCGTTTACTTCGCCCGATGCCATCACCCCGCTTATTTATTGGGAGGGAGAACGTCTGATTTCGACTTACGAGAATAGCCGTGGTCTACAGAACCTCTCATTTTTCCTCGCTCCGCAAATCGAGATTGTACCGGACTGGCTCATGGCAAGCGGATACGTGCAATACCGTATGGAACGCATGCGTGGCACCGGATACTCCCACCACAGCAACGCATGGAGCGGCAACGCTTCCATCCAGCTCATGCACTGGGGATTCGTGCTCACTGGCCAATATGTGCATGCCCAACGTGACCTCTGGGGCGAGAAAATCTCATGGGGCGAAAACATGAATCTTATTGATTTGAGCTACAACTGGAAAAACTGGCAGTTCGGGGCCGGAATCATTATGCCTTTCGGGAAATATGACCAAGGCAGCAAGTCTTTGAACAAGTGGAACCGAAACGAGCAGCACATGCGCCTCGACATGCGCATGCCCTACATCTCTGTGAGCTGGAACCTGCAGTGGGGACGCCAGCGCCGTGGAGCCGAAAAATTAACAGACATAAACGCCGACGCTGACCGTTCCACCGCAGGAGGCCGCTGATTCCCCGCGCGTCTCATTAGGAAGAGTAAATCCAGCTCACATCCCGCATCTTATGACCTCTCACGAAGGCGCATCAAGACTAACAAAGTCCTGATGCGCCTATATTTTCAGACAACACCTACTCCTTGATTGAATTAAGGTCACGGAATAGCCTGATATACTGAGGCCAATAATGCACCGCACTGTATATTATAGCGACTGCGAGGCCTGCTGCCATTGCCCAGAAGCCTGCGCGGTTGTATGTCCACGCCGTGGGGAAAAGCATGGTAAACAGAATCGCTATGCCTATTCCGAAGAATATTTCCCCGGAGAGCATCAGCAGTCTCATCGTGGCCGTCTTGGAGAATAATTTGGCCGGGGCGAGAGTGGAGATGTCTATCCTGCGCAGCTTTACATACATTATAACGTACCAGATCGCGCCAAGCAGCATATACACGACAAGGTATATCTTCAGGCTATTCGGAAAAGAACGCGGGTTGATGTCGGCGATGGCGCCTGCAGCGAAGACTACGGCAAGAATTAGGCATGCCATGACGCTTTTACGGAATTTCCTGAGAAGCCTGGTCTGAGCTGTTCCCGATGCTGTCACATTTATTTTGATGTCCGTGTTTGTCTTGGCCAGAATCTGCTCAAGTGTAGACATGCTCTTTTTGAGTTCGTCGAGTTGCATACTATATCTGTTTTGAAAGTTTGTTCTTGATGCGGTGAATCTTAGTAGCTACCGTATTGCGCTTAAGGCCGAGAGTATCGGCAATCTCGTCATACGGGCATTCATCGAGCCAGAGCAGGATAATTGCCTTCTCAATATCTTCAAGCCCGTTGATTAGAGACTGGAGGACTTGAAGATTCTCTCGCTGCGCGTCATCGATCTCGCTCGACAGGTCAAGCAGACCGAAATCCACCGAAACCGTTTCTATCCGAGACTTGGATGAACGCAAGGCCATCAGCGCCGAATTTACGGCGACCCTGTAAATCCATGTAGACATCCTGCTCTCGCCCCGGAAATGCCTCAAGCCAAGCCATATACCGACATATATTTCTTGACGCAAATCCTCAAACGGCACCTTGTCGGTCGCATAGAAATAGCACACCTTGTTGATGATACGGGAGTGCTCCTGTATTAGCGACGCAAACTCCCTTTCGGTTATTGGGGGACTTTTCATAATAAGTATGTTTTGCCTCGTTAGTAGCATATCCAGCCCCGAAA
>URZM01000059.1 GCA_900552315.1 uncultured Bacteroidales bacterium | reverse complement strand
TGGAGCTGTATATGGATTCTCCTACCAACCAGCAGTTCTTCGTGTTGCCCAACGAGAAGATAGAGTCTTTGCGTGAGGTGGCCTCTTTCGAGCTGTGGGGGCCGATGTGCGAGAGCCGCACGCCGGTGAGGTTCGTGACCGACTGGGCTACGGCTCCCGAAGATGTCGACGCCCTTGTGGCCGCTCTCTGACAGCAACGCGGCCTTACATGCCCGGAAGCAGGTCGTTGGCCTCCTCCAGGGTGATGAGGCCATGGATGATGGCGAACAGGGTCATGCCCGAGGCGCTGTGGATGTTCAGCTTGGCGCAGATGTTGCGGCGGTGGGTGGCCACAGTATGCACTGATATGAAGAGCTTGTCGGCTATCTCCTTGTTCGAGAGGCCGCGCGCTATGGCCGTCACTATGTCACGCTCGCGGGCTGTCAGCTCTATGTCGCCGTTGGCGTCGAGTTTGTCCTGGGGCTGCGGGGCGTGGTCGGCGGCCGAGCAGTGCAGGCTGTTCTCCAGGTCGCGCACGGCAGGGATGAACAGGCTGTCCTCCACATGGCAGTGCATGTTGATGTCCCGCTCCGTGGTTATGATTTCGTAAAGCACGGAGTTGAGCTGGTCCACTCGGTCGCCGTCTGTGCGGAAATGGCAGATGAAAATCTCTTTCAGCTCCTTGAGCTTCTCGGCCACCGGCTGGTGCGAGTCCTCGAACCTCTCGAGGCTGAACCCTTCCGGCTTCTCGCCGCGCCCCAGAGCCTCCACGTATGTGAACACCGTGGTGTTCTCGTACTCCATGTGGCGGCGCACCTCCTCGTAATACTCGTCGAAGAATTTAAGTATCAGGAAGCTGACATCTCCGCTCACGCCGGTGCTGATGGCCTCTATCAGGCGTCGGCGTATGCCCGGCAGCACATATTGCAGGAAATAGACATGCGCTTGTTTCAGGTAATCGGTGAGGGCTGGCAGCGAGACGCTGAAGGCCTGGTGCGGCTTGCCGCTTATGAAATTGGCCACGGCAAGGAACGTGCCGCAGTCCACGCCTGTGGCACGGCACACATCCGCCACGGTGCTGTCGCCGAAGCCCAGCGAGATGCCGAAACGCGAGAGCGCCATGAGCAGCAGCCCGTTGTCCGCTATTACATCGCGCATTCTGTGAAGGGGTAGGTACTGTTCCATTTTCGATTGCAAAATTACTCAAAATCGTGTGCACGCGCAAGTACCCGGAATCGGGTATTTTGATGGATGTGCCTCTTTGCGGGGTTGTCCCTTTTTTACCCGTTGGCGGGTATTGCAGGAGCTGTGGATTGGTTGTAATTTTGCACCTGAAAAGTTATGAATTTAGTGATAGCCACGAAACCCGCGAGGGCGCGAAGGCGATGACATTGACCAAAACAAACCATGATCAGAAAAAGAGTGCCTTGTCACGGGGCACTCTTTTGTATTTGCTGGGATATGGTTCATTGCGGGCTTACGGTCTCGGAGGCTATGTCGCGGGGTGGGGATGCAGGGGGCTGCGCGTGTGGGCTTTTCTTCCGGGAGCCGGACTTGGATTTCTTGTTCCTCTTTTTGCCCTCTTTCGATTTGTTCCCTTTTTGCTTGTCATGGCTTGATTCTTTTGCCGAGGCGGTGTCCTGCCGGGCGGCCGATGCAGGCGGTATGGTCTGGAACTCTGTGAGCGTGACCTGTTCCTCACGTGTGGGGGCAGTCTCCGGACGGCGGCTCTTCCACAGCACCGTGCAGAATGAGGCCATGGCCAATACCAGCACCAGAATCATGGCGAAGCGCTGGCGGGCGCTCAGATTGGATTCAGGACGCAGGTTGGCCATGGTTCAGATGGTCGTGCTTGGGGTCAGCGGGCCAGTATGAGGGCCGAATATGGGGCTACGGCGGTCTTGCCTCCCTTCATGGAACCCATGCCGTCAGGATTGATTTTGCCGTCGGCTGCTATGACGGTCCACTTGCCCTTGGGCAGGTTGACGCTCTGGGCGTGGTCCGCGCCGTTGAACACCACCTTGATTTCCTTCCACACGTCGCCGCCGGCATGGTCGGTGAGAGAGTAGCTGATAAGGTTGGGCTGCTTGGCGGAGTCGATGTCGTCGAAGCGTAGATGCTTGGCTATCTCCTCAGCGGAGGTGAGACGGAATGCCGGGTGGGCCTTGCGCAGGGCCACCAGACCCTTGTAATACTCGAACTGGTCATGGTTCGCGGCCTTGAGGCTCCAGTCTATGGCGTTGATGTCGTCAGGGCTTTTGAACGAGTTGTGGACCCCTTTCTTGTCGCGGAAAATCTCTTCTCCGGCAAACATGAAGGGCGTGCCCTGGGAGGTGAACACGATGGTCTGTGCCAGCTTGGCCACGGCCATCCGTTCCTGGTCGGTGGCGTCGGGCATGGATTTGCGGAGCTTGTCGGTGAGCATGAGGTCGTCATGGCAGCTCACATAGTTGACTATCATCTGCGGTGAGGCGGCATAGGCGAACTTGGAGTTGTTGCCCTTGGTGTAGTCCACCTGGGGATGCGCTGTCGCGGCCACGATGCCTATCTTCACCGTCTCCTCGTTGCCCGGCTTGCCGGAGGCGAAGCCTCTGTCCTCGGCGTTGGAGTAGTGCCCTTTCACGGCGTCGCGCAGGTCGTCGGAGAAGACTGCCACACCTTTCATCTTGCTCACATTCTCTTTCAAGGCGCGGCGCTCGGGCACCAGCGGGGAGTCGCCGGCTGTCCATCCTTCGCCATAGACGAATATGTCGGGGCGCACCTGCTTCAGCTCGGAGGCCACACGGTTCATGGTCTCGGTGTCATGGATGGCCATGAGGTCGAAGCGGAATCCGTCCACATGATACTCGTCGGCCCAGTATTTCACAGAGTTGACTATGAAATTGGCCATCTGCTCACGGTCGGAGGCCGTCTCGTTGCCGCAGCCCGAGGCGTCGCTCCAGGAGCCGTCCTCGCGGTGACGGTAATAATAGCCGGGTGCGGTAAGGTCGAAATTCGAGCCTTCGTTCTGGCCCGTGTGGTTGTACACCACATCCATGATGACGCCTATTCCCGCGTCATGCAGGGCCTTGACCATGGCCTTCATCTCGCGCACGCGGGCTTGCGGGTTGGAGGGGTTGGTGGAGTACGAGCCTTCCGGGGCGTTGTAGTTCTGCGGGTCGTAGCCCCAGTTGTACTGGTTGGCGGGCAGATTGGTCTCGTCCACCGAATTGTAGTCATACGAGGGGAGTATGTGCACATGGGTCACGCCCAGCTCCTTGAGATGGTCGATGCCTGTGGACAGACCCTCCGGGCTGAGGGTGCCCTGCTCGGTGAGAGCCAGGAACTTGCCCTTGTTGGCTATGCCGGAACTGGGATGCATGCTCATGTCGCGGTGGTGCATCTCGTAGATTATCACGTCGTTGAAGCTCTTCACCTGCGGTCCGCGGTCCTGCGCCCATCCCTCAGGGTCGGTCTCGGCAAAATCGATTATGGCCGCGCGCTGTCCGTTCACGCCCACCGCCTTGGCCCACACGCCGGGGGTCTCGTCACGCCAACGGCCATCCTTGTGGATCTGGAAGGTGTAGAACTTGCCATAGAGCTTGGCGTCGACCGACCCGCTCCATACGCCGTTGGCAGGGTTCTTGGCCAGCTGGATCGTGTCGAAAGGCTGGCCTCCGCGTCCCAGGTCATACAGGTTCACGCGCACCGAGTCGGCTGCCGGGCTCCACAGCTTGAAATGGGTGCCTGAGTCATTGACGGTCAGCTCCAGGTCGGTGCCGTTGTAGGCTGGATAGGTTAGAAACTGCTTGTCGAAGCCGCTTTGGGCATGCGCGGACAGGCCGCCCAGAGGGCTGAAAGCCAGGAACGAGGCGGTGGCCATTGTCAGGAAGAGTTTATTCATGAGTTATATTACATGTAAGTGATACGGCCGCCAGGGCGCCGCACCGGATATCGAAAAGTGGACGGAGGATAAGGCCGCCTTTGATATAACGGGTGAGAACGTGAAATATTTTAAGGTCGTCCACACAAATTATCTCTCTGATAATTGCATACATATCGGAGAATCATTAACTTTGCGAATCAATCAATAAAATACACGGTCATGGACAAGTACAAGTTAATCCCGGCGTTGGCCCTTGTGGTCCTGGCAGGGGGCGCGTATGCCTCGGAGCCGGTGGAGCCGGAGCAGAAACAGGGGAGCCCCGAAAGGCAGGTTACGATTACGAAAGGAAAGGTGGCTGCGCCTCCTATGCGTAATTCCATGTCACAGAATCCGGACGGCTCCGTCGCGGGTATGCTCGGTACTGCGGGAGAAGGTGTGCGAGCAGCGGGCAATGGGCGCGCTATATGTGGTGTGCCATTGGTAAACAAGCCGGCAACGGTGGACGATGACGAGGTGTACACAGTCACGGAACGGTGTGCCGAATTCCCCGGGGGCACGAAGGCGCTTACAGCTTGGCTGGGCGAGCACCTGCATTATCCCGAGGAGGCTTGGAAAGCGAAAGTGCAGGGGCGTGTCGTGGTGAGCTTCATCGTGGAGAAGGATGGCAGCATATCCTCGCCGCAGGTCATGAGAAGCGTCAGTCCCGCGCTGGACGCGGAGGCGCTAAGGGTCATCGGGGAAATGCCCGCATGGATTTCCGGCAAGATCGGTGACAAGGCGGTGCGCTCGAGGTACTTGCTCCCTGTCGAGTTCAAGATAACCGAGCAGGATAAATGAACGGTGAGTTGCAGGTTCGGAAATTTATTCGTACCTTTGCACCGCTTTTTGGCTAAAGATTCGCCGGGCGTGGCCCTGATTTGGCTGTCGGGGCGTGGCGCGGGCAGGATTTTTGCCAGGCAAAGTTTATTTTAAATAATTTAAAACATTCAAATCATGCATCTTAGCACAGAAGAGAAGCAAGCCATTTTCGAGAAATACGGCCAGGGCAAGAATGACACAGGCAGCCCCGAAAGCCAGATCGCATTGTTCTCCATCCGCATCAAGCACCTGACAGAGCATCTGAAGGCCAATCACAAGGACTATGCCACGGCACGCGCCCTGAAGGCACTGGTAGGTCAGCGCCGCAGCCTTCTCGACTATCTGATCCGCAAGGACATCAACCGTTATCGCGCCATCATCGCCAAGAAGGAGCTCGGTATCCGCAAGTAAGCGGCGAGTCCGGACATGACGGCAAAGGCAAAGCCGGAGATTTTCCCGCAGGGGAGAGTTTCCGGCTTTAATGTATCGGAGCAGGTTCCATCGTAGGCGTGGGGATGGAGGCCAATACGGAAAAGCGGGAAAGACTGTGATGGGTCTTTCCCGCTTTTTCTCGTCAGGGCAAGCTTCGCCGCCCGGCGACATCGCGTCGGCTCGCTTACTTGGATGCGATGTGGTCGCTTACTGTAAGTGAGCGGCGGCCTTTGGCGCGGCGGCGTGAGAGTACTTTGCGACCGTCCTTGGTGGCCATTCTTTCGCGGAAGCCATGCTTGTTGACACGGCGACGGTTTGAGGGTTGAAAAGTCCTTTTCATTTTTATATCGATATTTTTATTGATTCATGGTTTGCGCCCGGCAGGGCACACGCTGCCCCGGGGAGGCGTATTTCGGACTGCAAAATTACAAAACGAATCTCAGACCGCCAAATATTCCGTTAAAAAAGTGTGTGATAAAGATTTGACATCAGATTTTTCGTGTGGGGCTTGCTCATGTGCGGGATTTTTTGTTACTTTGCAGCCGATTTCGCAATCTCTGGTAAGGCCGGGGTGCCGACGGGAGTCCCGCAGGACTTGCAAATACCTTGGTATGAGATACTTACGAATATTGCGCGGTCAAAACACTTAATAATTCGTACAAGAGACATGGATTTAATCAAGATTGCAGAGGAGGCTTTTGCCACAGGCAAGCAGCATCCCGAGTTTGGCCCCGGCGACACGATAACGGTGGCTTATCGCATCAAGGAGGGCAACAAGGAGCGTATCCAGCAGTATCGCGGTGTGGTTATCCGCATCAACGGCGAGGGAGAGAAGAAGCGTTTCACGGTCCGCAAGATTTCTGACGGCATCGGCGTGGAGCGTATATTCCCCATTGAGTCGCCTTTCATTGACTCCATCGTGGTCAACAAGTATGGCAAGGTGCGCCGCGCCAAGCTGTATTATCTGCGTGCCCTCACAGGAAAGAAGGCCCGCATCAAGGAGCGTCGCGTAGTCAAGAAGGCCTGAGCGCCTGCCGCCGCTCGCACACGCATGAACACGCAAGTGCCATAAGGCAAATTTTTTTGATTATACCGACAGCATCGGAGTCCAAGGATTCCGGTGCTGTTTTTTTCATTGTCAATGGCGCGGAGTCATTTTTTTTGTTTAACTTTGCGCGGTCAACGGGGTCAGGTGCCGGTTGTCCCGATAATGAATCTTGTCAAACCAAAAACATTTATATATGAAGAAGCTTTTTGCAATTTTATTTATGGTTGTCGCTGTGGCAGGCCTGTGGTCGTGCAATGAGGACAATTCTGAAAACGATGCCCTTTATACCATGCAGCTTCCCGGCACATGGAGGCTGGAGTCAGGTAATGAGCAGGAACCCGTGGTGCGCCAGTACATCTTTAACAGGGATGGGGAGTTCACTTACGGATACTCGTCGATGAACATCAAGGAGGCCACCATGAAGACATGGTCCGTAAGAGGCGCGTGGAATGTGAAGAAGGGCAAGCTGCAGTTATATTATGATCTCACCACTTTACGTACGGACGGGTATGCGGAGAGTGAAATCAAGCAGATGAAATCCGAGCTTAACGCCAACAATGAGGATTTGGCTGCAATGAACAAGAAGGGGAGGGCTCACGGAGCCACGATTACGTTCACGACCATCGAGGGTAACAGCATGCTTCAGCTTAGCGGTTTCAACGGTTATTTCAAGAAGGTGGACTGAGCCACAGCACCGTTGATGAAATACGAAAATGGAGATGTGCCGAGGATTCGGTGCATCTCCATTTTTTGGGGGGAGGGGCGGAGCGTCATGCGGGGCAGAGCATGAGGGCGGCGGAGGTGAAGAGGGCGAGCATGAGGAGGTTCATGGCCGTGAGTCCAAGCAGCGGGTTCAGGGATGCACCGGTGCGTCTCCGCAGCTGAATCCAGATTGCGCGGTGGATTGCGAGGTATAGCAGGGGTATGAACCAGGAGTAGAGCATTGTGGCGTGCCATACCGGCCACATCACGGCTATGGCGGCCACGCCGGCCACGAGGTAGGCCCAGCTCATGAATTTCCTGCCCAGCAGGACCACTGTGGTGTGCTTGCCGCAGGCGCGATCATCGTCCGCATCGCGGTAATTGTTGACTATGAGTACGTTGGCTGCCAGCAACCCGATGCCGACAGAGGCTGGAAGGGCCATCGGCAACGCATGCCAGGAGGCTCCGGAACAGAGATATGCCGTGAGGCAGACAGGGACCAGGCCGAAGAAAACGACGACGGCCAGGTCTCCGAGCCCGTGGTGGCTCAGCGGCCAGGGCCCTGTGCTGTAGCCGAGCGCGAACAGTGCGATCAGCATGCCGGGGAGGAGGAGCCACCATTGGCCGCTGAGCAGGAGCATTGCCAGGCCGGCGAGGCATGCCGCACCCAGTGTGGCGAGCGTGGCGGCGAGCATGGCCTTCGGTGATATGTCGCCTTCGGTGACACCTCGACGGAAACCTTCGCGCCCTTTGCGGTCGAGTCCTCCTTTGAAATCAAAGTATTCGTTGGCGAAATTGGAGGCCACCTGCGCCAGGAGGGCGAAGATCAGGCACAGGGCCGCCTGCCACCAGCATACGGGCCCGTAGTGGGCGGCGCATGCCGTGCCTGTGATGACTCCGGCTAAGCTTACCGGCAATGTACGAGGCCGCGTGGCCTCTATCCAGGGATTTTTCATGTTGTATCAAAGGGCTTTTAGCGTCGTGTGCGGAAAAACGATTGCATGAGCTCGCGGGCCTGGTCTGCCAGGACGCCGGCTGTGACAACGGCTTTGGGATGCAGGGGGCTGTGCGGCCCCGTGGGGGGCGTAAGCGAGGTGTATCCGCGCTTGGGGTCGGAGGTGGCCCAGACTATGCGGGCCACTTGCGCCCAGCCGATGGCTCCGGCACACATGGGGCATGGCTCCACGGTGACGTATAGTGTGCAGCCTTGCAGGTATTTGCCCCCTAATGTCATGGCTGCGGAGGTTATGGCCTGCATCTCGGCGTGGGCCGTGACGTCGCGCAGCCTCTCGGTGAGGTTGTGCGCTCGCGCTATCAGCTGGCCGTCTTGCACTATTACGGCACCTACCGGAATCTCGTCTTCCTCGGCTGCCTGTGCCGCTTCCTGGAGGGCTATGCGCATGAAGCGCTCGTCTTGTTGTTCCTGGGTTTCAAAAAGCATATTCTCAATTGTGTTCGAGCAAATACTCCCTTACGGACTCCATGAGCCAGCGCGGAGTGGATGTGGCCCCGCAGATGCCTATGGTGGAGGCACCACGGGTCCAGACAGGGTCTATCTCGCTTGGTTCGGATATGAAATAGGTGTTTTCGTTCACGCGCCGACATTCCTCGAACAGGGCCTTTCCGTTGCTGCTCTTGCGTCCGCTCACGAACAGTATCACCTCATGGCTCCTTGCGAACTCGCGTATTTTGGGTATGCGGCCGGCTACCCGGCGGCAGATGGTGTCGAAATAATGGAACTCGCCGGTGTGCTTGCGCCTCTTTATCTCGTCTATTATCTCTGAGAATCCGGTCAGGGATTTTGTGGTCTGGGAATAGAGTAGAATGTCGCGGTCGAGGTCGAGCTTGTCCAGGTCCTCGAGCCCCTGAATGACGAGCGCCGTCCCCTCGGTCTGCCCCACCAGCCCGTTGACCTCGGCGTGTCCTGGCTTTCCGTATATAAGGATGAGAGGAGGAACGCGTGTCTGGCGAGCCATCTGGTAGGCTGCCTTGATGCGTTTCTGGAGCTGGAGCACCACCGGGCATGTAGCGTCTATTATCTCTATGCCTCGCTCCTGTGCCGTATGGTATGTGGCCGGTGGTTCGCCGTGAGCACGCAGCAGCACCTTGACGTCCCTGAGGTTTTCCAGGTCCGAGTGTGTTATGGTGCGCAGGCCTTTGGCCCGGAGGCGTTCCACCTCGTTGGAGTTATGGACTATGTCTCCGAGGCAGTATAGCGTGCCCCGTGCGTTCAGTTCCTGTTCCGCCTTGCGGATAGCCGTCACCACCCCGAAGCAGAAGCCGGAATCGGCGTCTATTTCTATTTTCGGACTCATTCGGATGTCTTGGAGTGGAACAGGTCGAGCATCCACCGCTCCTGGTCATCGATGCCCATGTCGTCATTGCAGAGGACGTCGGCGTCGGGGGCTTTGCGCAGCGGGCTTTCGGCGCGGGTACTGTCTATGCGGTCACGCTCGCGCACGTTGGCCAGCACCGCCTCGTAGTCGGCAGGCTGTCCCTTGGCCTTCAGTTCCTCGAATCTGCGGCGCGCTCGCACCTGGGGGGAGGCGTCCACGAACACCTTCATCTCGGCGTGGGGGAACACGGTGGTCCCTATGTCGCGGCCATCCATCACTATCCCCTTCTCGACGCCGAAGCGCTGCATGCGTGCGGTGAGGGAGCGGCGCACGGCGGGAATCACGGCTATCGGACTGACATGCGAGGCCACTTCCATGGAACGTATGGGGCTTTCCACGTCTTCGCCGTCAAGGAAAGTGTGGCTTTTGCCTGTGGATGGGTCCACGCGGAAATCGATGTCGATGGCGGGGAGCGCTTGTTCCAGAGCCGCCGTGTCTATGGATCCGTCGGGGGCTATGAGGCCGTGCCGCATGGCGTACAGGGTCACGGCTCGGTACATCGCTCCGCTGTCTATGTATTTATATCCGACCTTGGCCGCAAGCGACTTGGCCATGGTGCTTTTGCCTGAGGAGGAGAAGCCGTCTATGGCTACTATTATCTTTTTCATATGGTGCGGGTGTGCTGGTCACTGTTCGGTGTAGGCTACCCAGAAATCGTCGCCGGGCAGGGAGATGAGGTAAACGGTGGAGACTGCCCCGTTCTCCTGGGGCGAGGAATATGTCACCACCGAGGCGTCCCCTTTCTTGTATTCGTCGCGGGTTATTGGCTCGGAGGAGAAGGGCATCACGTCCATAAGGAATGCGTCGGAGCTTTGGAGGTCTCCGAAGAAGCTTGACTTGGCCGTGTACATGAAATCCATGCCGAGCGGCTCGAGCTGCTGCGGGGTTTTGTCGGTGTAGTCGCCCGCCACGTCCACGAAGAATGGGAACAGGGTGACGGCCTTTGCCGAGACGGTTGCCGTGGCGGCGAGCAGGAGGGTGAGTAGTTTCTTCATGACAGTGATGTGTTTACATGTTGTGGTGAATGGAATTGCAAGGCAGGGGGTCACAGTCTCAGCAGCTCCTGCATGTTCACGGCGAGGTTGAGCATTATGGATGAGCCCCCCTTGTGGGGCTGGGCGTAGCTCACGTCGAGGGTGAAATCCTTGACCCGCAGGCCGAAACCTGCCGAGAATCCGCTCAGGAAATTGCGGCGGTAGGTACCCATGTCGGTACGGGCCTTGTGGTTGTATCCGGCGGCGATGTAGAACTTGTCCGAAGGGGAGTACTGGAGGCTGAAGGTGAGGTGGCGAAACAGGTTGTCGGCAAACGAGTCCTTGATTTCGCTCTCCAGGGAGCCGTCGGAGGAGTGCTTGTAGTACGGCATCTTCCATCGGGTGAGGTCATGGGCGGTTGCCCCGAACTGGAACGGGGAGGCGCCTATGCGCTGCATCCATCCCAGCTGTATGTCGAAGGGCACTCGCACATAGTCATGGTCGAAGCGCTTTATCTGGCCTCCCATGTTCTTGAGCACTGCGGAGAGAGACATGTCCCGCTCGTCGTCGTAGTAGTTTATGCCCACGTCGGCCGCCATGGCGAGAGCCGAGTAGTGCTCATAGCTTGAGACTATCATCTTCACGTTCAGGCCGCCTCGCAGCCTGTCGGTGATGTCGTAGGCGTATGCTCCGTTGAGTATGATGTCGTGCATGGCGAAATCGCCCGTGATCGTGCCGTCGGGCAGAGTGCCTGTCACCGACCCGAACCCGAGGTACTGGATGCCGCAGGCCCATGCGCTGTGCGCCCCGTAGCCCATGCCGAAATGCACTCCGGCGAAATTGCTGTCGCCCAGGTAGTGCATGTAGTTGAACGCCACCTGGGTCTCCACCTCGTTTCCCAACAGGCCTGGGTTGTCGCCGGCCAGAGTCACGTCGTCGTCTATGGCGGCTATGCCCGCTCCGTATCCGCCCAGCGCGAAAGCGTGGGACGAGTACGGAATCTCCAGGCAACTGTATGTGGATTGTTGGGCGCGTGCCGTGACCGCGCATAGTGCGAGCATGGCCGTTGCCGCCGATATTGCGAATTTCATACACCTAAATAACGCCGGGCGCACCCGTAAATTGTGGGTGCGCCGTTTTGAAATGTAAAAAAACGTATCTTATTGTTTAAGGAACGTTAATACGCTTGCACAATCCCGGGAGGGGCATTATATTTGCACCGTCAAAACGGAGAATGGGCTCTCGTGACCCTCTTCTCCATGCACTTATGTCGTCACTGATACCGAACATAACACGTGTCTTTCGGCTGGCCGGACTTGTCGCCTTGTCGGCTTTTCTGTGGCCTG
>URZM01000058.1 GCA_900552315.1 uncultured Bacteroidales bacterium | reverse complement strand
AAGAGTGGAAAGAGCTTGACACGCTTTGCGCCAAGCGGAAGGCGTCGGCGGAGAATCCCCGTCAGCCGTCGCTGTCGTACATCATACGTCGCAAGAACGTGATGGGCCTTCCTACGGAGTATGAGATATGGTACAGGGTGAAGTCGATAGTGGGCGTGCATGAGGGACCTATACCGCGAGAGCCGATTTTCGGCTATCTGCACAAGATGAGCATAGTGCTTCCGAACAATTATCCTTCGGCGGACGGAAATCCGATTTTTACGTTCCGCACCGACATCTGGCATCCCAATATCCGCTATTCCGGCAGTTTCAAGGGCCATGTGTGCCTGACCATCAAGGAGATGGGGGTGCTTGCATCGCTTAAGGACTTGGTGCTGAGGGTGGAGCGCTACCTGAAATACCAGCTGTATCACGCCCAGAACACATATCCGTACCCTGAGGACCAGAATGTGGCGGAATGGGTGCGCGAGGAGGGCGAGCCGAACGGATGGACGCGGTTTGGCCAGAACATGAAGGAGGATGGCAACGACATTCCGGCGCGGAAACCGGAGTGTGCCGCTGCGCCGAAGAACGCTAAAAAAATAATGGTGAGGAAGATATGATGAAGAGGTTTTTAATGATGATAGCCTTGGCCATCGGCATGGTGCTTCCGGTATATGCCAAGCAGGAGAGAATGGTGAGTCTTGATGCCGGTGACAACAGGGTCAAGAGTTTCACGAATCTGGATTATGTAGCAGATGCTAAATTTGAGTATCTGTATCCCATAGCCTCTGCGGACAGCGCCCGGGTGCGTATGACTTTCTCCAATATCACGGGTTCAACCTTGGGTGCGCAACCGGTATTGATTTTTAATGAAGGGATGGTGGAGAAAACTTTGGGAAAGATGAAACCCAAGGTGAAATTCAGCAAGCAATATTCCGGTGACAGGCACAGTGTGGATGGATGTGGATTATTGCCCAGGAAGGTGGAGATTGTGATTCCCGGAGATTCTCTTGTCGTCTCGTTCAATGTCTCGTTCAAGAATCCGAGAACCATAGTGTTTCCTATATATATCGGGAAGTGTAAAAAAGAGAAAAAGCTGAACAATGAGCAGAAATATGACACGGAGTATACACTCTATGAGGAGATAGAGTATTCGTTCACGATTAAGGTGGAGGGATGGACTGAAGAGGATCCGCAGTATGTCAAGACCAAGGGGAAGGTAGACTGCTTTTTCACGGAGTTGCAGAATGATACATTCTGCCCCAAGGGTAAACACAAAAAAGCCACGCAGGCCAAGGAGCGTAAGTACAATGCGGAGCGCGATGAACTTGTGAATGAGATAAAAGCCATATTGAATGAAAACAGCCGATGGATGTCCACTGACCCGGCTCACATCGCGTATACGGCATTGATCAATAGGCTTCAGAGCGTGAATGTGGAGAGTTATGAGAAAGACTGTGGCAGACATGGGGTGCCCGTTCCCCCGAAACCGAACCCGACACCGAAACAAGGGCATCATTGCGCTTATTGCTCGTGGAGCTCGCAACAGGTGTACAATAGGCTTGATCTGCTGTACAAGCAGCTGTATGGCAAGAGCGCGGACAAGAACAGCGTGAAGAACGCGGCCAAGGCCATCTGGAATTGTTATCAGCAGAATACCTCTCGGAGAAAAGGGAGCCTGTATGACAGCAAGATACCGAATTTCTATACCAGGATAATGAGTTACTGACCATGCGTCTTGCAGCGATACTGACGGCTATGTTCGCATTGGCAGGGTGTCTCCAGGCCCGGGAGGTCCGGGATACGCTGGTAACGCGACATAATGACCGTATCATACTGACCTACAACCTTTCGAGCGACGGGAACACCATCACGTTGGACCCGTCGCGCAAACCGGTAATTTTCCCCTCAAACAGTCTTCGAGAGGCGTGTGACTGTGATGTTGACAGGCTTAAGGTGGTGGTGTTCGACAGGGTGGGAGACTATGGCAATGTAAGGTGGAAGGGGCTCACGCCCTCATCGTTCACCGTGCCTGCCGGGCTGCATCATACAGTATCGGACGGGTTCTATATTTTAGGAGAATGTGCCCCCATCACTTTTGTGGGCTCATTGGGGAGCGGTTCCAAGATAAGTATGCCCGTGTACATAGCTGTGTATGAGAAGAAAAAGAAAAAGCAAAGCAATTATCGGATAGTGGCGTCCACGACCCGTCCGCTCACGGTGACTTCCCGGCAGCTGCAGGCATCCCGGTCCGTGCGCTCGGCCCAAAGGGCCGGAGAGCCGGAGTGGAGAGAAGAGCGGATAGCCATAGAGTCGACGGAGGAGATAAGCGCAGACAACAGTGACATCACCAGCGCGTTGAGCAGCATAGAAATGGTGAGAGAACTGGTGAACAGCGAGACCGAGTATCCTTTTTCTGAGACATTGCGCGGGGAGCTGGCCAATCTGCGTATGCTCAAGAACCAGACCTCAGATCCAGAGATTGTCGCCAAAATCAACGAGGTGCTGAAATTGGGCACTGAGCGGGAACGGGAGCTGAAATCTCTGCAAGAGTCTGACGCGGCAGCGGCAGCGGCGGCCGACAAGGCGGAGCAGCAAGCCATGATGGAACAGCAGAAGGCCGAGGCCGAGGCACAGCAGAGAGATGCGGAAGAGAAGGCGCGCAAACAGGAGGAGAAGCAGCAGAAACGTACTCTATGGATGATTATCGGAGGGGTGGTTCTCGGCATATTGGGATTCGTGGGAAATGGCATTTTCAAGCATTTTCGCGATGTCAAGAGCCAGAAAAACATCATGCAGATGCAGGAATCCCTAACCCGGCAGGCACAGAACGAGGCCACGCGCCGCTCGCGCGAGATAGTGCGCAACAGGGCGCATCAGGCTGTGAACAAAGGACGAGCGAAGATACGCAGCCAGGTGCAGCAGACCACCATCAAATCAAAAACTAAAAAGGACACAAAGCGACGTTCGATATGACAAGATATTTAAAGGCAGTGGTATTCACCGTATTGTGCTCGCTCTCAATCATGTATGCAGCGATTGCGCGGGCGGAGAGCAGGAGCGCGTGCAATATCACAATTGTATATGACGAGCAGAAAGACGGTACCATTATTCTGCGAAAGGTATTCAACGGCAATGAAAAGAGTATCGATATCATTGTTGACGGTAACCAGTCATTCTCAGTCAAAGCCGGGGCCACTTATAATGGCCAGCATCATGTGAAAAGACATGTGCGATACGAATTGAAATCGGCCAAAAGCCAAGGTGACGCTATATGGAGATTTGTGCAGCCAAAGACAAGTGAGCCTGAGGCGGAGGTTTCCGCTTCCTCAGGCGAAACCATGTCCAAGCCTCAGTCGAAAGAGCGGAATGAGGTCAGGACAGACGAATCATCTGGAAGGACGGTAGTCCGAAGTGAGTCTACGGCTTATGGTGCTGTCAAGTTAGACAAAGAGGATAACGATATTCCGGCGATAGAGCGCCTGAACAGGGACCCTTTCTTCGGACAGCAAGCCGTGAATGAGTTTGTGTCCAAGACCGAGACGCTTGCGCGTGGGTTGGAAGCCGCTGCGGACAAGTCTCAGTATATGGCAGACCATGGGATAACCGCTTTCATGACCGAGACCCAGACAGAACTTAACCGCAAGCGCGGCGAGATTTCCTACATAGCGAAACAAATCATGGGCACCGCGTCGGCCTCGGATCCTGCGATGCTTTCTTTGGTAGAGGAGACTCTTGACAATCGCCTGAGTCAGTGTGAGCAGGCATTCCAAAGGCTGAAGGATCTGGTGGATGTGTCCGGGAAAGAGGATCCCGTGGGTGATTTCTTGGGAGACAGGATAGTGAATTACAGTATAATCGGTGTGGTGGCGCTGATAGCCATAATCTGGATAGCAGTGCTTGTGACCAGAAAACGGAAGAAGCGTGCCGGCCATAAGGATGTCACGAGCCGTACCGGATATGCAGGCGAGGATTCCCACCCTGAAACCAATCCGGCGATAGTGGTAAGGCGACGTACGACATCGATTCTGAAAAAACAGAGTCTGGAGGATGTGGTCGGCAATCCGAGCTACCTTGAAATAGACAGCTCAGAGTTCGCGGCTGACTCGGCGGTGAGGAAAATCTACGTGAAGAATACATGTATCAAGGAGGTCTACAACCTGTATGCCGATGACTTGCGCAACAGCGAGAATCCCAAGGAGGACGGCTGCATGGTCCTGGGGCGCTGGGTGTTCGATGATGTGACACGCACGTACGACATATCATTGGAGATGGTCGTGATGCCCGGTGACGACGCCGTGTTCAAGGAGTATGAGCTGAATTTCGGTGGCAAAATCAAGTTGCGCATAGCCGAGCGTCTGCGCAAGTTGCGCCGAGAGACCAACCTGCAATATGACCTGGTGTGCTGGATTCATTCGCATCCTGGCCTGGGCGTGTTTTTCAGCAACTCGGACGAGAATGTGCAGATGCAGCTCAAGCATCCGCAGCATCCGAATTTCCTGATTGCATTTGTGGTTGATATCCTGACCTCGGAGCAGGAGACGGGTATCTTCACGTTCCGCAAAGACGGAACGATGAACTCCAAGAGCGACCTGGAGCGCATGTACTCGCTTGAGGAGATGTATAAATGGGCATTGGAGAGTGACAAGCTCTCGTTCAACAAGGACAACCATTACAATGTACTTGCAAAGGCGTCCGTCACAGAGCCTGTGTGCCGAGGCATTTTTCTTGACAACAGCTCTATCATAGATCTGCTTCGGCTGACTGAAACCCCGGAGAGCGGGCTGGCCGGTTGGGCAATAGGGACATCGGTCGAGATGTCCGGAGGCTCAGGTTTCCTTGTCTCGTCGGTTGTAAGCCGGGACGAGAGGCAGTCGGTGGGGGTTGTGGGAGCTTTGCTGAAGGTGTCGCATTTCAGCCTGCCCACCATACAGCGCCTCATAAATGGTGTGGACCCGTCTTTGAGATTCGTGCTTGTCTATTCTTCCAAGCAGTTGACGCTCACATCCATCCCTGTGAGAGATGGCGCACTTGTGCCGGACGACAAATTTTACAGTGACGAACTAATAGACGACTTAAAGATATGGACAAGAAGAAAACGTTGAGAATCCTCTTCCTCATGCTGGGAGCCATGTTCCTGACGGTGCACGCCGGCTTTGCGCAGATCCCTGCCAAACTCGTGTTTTGCGACCGCTCTTACAAATATGGCATAGGCAATGATTCCATAAGGCTGTATTTCAACCTTCTGAACGGCTCCGGCGCCAGGATGACAGATGTGTCGCCGACCCAGATAGAGCAGATGGCCACTTTCCTGGAGGATGGAAAGCCCATAGCCTCGCCACGTATCCGCACATTGACCAGCGGGGTGAGGATGCCTCAGAGCTACACGTTCTCCATTTTGCTTGACCGAAGCATACCGATAGAGGGCAAACGCCTGATTCTTAGCTCTATCAAAGATTTCGTGGATATGGCACCCGACTCGTGTGTATATGTATCCTTTTACGGTGACGAGGTGTCGAACACTATGATGGCTACCAAGTCGGATTTCACGAAGATAGAGGCGGCATACATGGCTCCCTCGGAGGGCAAGATGTTTTACAGCGGCATCCAAGCCAAGCTGTCCGAGTTCTCGGCCGTGACGCCGGATTTCCTTCCGGATGTGGCCGCCACGGGATATACGCCGAATCCGCTCATAGCCTCGCGTGCCGCCGCTAATCCCGGCAAGAATTACCTGATGGTGTTCGCAGAGGGAAGCCGACTGCCGGACGCGGAATTGCTTGATTTCATGACCGTGACTGATTATCAACGGGATAATGTGGCCACGTTGCCCAAGGTGTATTCATTCTATTATATAGCGGACGGCGAGGATGCGGCCATCTACCAGACGCTCGACCTGCTGTCCAGCCCGCGAGACTCCAACGGAGACGTAATAGCCGATATGGCCGGAAGAGTGATGGAGTCAGCGGATATGGACGAGGTGACGGCTTCCTTCCTGACTGTGGTCAAGGACGCCATGTATGACTATGAGCTTGTATATCGCGCCACGACCGACAAGATATACGCGGGAAATGTAGAGTATTCTGCCAAGTGGGGGAACAAGGAGATAGGCGAGGCCATGTTCACCATAGGTTCGGCCGAGCGTCCGTGGCCTGAGCACAAGCAGACCACCACGAGCCTGGTGATAGAGATGGCGGTGGCGTTGCTTGTCACCGTACTCACGTTCCTCTTCTTTTTCCTTGTCATGAAAATCGTGGTGCCGTTTGTCCGCTCCTTGATGTTCAAGTCAAGGTATTACAGGAAATATCAGCCGGAGGACAACGTGCAGCGCCGCATATGCCACTACTGCAAACAAGACCTGCGTCCGGGCCAGGTCATAGTGGCCAAGTGCAAGCACTACATGCACAAGCACTGCTGGGAGGAGAACGGATACAAATGCGCGGAGTACGGGCAGAACTGCAAGGACGGCATACAGGAGCATGTCAGCTGGCGCGACCTGTTCCGTCTGAGTTCGCTGCGCGACTGTTCGCAGACCATAGCCGGTGTGCTGGCGGGACTGTTGAGCTGGATTATCTATGAATTGTGCGGGCGCGGCGGTTTCGGCTCCGTGTCAGAGTTCATAGTCTCACTGGGCTTCGAAAGCACAGGGGCGCAAGCCTCCTTGCTTGGGGACTGCGTGAGCCGAACCTCCTCTTTCCTCATGATAGGTCTGCTGATGGGATTCTTTATCTCGCTCGTGTTCAGGTGCAAGGACGAGATACGTGACAAGACCTGGAAGGTCTGGCTCAAGATTATCGGCCTGTCATGCCTTTCAGCCATAGTTGGCATGGCATCTTTCGCGGTGGGCGCATATCTCTTTTGCGTCATTCTCTCGGCGGTAGGCACGACGTATATCCCTTGGTATTGTTCATTGCCGGCATATGTACTGTTCTCCATCTGTGTGTCCCTGGCGCTCACCATCAAGTCTTCCATTCCGGTAAAGAGTGCGCTTTTGGGCGGATTCCTGTCTGCCGTCATAGGCTTCCTCGTGCTTTATTTCACACGGTTCACGAGCAGTGAGAACGCTTGGCTCAACATGCTGCTTGATTTCATAATCTACGGCGGGGGCCTGGGAGCGTCACTGGTCACGGTGCGTATGCTGGCCGAGCGCTATTTCCTTGTGATACAGAACGGAGTCAAGGCCGGACAACGGATACCCATCCACAAGTGGATGAACGCCACCGGAGGAGGCAACAAGGTGTCGATAGGCATAACGGGCGAGTGCGAGATTCAGATGAACTGGGAGAAAAGCAACAAGGTGGCCAAGGAGCATGCGCAGCTCTATATAGACCATGACAAGATGCTTCCGGTGATCAAGCCTCTGGCCACCGGGGTCGTCTACAACTCGCGAGCCGAGCTTCCGGTGAACCGCACCGCCATCCTCTCGAATGGCGACACGTTCAAAATCGGAGATACGATATTCAAATATGAAGAAGCATAATTATAAGAGACTTATGAAAAAATTGATTCTGACGGTGTCGTTGTTCGCCGGTGCCCTCATGAGTGAGGCGCAGACAGTGATTGACAATTTCAACATCGGCCCTTATGAGGTGGATTACATGGGGCAAGGCGACGTGAAATACCGCCTCCGGGACAACATCGACCTCTATGACTATTTCGAGCTTGAGCGGGACACGGTGATTATGTCGCGGGAGAGCGCGGAACCGGTGCGCCAAGCCATCCAGCTGTCGGGACGTGTGGGCGCAAACCGCTACGCGTCCAAGGATATAGGCGTGGAGGGTGTCTGGAAACAGAGTGTGGCCCCTTACCTGTATTTCAACGGAGGCGTGTCCGTGGCGATGGGACTGACCGATTTCGGCGATAAAGGCGTACGCAGGACCATGTTCGAGGCCGGAGTGCCATTGCAGCTGGAGTGGAGCCGCTTGCAGCGGCGCAAGTCCTCCCTGTACGGTGTCGTAGGGGTGGCGCCGTGTTACTACACCACTCTGAGCGCTTCGAACTGGGGTGGTGGCGTACGTTATGACGAGGTGAAAAAATCCGGACTGCTCGTGGCTCCGTCCCTGGAGTTCGGCGGTAACATACCGGTGGGCGGAAGCCTGTTGCGTATAGGAGTGTACGGAATGTACAAGATCAACTGCACCCCATCTGATCTCGATGTCTACAAGATGGCTGCCGGACGCATGTTCCTCGGAGCCAAGATAGGAGTGGTGCTCTGATTCCGAGACAATGGCGCAAGACAGGAAATATGAATGGGGAGAGGGGGTATTCACCCTGCTTTCCTGGTTCCGCCGCGAGCGCGTGAGCGAGGCGCGCGTGCTGGTGGCAGGAGCCGGGGCTTTGGGCAACGAGGTGATAAAGGACCTGGCTCTTTTCGGAGTTGGCCACATATATGTGGTGGATTTCGACCGCATAGAGGTCAGCAACCTTACGCGCTCCGTGCTCTTCCGCGAGGAGGACGCCTTCGCTCACCGATACAAGGCGGAGGTCGCGGCCGCGCGTGCTATGGAGATCAATCCGCAAATAAAGGTGACGCCTATTGTCGGCAACCTGTTCTCCGAGGTCGGGCTGGGGCTTTACCGCTCTGTGGATGTCATTATCGGCTGTCTGGACAGCCGTCTGGCCCGCTACCAGCTGAACCGTCTGGCCATGCGTGCCGGCAAGACTTGGATAGACGGCAGCATAGAGAACCTGACGGGTGTGGTGAGGGTCTATACTCCCGGTGTGAGTTGCTATGAGTGTGGACTCTCGCGAGAGGAGTTCAATATAATAATGCTGCGTACCGGCTGCGCTGACGTGATGCGTGCGCAAACCTCGCACGGCCGCGTGGCCACCACGCCTGTGAGCGCCTCGATAGTCGGGGCCGTGCAGGCCCAGGAGGCATTGAAGGTGATACATCATGGCTCATACGCTCCCGAGCCGGACCCGTTCACCACACTCGAGGGCAAGATATGGCACTTCGAGGGGTTGACCAACACGACAAGCACCTACCGTTTCGCCTCGTGGAAGAAGCATTGTCCCGCCCATGAGCGCTGGGAACCGGTGCGGGAGGCGGATGGCATGTCAGCGGACATGACCGTGCGGGAGGCCCTGGATGCCCTCAAGGAGGTGTGCGGAGCCTCTGCCGTGGAAATCAACCTTATGAACAATAAATTCATAGAGTCCATAATATCGGACTCGCCGGAGAAAGAATACCGGGTGATGGTGCCGGAATCGCGCCTCGACGCGGTGATGGCCGATGACCCGGAGCTGAGGAAGCTGAGTTACAAGACATTGTTCCACAAGAATTTCCATGAGAATATTGATGAAGCCTTCCCGTTCCCGGACCTGACCCTGGTGCAGGTGGGTATTCCTCATTATGACGTAATCAGGGTGTCGACGGAGCGTGGGGAGTTCTTCGTGGAACTCGGAGCTGACAGACCGGAGTGATGAGGTACATGTTCCCTTCCGACATATCGGCCGAGGCGCTTATGAACTATCTCCCCTCCGAGAGACGCACGGCGGCATTGTCCGGGTCTCACAGGCGCCATGCTTACGGTGAGGTGGAGTCTGTGGACGAGAAGGGGGACGGTGTGCTGCGTCTTGTCTTTTCGCACGACGGGCTGTATGACGTACTTCCCGAGGCGTTGTTCCACCCGCTGGACCGGTTCGACAATCTTCCGGCCAACGAGTACAGGGAGAGGTTCAGGGAAGAGTGCGAGCGGCAACAGTCCGAGGAGAGTGCAGCACGCGGCTTCTTTGCGGTGTATGACTCATATCTGCTTGAGCTCATGTCTGCTGTTGGCAAGGTCAAGGACGGTTATGCTGACAATGCCGTGCTGGCGGATATTGTCGGCGGTCATGTGGAACCGTCGGTGCGTGCCAACCGTTTCGTGAGACGCACCTGGCCTTATCTGCCGCAGTGCGGCCGGATCAGGGGAAACATGCCGTTGCTTTCGCTGATGATACGCAAGGTGCTGTTCGACGAGGGGCTGCATGCCGAGACCACTGTTTCCACACACAGGTGTATGGATCCGGCGCCTCGCTACGGATGCGGCCTGGACGGTGAGGGTGATGAAGGCTTGTATCTCGGCAATGAGTTCGACGAGGAGTTCCCGGTGCTCCATGTGCGCTATTGGAGCCAGACGGAGTGTACGGACCGCTTCGCGATGTTTTTGGAGGAGATGAAGGTGTATGAGCGGTTTGTGAATGAATTTTTCGTGAGCATATGTTTCAGGCTCCAGTTCGACATCGAGACCGAGGCATGGCCGGTACGCCTCTCGGACGAGATGTGTTACAATTACCTGGGGCATAACACAAATTTATAAGGATGTCAAGAAGAGTGACCTGGAAGCGGGGTATGAGACTTACCTCGGAGATTTTCAATACGATGGAGTCGAGCCACCTTGAATCCGCACGAATGGCCGTGTCTGTGGCCTCTGCCGGACGGTGCGGGCTGTTTGGCGCGGCAGACGATTTCTCGGTGTCGGTAAACGTGGACAACGGCATAGCGGAGACTGTGGAGCTGCGCTGTGTCGGGGTCACGGCGAGCGGCAAGATCGTGGACCTGGACATAAGGCCGGAGAGCGCTACCAATCCCGACACGAGGGTCAGCATCCCTGCGGGACACGAGGACGAGGCTTTCCTGCTTACGGTGCGGCTGATGGAGGAGTGGAGAGAGATAGACGAGCTGCGCTCGGAGGAGTGTTACAGGTTCGAGCTTGTGAGAGAGGGCGGAAGTCTCGGTCCGGACTCTCTGCCGGTGGGGCGCATAGTGAACCGTTTCGGCTGGCGGCTGGATGAGACAGACTTCGTGCCCCCATGTCTCTATGTACATTCCCACCCGACGCTCATGGCGCAGGCTGCACGTGCGCGGCAGATGGCGGAGGCCTTGTCGGAGATGTGCCTCGCATCGCCAGAGTGTGTGGCGCGATCGCTGACCGGGCGTGTGTGGAGCGCCGCCTCTCGGCTCAGGAATGCCCTGGACTGCGAGATACAGACTATCGCTCCCGAAACATTTCTGGTTTTGGTGAGGGGACTTGTGGGTGAGTTCATCATAGGCTGTTCGGCAGACAGCCACGTAAGCCTGGAAAACCCGGAACCCTACGTGGACTATATGCGCGGAGTGTGGGATGCCGGGCATGTGTCCCGCGACATAGAGAGGGGGCTGGCCCTGTGCGCTGAGATCAGAGGCAAGATGGAGGTGGTATGCACCATGACGGAAGAGGCTCCGCAAGCCCCGGAGCGCCCTGCACGCAAAGCTCAGCCCAAAGCGGCTCCAGAGGAGCCTCATCATAGGCGTAAGGGATGGGAAGGTCTGGAGATATGACGGGCGGCGCAATCTCGATACCATTACAAATAACTGGCTCCCCTGCGTCAAGGCTGGAAAGGCATGACGGGGAGCTGGAGAACGGCATAGACAATATGCTGGAACTGATAGTGTTCACGCCGAGGGGGGCTTTCCCGGCTGACCCTGATTTCGGATTCGAGTACTGGAACCATGAGTTCTCCAACATGGATGTGCATGAGTTCAACAACAGTTATATGGACCTCGGAGCGGAACGGACCGGCGTGTCGCGAATCTCGCGCAAGGAATGTGAGTCAAGCCTGAGGGAGAGCATAAGCCGTTATGAACCGAGGCTGCACGATCCGCAGGTGAAGGTGGAGCTTGACGCCAACCTGCGTCCGGCACGCAGGAAGGTGCAGTCCAAATATGAGATGAGGATTCTCATTTCCGGCTCGATAGATGACGGACTCGGCGTGACGCGCCTCTATGAGAAGAGGTTCACGTTCAATGTGGAGCCGGTGGCTCGGCGTATTTAGGGAGTGTCCTTGATTTAGAGAGCGTTTGGATTTAAACCGAATTAATGTTTTATATTGATTATATGTTGTTCTTGATTTCATCACGGAGGCGCTTTGCGGCGC
>URZM01000057.1 GCA_900552315.1 uncultured Bacteroidales bacterium | reverse complement strand
TCCAGAGAGAAGCCGAGGCGGCCCATGGCCTCGCCCAGGCCGTCCAGCAACGCGATCTGGGAGGGGTCGAGCCTGAGAGTCTCGGGGAACATGACGCGCTGCGAGGCGGCTATGTCGCCACCCTCGCCGGCCTCGCGCATGTATCGCTCATAGAGAATCTTGACGTGCGCTCGGTGCTGGTCTATGACGAGGAGGCCGCGAGGGTCAGGGGTCAGGATATACCTGTCGGCACACTGGATGCATAGCGGGGCCACGCTTGCGGCATCCAGCGGGAGGTGGGCCTGCACCGGGGAGAGGGGAAGCTGCTCCACCAATGCGGGTGACTGTTCCGCGCCGTCGCTCATGAATCCGGTGTAGAGGCTCTCCCAGTTGGCCACGCTCTGCCTGCGTGGGGCCGCGCCTATGCCGGGGGCCTGCCCATGTGGACGGCCATCGGCCTTGAAGGGATTGTAGGTAGGGTCCACCACCTCTTCCGGCGCGCTCACGAAATCGCCGCTGCGGGCGGGGTCGAGCTGCATGGCGTCCTGCGAGAAATCTATGGAGGGTGCGGCCCCGAACTTGCCCAGGGCGGCGCGGACCGAGGCGGTGAGCAGGCGGTGTATGTCGGCCTCGTTCTCAAATTTAATCTCGCTCTTGGTGGGGGAGATGTTCACGTCAATGGTCTTGGGGTCCACCTCGAACTTCAGGAAATAGCAGGGCTGGGTGTCGGTGGCGATGTATCCCTCGAAACAGCTGAGTATGCCTTTGTGGAAATAGGGATGGCGCATGTTGCGGCCGTTGACTATGAGATACTGGAGAGGGTTGCGCCGGCGGGCATGTTCGGGACGGGATATGAAGCCGGAAATCTTCACCAGAGATGTGTCCACGTCTATGGGCAGCAGGTGTGGGTCCAGGTTGTTTTTCCAGATGTCGGTGATGCGCTGCTTGAAGGAACCGGCCCTCAGGTCGATGGTGCGCGAACCGGTGCTGATGGTCATGCGCAGGTGGTTGTTGACCAGCGCCAGGCGTTCGAACTCCCTCATAATGGCGGCCAGCTCCACGCTGTCCGACTTCAGGAACTTTCGGCGTGCGGGCACGTTGAAGAAGAGGTTGCGCACCATGATGTTTGTGCCGGGGGTGCATACGGCCGGTTCCTGTATCTCCTTGTGTCCGCCGCTGTATATGACACGAGTGCCGAGCGCCTCACCGCTCCGGCAAGTCTTCAGCTCCACCTGCGATATTGCGCAAATGGATGCGAGCGCCTCGCCACGGAACCCCATGGTGTGGAGGGAGAAGAGGTCGTCGGCGCATGAAATCTTGGATGTGGCGTGGCGCTCGAAGGCCATGCGCGCGTCGTTGTGGCTCATGCCCTTGCCATTGTCCACGACCTGAATGAGGGTGCGTCCGGCGTCCTTTATCACAATCTGTATCTCCGTGGCCCCGGCGTCCACGGAGTTCTCCACCAGCTCCTTGAGGGCAGAGGCGGGGCGTTGCACCACCTCTCCAGCTGCAATCTGGTTCGCCACTGTGTCCGGGAGTTGTCTTATGATGTCAATCATACTAATCGAATATAAAGAAAGCGAGGCAGGGGTGCGTCAGCGAGTCGGGGCGGCGAGCAGGTCTTCCTCCGGGGAGAGTATGCCCATGGTGGGACTTGTGAAATATTCCTCCAGTTCGAAGGAGATCTCACCGAGGTCGTCTTCCCAGCCCTTGCGGTACCAGGCGTATTTTGGCCTGAGCGCCTCGAGAGAGCGCAGCGCCTCGTCCATCTCCGAGAAACGCGTGGCTCCGGTGAGGCTGATGAACTCCGGCAGATAGTATTGGGACTTCTGCAAGATGTAGAGCGGAATCACCTGCCCCGTCACCTCATTGCCCGAGCGGGTGTATAGCTTGAGCTTCTGCATCTGTGTGGAGTCCATGTCCACGCTCAGGGTGTCGGCCTGGGCGTTCATGAGCTTGTTGTAGGTGGAGTCGTTTTCCATAGGCAGCAGGATGGCCTGCACGTCGGTGTGCGCGTCGAGATGGCGCAGCGACTCGTTCTCCAGGAAAGCGGTGATGTTGCCAGCCCTGAGCTGGTTGTAGAACCCTTCGCCTATCTCCTCGGCCACGAGTCCGCGTGCGGGGAGGTCGGCCCTGTCTGCGGTGGAGTCGTTGAAATGCACCACTATTCGAGACCCGGCCACCATGCGCGGCCCGCTCCAGACTATCGGCTTGCGGTCCATGTAGAGCATGGAGTCGCGTGAGACCATGGTTATGGAGTCGGCGATGCCCTGTATGTCGTCGCGGAAGAAACGGGCCTTGTTGTAGGCTTTCGCCACATGGTACTCGGCATGGGCATTCAGAGAGTCCACGCGCGCGGCCTCGATGGAGTCGGCAGCGGTGGAGAGAGAGTCGAGCAGTATGCGGGGCAAGGGCTTCACGCCGTAATTGATGGTCTGGAGAAACACCCTGTCGGCACGCAGGAAGGTGGTGTCGGCGCGGGAGTATTCCTTCATGAGTGGGTATCGCTCGGCGTAAGCGGTGTGGTCCAGGTCGGAATAATATCCGTAGCCACCTATCAGTATGGCCTTACGGGCGGTGTCAGTAATCACCATGGGGGTGGGGCGCAGGGCGGGGTTGGAGGACATGAAGGCCTCGCTGCGGCGCAGGGCGTTGTCGTAAGCTATGCTGTCCCCCTCCAGGGTGGTCACGGCACCCAGGCTGTCGGTGTGGGTGATAAGCGACCGAGAGGTGAGACGCGCGTTACCGGAGGCCATGTCGTAGAATCCGGAAGAGGTCACGATGTGGTTCGGGCCAGACTTGATGTCCGTGCGGTCCACCACATCCACCACCCGGGTGTCCGTGTGGTAGAGGAGGCGGTCCGTGCGCAGGCGGGAGGTGCGGTTGCGGATATAGACGTCGTCGTTCACCTCGGCAATGCGTGTGCCGGTGTTGTACTGTCCGTAGCGGGACGTGAGGGTGTCGCGCTCGCCGGAACGGAGGTTGTGGTTGTACATGCGGCCTCCCTCGGTGAAATAAGCCAGCTGGCGCATGAGGTCATAGTCCAGGGAGTCCGTGAAGAGGTATTTCTTTGTGCCGTCATGGCGTGAGAGGTGCTCGAGGCTGACCTCCTTGCCTCGCCCGGCGGTGCGGAGGCGAGCCAGCTGCGAGACACCGTCGTAGAAAATGTAGTCCGCCTTCACCTCTATGGTGTCGCCCTGCAGCATCCTCACGTTACCGAAGGCGTCGAGGCTTGATGTCTCGGGGTAGAACCAGGCCGAGTCGCAGTACAGCACCGTGCCGAACTTGCTGAACATGACGTTGCCGCTGACGACCTGGCGCGTCGTGTCCCAGTCCTCGCTGGAGTACAGCAGGTCAGCCTTCTCGAGGAAGAACTTGTCAGGCTGGAGCCTGTTGAGATGCGGCAGTTCCGGCTTTATGGGTTTTGTGGGCTTGGGTCGGGTGTAGCTTTTGGGGTGCAGCGAGAGGTCGGCCTTGCGGCGCTGCTGGCCCTGGGCGTTCTTGGAGGCGGTGGAGCTTTGGGAGCGCTGCCACCTCACCGGCTCCTGGCCGTAGGATATGCAGCACAGCAGCGCGATGGCCAGGGCGGCCAGCGCGCGTACAGGAGAGTGCGAGTCGAAGTCGAATATGCTTGCCATCAGCGTGCGTAGGGGGACGGTGTCATTTCACCCAGCCCTGGTATTCAAATTCGCAGCCGTCCCATCCCTCCTCGATGTGGACATAGGTCTGCTTTATTTTCTTCTCTACCCAGTCTTTTAGAATCTTTTCCTTGGCATTGGCCTCGTACAGGGTCTTGAGCATGCTGAAATCGTCTGCGAGGTTTGCCTTGTGGGCCGGGATACGGTTGGTGAGCTTGACTATGGCCACCACCTCCTTGTTCTTTGCCTGGTCCATCATCACGAAGGCGTCGGAAACCTGCCCGGGCTGCATGGACTCGACCCGTCGGGCCACCTCAGCGGGGAGCTCCTGCATCTCGAAGCGTGAGGAGCCTGTCTGGGGGTTCATCATTATGCCCTTGTTGTTCTTGGTGTCATTGTCCTGGCTCACGTAGCGGGCGGCCTCCTCGAAGGTGAACACTCCCCGGTCTATCTCGCGCTTCAGGGAGTCGAGCTTCATGACCGCGTTGTCCATGTCGGCCTTGGCCACCTGCGGACGCAGCAGTATGTGGCGGAAATTGGCCTGGTCGCCGCGTTTCTCTATTAGCTGGATTATGTGGAAACCGTATTCCGTCTCTACAATCTTCGACACTTTCGTGGGATCCGAGAGGTTGAAGGCCACGGCGGCGAACTCCGGCACCACATCGGTACGGCTCACGAAGCCGAGCTCTCCTCCGTTCTTCGCGGAGCCCTTGTCGTCGCTGTAGAAAAATGCCAGGGTGGAGAAAGAGGACTCGCCGGAGTTGATTTTCTCGGTGAACTCGCGCAGGCGGGACTTGATGGAGTCGATCTCCTCCTGGTGCACCGGTGGGATGGACTTTATGATCTGGACCTCCACCTGCATGGACACCTGGGGCACGCTGTCCTGAGGCAACTGGGAGAAGAACTTGCGGACGTCGGCGGGGGTGGCCTTCACGTCCTTTGTTAGGTTCTGCTGCACTTGCTGGACCGTGTACTGCGTGCGAATGATGTCGGTGAGCTGCTCGCGTATGGCGCTCATGGGCTTGCGGAACTGCATCTCCACGCGCTCCTTGGAGCCTATGTTCGTCACGAAGAAATTGATGCGCTGGTCCACGGCGCTGCGGACGGCGCTCTCGGGGGGCTCTATGGTGTCGAGCTTGGCTTGGTGGAGGTAAAGCTTCTCCACGGCTATCTGCTCGGGTATGGCGCAGTAGGGATTGTTCTTGAAGGTGGTGCCGTCATATTGCGCCTGCTGGTACATCTCCTCGATGTCCGAGCGGTAGATGGGCTCGTCGCCCACCACCCATGCCACCTCGTCTATTATGTTGGTGTTGTCGGCCAGCGCCATGCAGGTGGCCACGGCGGCTGCGATGCCCGCGAGAGCCGTTCTCAAAGTCTTGGTCTTCACTGTGTTGGAACTTGTTTATCGTTTTCGGTATTTGAGCGGGACGTAAGCCCCGGTCTTTATGGATTTCGAGTCTATCCCCTGGGAGTACAGCGACATGAGGAGCTGTCGGTCATAGTCTCCCCGGCGCTGCTCCAGGAGCTGCTCCCTGATTTCGGCCTCGGCGAAGGAGAGGGGCATCTTGTCGCCGGACCGCATGAACCCGAGGATGCGGAGCATGTATAGGGAGCCGTTCTCCTCACATTCGAAATAAGTGTTGTCCGCCACGAACCGGTCCGGGTCGTCGAAGCGGTAGGGGATATGGTCCTCCACGGTCTGCCAGTCGATCCAGGTGTCGCCGAAATAGTCGTACTCCATGGCGCCGCGCAGGCCGTAGTTCTCGAGGTTGTCAATGTCGTCGTCCGAGGCTCCGCGTATCCAGGCCCGGAGCTCGTCGAGGTGAGGGGAGTCGGCCTGCACTTTCAGGTATATGCCTTTCACCAGGGGGCGCGCCAGACGGTACATGTCGGGGTGTTCGTCGTAATATTCCTTGACGCTCTGGGCGCTGACTCCGTGCACGTGATCGGCAGCCATCACCTTGCGGTATTCGTTGGCCAGGAGCTGCTCGCGGTATCTCTGCACCATGTTCTCAATCTTCTCAATATCCGGCAGCTGGCTTCCTGCCAGGTTCACGAGCATGTTGCGCTCCACCCATGACTCCACTATGGCGTCGAACATGCGTATGGAGTCCGCCGCGCTCAGGCCGGAGGGTATGAGAGCCGTCACCATGTCGCGCGTAAGGACGGAATCCCCCACCTGCATCAGAATCTCAGGGGCGGGCCGTTGCTCCACGGAGCCTCCGGAGCAGCCGCAGAGCGCTGACACGACCGCCAGCGGCGTGAGGATATGAATAACCGTTTTTTTCGTCATGGTGCATTGGGGACGGATGTGGTTTCCCCTTTCAACTGCAAATTTACAAAAAAAAAGCCACCCTCGCGCCCACCTGTGCCGCCGTTAAGCGCATCGAACTGTTGTGCGGTAGTATAATCGTGTGGTATTCAGGGGTGTATAAAGGCTGGTGCGCGGGTGGTTTAACATAATTAAACACTCACGCACGCGGTTTATCGTGATTAGGGGGTCATGGACATAGCGTGTCGTTCAGGATGAGGTGCGCCTTGGCTTCGAGCTTGCGATAGTCTCGTGAACACAGGTATTCGCGAATGGCGTCCAGATGGCCCATGCGGTGCAGGTCGCTTCCCACGAAGGACACCATGCCATGGGTCAGCAGCCACTCGGCGGTATGCTTCGCCTGGCGCCCGTAATGCCCCGCCAGGGAGAGCAGGTTCACTTGCAGGTGGACTCCTGAGGCGTGCAGCTCCTCCAGGCGCTCACGGTGCCGCTGGTAATAGCCATATCGCTCGGGATGGGCCATTATGGGCTTCAGTCCCTTGCCGCCTCGGAGGTCGAACATGAAATTGTCCAGACCGAAGGGTTCCTGGAACCATGAGTTTTCCACCAGCAGATAGCCGCCCGGTATGGGACTGACGGTGTCTTGCCTGAGCATTGTGTACAGGATGTCGTCTATGCGGTATTCGGCCGAGCAGTGGAACTCCATCTGGAGGCCGGCCTCCCGGCATGCGAGCCTGAGACGGCTGAACGACTCTGAGATGGTTAGCGGCGTGTTCGGAAAGGTCTCGTCCGTGACGTGGGGGGTTACGATCATGCGCGTGAAGCCCAGCTCCGCCATTCCCTGCACGAGCTGCACGCTCCTGTGCGGGGTGGGGGAGCCGTCGTCTATTCCGGGACAGACATGGCTGTGCAGGTCAGTGTGCCAGAACAGTTCAGGCAGGCTGCGCGTATGGAAGAATCCGAACATATGCAAGTGTGTGTGATGTGTGTGTCAGCGGAAAGCCGGACAGGCCGCGAGCGGTTCGCGGTCTGCCTGGCCTGTCTTGCGGGATGGACCTGCGGGACGTGTGGAATATGTCATTTCACGCCCAGCTCGCCCAGGATACGGTCTATCTTCTTCTCGGCGCGGGCCACAAGCTCCTCGTACTCCGCAGGGTCTTTCATGTCGTCGCGCACCTCGATGTAGAACTTGATCTTGGGCTCGGTGCCGGAGGGACGGATGCTTATCTTGTCTCCCTTGTCGGTGAAGAACTGGAGCACGTTGGAGGTGGTGGGGAAATCGAGCTTCTCAACCTGACCTGTCTTGAGGTTTGTGCAGTTGAGGTCGAGGTAGTCCTTCTTGGCGGTCACGGGCACGCCGTCCAGCTCCTTGGGCGGGTTCGCGCGGAACTCCTTCATCATGGCCACTATCTCCTCCGCTCCGGACTTGCCGGGGCGCACCACGCTCACCCCCCTTTCGCGGGAGAAGCCGTATTCGCTGTATATCTCCACGAGCACCTCGTATAGGTTCTTGCCCTTGTCGGCTGCCCAGGCGGCTATCTCGCACATGAGGGATATGGCCGAGACGGCGTCCTTGTCTCTTACGAAATCCTCGGCCAGGAAGCCGTAGCTCTCCTCGCCTCCGCCCAGGTAGCGGGCGGTGCCCTCGTTGTCGCGCATCACGTTGGCGATCCACTTGAAGCCGGTGTAGCAGTCATAACATTTCACCCCGTTGGCGTCGGCTATGCGCTTCACGGCCTCGGTGGTGACGATGGTCTTCACGCAGTACTCCGAACCGTCGAGGCGGCCGAGCTCCGCGTTGCGCGTGATGATGTAGTAGAGGAAGAGCATCACGATCTGGTTGCCGTTCACGAGCTGGTACTCACCCTTCTTGTCGCGCACCACCAGACCGATTCGGTCGGCGTCGGGGTCGGAGGCCACCACCACCTCGGCTCCGGTCTCCTTGGCTTTGGCTATGGCCATGGCCATGGCGGAGGCGTTTTCCGGGTTGGGGCTGTCCACGGTGGGGAAGTCACCGCTCTGCACGTCCTGCTCAGGCACGTGAATTACGTTGGTGAATCCCCAGCGGGCCAGCGAGTCGTAGATGAGCATGGAGCCTGTGCCGTGGATGGGGGTGTAGACTATCTTCATGTCGTGGTGACGCTTGATGGCCTCGGGGGAGAGGGAGAGCTTGTGGACATCCGTCAGGAAATCGTTGTCGATGTCCTTGCCTATGATCTCTATCAGCTCCTTGCGTGGGGTGAATTTGATCTGGTCCACGGAGGTTATGGCGTTCACGTACTCTATGGTCTTCACGTCGTGGGGGGCTATCATCTGCGCGCCGTCGCTCCAGTAAGCCTTGTAGCCGTTGTATTCCTTGGGGTTGTGTGAGGCGGTCACCACCACGCCGCTCTGGCAGCCCAGGTGGCGTATGCCGTAGGAAATCTCAGGGGTGGGGCGGCATGAGTCGAAGAGATACACCTTGATGCCGTTGGCCGAGAAGATGTCGGCGGCCAGCTCGGCGAACTTGCGCGAGTTGTGGCGCACGTCGTGGCCCACGCACACGCTTATCTGCGGAAGCTCCTTGAACGTGTCGTTCAGGTAGTTGGCCAGACCTTGTGTGGCGGCCCCCACGGTGTATATGTTCATACGGTTGGAGCCGGCTCCCATGATGCCGCGCAGTCCGCCGGTGCCGAACTCGAGGTCCTTGTAGAACGCCTCTATGAGGGGTGTCTTGTCCTCGGCCTCGAGCATGGCCTTCACCTCGGCGCGGGTCTGCTCGTCATATTGCGGGGTAAGCCATTTCTCTGCTTTCTCTATCACTTGCTTCAACAAATCGTCTTTCTCCATATAAATCATTAAGTTTGGGTTACACACTCTGTTGGCGGGGACGTGCGCCGCCGAGGGCGGGGGCATGGCGTACCCGTCTGTAATCTATAACAACGAAAAGGCCGAAAAGGCTTTCCGCGAGATGAAAAAAGTGGAGGGGACCGCAGGGGCGCCGTGCGAGGCGCGGTCCCTGCGGCCTTGTGATGTCAGGATCCTGGTCAGCGTCCGGAGTCTTTGATGCGGCGGGCAACCTCGGCGTTGAACTCGGTCTGCTCCATGAGCTGCTCCACAGTGAGGTGCATGCGGTATCTCCAGTAGTGACGGGAGATGGCCGGCACGTTTATCTGCTCGTCGGCCGGGTTCTGGCGACGCAGCTGGCCGTCGGCGCTCAGCCAGTCCTGCAAGGGCAGGATGCAGAGCATGGAGGGGGAGTTGAGCTGGAGGTCCAGGATGCGACCGCATATCCAGGGCTCGGCGAAATAGGGAGCCTCGCCGCCCTCATGCAGCACCTGGTTGTAGAAGCGCTGCGCCATGGCGTGGTCGCTCTCCCACCAGGCGCGTATGCCGGGCATGTCATGCGTGGAGGAGGTGCATACGCTGTAGTAGGGATAGCTCCAGGTGTTGCCGAACTCCACGGTGGGGTCCTTGGGCATGCGCTGTATCTCCAGACTCAGTATCTGGAGGTTGTGCATCACCGCCGGCACGCAGTCCGGTATCATGCCCAGGTCCTCGGCGCAGCACAGCATCTTGGTGCTCTCGGTGAGCGCCGGGAGTTTCCACATGGCCTTGCCGTACCAGAAATCGTTGTGGCGGTGATAGAAGAAATCATTGTACAGGCGGTCGAAGCACCAGCGCTCGTAGTCGCTCAGGCAGCGGTACTGGTGGGTCATCTGTGCCGCTATGCGCGGGTGGTATTTGCCTTTCTCCACAGGGTCCTCGATAAAGAGGACGTTGTCTATCAGTCCGAGTAGGCCGTTGCACAGCTGCTCGTTGTCCTCGTTCTTGGGAAGCGCGGCGAAATGCTCGGCCACCTTGCGCTGCGTGTCCACCTGGGGCTTCAGTTCGTAGCGGTCGCCCCCTATGTGGTTGAGGTATTCCTCCTTGGCCTTGGCCGTGTTGCCCCCGAAGAAATCGGTGAGCATCCACTCCAGTATGAGCGGGCGGGCCTGCACCTCCGGGTTGATCCAGAAATCGAAATCGTGACGCAGCTCGTCAGGGGTGAAGGGAAGCGCGGGCTGGAACACGCCGAGAAGCCCGTGGAGGGCATCCATCGGTATCTGCCAGATGCGGAAGAAGCCCAGCACGTGGTCTATGCGGTAGGCGTCGAAATACTCGCTCATCTTCGAGAAGCGGGCCTTCCACCAGGCGAATCCGTCGCGGCTCATCTCCTCCCAGTTGTAGGTGGGGAATCCCCAGTTCTGCCCCAAGATGGAGAAATCATCCGGCGGAGCGCCCGCCTGGCTCTCCATGAAGAAGAGGTGGGGGTACACCCATGCGTCCACGCTGGTGCGCGAGATGCCTATGGGTATGTCGCCTTTGAGTACCACTCCTTTCTGGTGGGCGTAGTCGCGCACCTCGCGCAGCTGCTTGTCCAGGTGGTATTGCAGGAAATAGGTGAACAGCATCTCCTCTGCGTGTTCCTTCTGCAGCTTGTCCACCTTCTCGGGCGAGTACACCGCGTATTCGCCCCACTTGTCCATCTCGGGGGTGCCGTTCATGTCGCGCAGGGCGCAGAAGGCGGCGTAGGGACGCAGCCAGTACTCGTTGGCCTTGACAAATTCCTTGTAGGCTTTTTCCTTGCGCACGGCTGCCCCGGACTCGGCATAGAGCTCTCGCAGGAAGGAGAGCTTGCCGGCGTTCACCTGTTCGTAATCCACGGCGTCCAGACGGTTGAGGGCCTGTCCCATCTGCTCGTAGTGCGCCTGGCGCTTCTTGTCCTTCAGCTTGCCTACGGCCTGCAGGCGCAGGTACATGGGGTGCAGCGCGAAGGTGGAGTTGGCGTTGTAAGGATAGGAGTCGGTCCATGAGCCTGTCATGGTTGTGTCGTTCACCGGCAGCAGCTGAAGCACCTTCTGACCCGTCATGGCGCACCAGTCCACCATCTTCTTCAGGTCGAGGAAATCACCTACGCCGAAATCCTCCTCGGAGCGCACCGAGAACACGGGTATGGCTGTTCCCGCTCCCTTCCAGGGACGCAGCGGGTTCACGAAGCGCATGCCGGCCTCGACCATGGCGCCGTTTCCGGAGGGGAGCGTGCTGGGGTCGAACACGCGGTTGTTGCGCATTTCCCAGGCCACGACCTCACCCGTTTTCTCCTTCAGGATCACGAACTTGTATTCGCACGGGAACTCCATGCCTGCCAGGGGGATGTTGGCCTCCCACTCGGGAAAGCGAGCGTCGTTCATGCGCACGGCCTGCTTCAGGTCCCACCCTCCGAGAGCCTTCGACTCTCCGGCTATGGCCAGCACCTCGTCGGGAGCCACCATGGGAGCCTGCACACGCACGTTGAGCAGGCCCGCCGAAACCTTCAGCGGCTGCGATCGGAACGGGCGGTGCAGCATGCCGTCCACGAAAGCGCTTGAATAGTAAGGCTTGTCATAAGGCTGGTCCTGCCACCTGTCGAACACCTCGACATTGCGCAGCCCCGGCTCCGCCTTGAGCCTGTGAGGCTCCCCCCACTCCAGACGCCACGCCTGGCCGGGGGTCTTGACTATATATCGGTATTCAAGACCCTTCTTCAGGTCCTTGGCCTCTATCTCGAGCTGCCATGCCTCGCCGCCGAGATAATTGAGCTGCGGGGCGGCATGGTCATTGCCGGCTCCCAGTTCGGGGATGTCTCCGCATATATAGAGAGACTCCCCCCAGTGGGTCCGGTAATTGATATTGAACGTAATCTTCATGCTGTGATGGGGTTATCTTGGAAAAATGTTTACTCTATCTTTGTCCGGCGGAGGCTGCCCGCCAAGAAAGCAAGCCGCATCCGTCATGTTGACTGTACGCATCCGTCATGTTGATGAATCGTAGCCGCATGCTTGCATCCATGGTCGGTCACACGCATGCCGCATGGCCGGTTGCACGCTTTCTCGCAATTGTTGCGAGGCGACCGCACACTCCACCGTGCAAAGGTAGCAATTTTTTACGGTATAACAGATGCCCCCAAACATATTTTACAACATAATTCTCACGGCTCTTTCATTTAAAAAAGTCTTGTGCTTCCGAAAAGCCTGTTATTTTATAGCGGGGGAAGTTTGAATGGGAAGGGGTGA
>URZM01000056.1 GCA_900552315.1 uncultured Bacteroidales bacterium | reverse complement strand
GGTTGTGGTCGTCCCCGATAGCGCCGGTATCACCACCCGGGAAACGCTGGAGGAGCTCCGCCTGACCGGTACCAAAAACCAGGAGGAATGCGAGGTCCGTCTTTCCGAGATCGCCGCAGTGACCGAGGCCGCGTCCGCTTCCGCCATCCACCGTGAAAATCAGGCCCGTACCGTCACCGTCACCGCCCAGATCGCCGATGGCTACAACATCGGCCTGGTGAGCCGTGAGGTGGAAAAGCTGCTGGCCGATTATGAGATGCCGGAGGGCTGCTCCTATGCCATTGAGGGCGAAAATGAGATGATCCAATCCACCATGAGCGACCTCATCCTGATGATCGCCCTGGCCATCGCCTTCATCTACCTCATCATGGTGGCGCAGTTCCAGTCGCTGCTCTCGCCGTTCATCGTGCTGTTCACCATTCCGTTGGCCTTCACCGGCGGCCTTTTGGCCCTGTGGATCACCGGCAAGGAGCTCTCAGTCATTGCCATGCTGGGCTTCCTTATGCTCGCGGGTGTCGTTGTGAATAACGGCATCGTCTTTGTGGATTACGCCAACGGGCTGCGGCTGGAGGGGATGGAACGCGCCGAAGCGCTGGTACAGACCGGCCGCGACCGCATCCGCCCTATCCTCATGACTGCCATGACCACCATTTTCGGCCTGGCTACCATGGCGCTGGGCCTGGGCGCCGGCGGCGATATGCTGCAGCCCTTGGCCATCGTTACCATCGGCGGCCTGGCCTACGCCACCCTGCTTACTCTGTTCATTGTCCCCGCCATTTACGATATTTTCCTAAAGAAAGACCCCAAGAAAGTTGTCATCGAGGAGGTAGAAGAGGTATGAACTTGCCGGAGAAAAAGGCCGCGGTGTTCCGTGCGGTATTAAAGCTGCTGCGGCAGGGCCGTCCGCTGGGAGATTTGAAGGTTTCTGAGATCGCCGAAGCCGCTGGCATCGGCAAAGGCACTGTGTACGAGTATTTCCCCTCCCGGGAGGAGCTGCTGCGGGATGCCATGCAGTACAGCAGGGCCCAGGGCTTCCAGGAGCTCTACGCCGCCATTTCCGACGCCGAGGGCTTTGAAGCCCGCTGGAAGGTCATCGAGATCACCGCCCGCCAGCTCCATGACCGGTTCCTGTTCCAGAAGACGGCCCTCGCCAAGCAGTTCCCGCTCGTCATGGGACGCCTGTGGAACGGCGCAGACCAGCTTCGTCCCGGCGACACGGTGGAGCCTGTCATAAACCAAGGCACGCTCGGCATAGGATTCATAGGTCTGGCCGAATGTCTGATAGCCCTTGTGGGCAAGCACCACGGCGAGAGCGACGAGGCGCAGGCGCTCGGCCTCCGCATAGTGAGCCACCTGCGTTCCCGCGCCAACGAGTTCTCGGAGCGCTACGCCCACAACTACAGCGTGCTGGCCACCCCCGCCGAAGGGCTCTCCGGCCGCTTCACCAAGCGCGACAGGGCATCTTTCGGCTCCATTCCCGGCGTCACCGACAAGGACTACTACACCAACTCCAACCATGTGCCCGTCTACTACCATTGCTCCCCGCGCCACAAGGCCAAGGTAGAGGCTCCTTACCATGAACTGACGCGCGGAGGCCACATCTTCTATGTGGAGATGGACGGCGACGCCACCCACAACGTGGAGGCGATAATGCAGATCGTGGACATGATGCACAAGTACAACATAGGCTACGGCTCCGTGAACCACAATCGCAACCACTGCCCGGCATGCGGATACGAGAACGCCGATAAGGACGCGGTGCATTGCCCCAAGTGCGGAGCCAGGTTCGAGACCATACAGCGAATCACCGGATACCTCGTGGGCACCACCGACCGCTGGAACTCCGGCAAACTTGCTGAACTGCGTGACCGCGTGGTGCATAAATGATGGAAATGCCTGTCTCCGACATACGCACAGACGAACCCCTCTATCAGGTGCTTCGCATAGTGCGAGGCACCACCGTGGACGGTCCCGGATTCCGCACGGCCATATACCTGGCCGGATGCGCCCATCATTGTCCCGGCTGCCACAACCCGCAGAGCCATGACCCCGGAGCAGGTACCTCCATGACCCTGTCGGAGCTTATGGACGTGGTCGATGATGAGGATTTCGATGTCACCCTCACAGGCGGAGACCCGCTTATGCGACCCGACACCCTGCTTCCCCTGATGCACTCCATCCGAAGCCACGGCCACGCCATCTGGCTCTATACCGGCTACACGTGGGAGACCATAGCCGCCACCCCCTCCCTGCTGGAAGCCGCCAGCCTCGCCCGGGTCGTGGTGGACGGCCCCTTCGTCCTCGCCCTGCGGGATTCTGACCTGCTGTTCCGAGGCTCCTCAAACCAGCGCCTCGTTGACGTGCCCCGCACCCTCGCCCAAGGTCGCCTCGTCCCCTATACCCCGTGACACCGCTTCCCTCCGCAACGTCGCCCAAGTCCGACAAGTCCGATTCGTCTGACAAAGTCCGATTCGTCCAAAAATCACTTTTCTACGGCATGCCCCTGGAGCTCAGCCGGGGCAGAATCATGAATCCCACAGCCATCTTCGACGGCAAATACCGTAAATACATGGGCGAGTTCTTCTCCTGCATCGGCCTAATGATGCTCTCCATCATTCCCGCCATGCTCTTCATGGTGGTGCCCGCCATCATCATAAGCATCGGCTGGATGTTCGCAGTCCTGCTGCTCGTGGACAAGGAGATGAATCCCGCGCAGTCCATGACGGCATCCACACAATACACTTACGGATACAAGTGGGTCATATTCCTCTCGCAGCTCGTCATCAGCCTCATCATGATTGTCGGCTCGCTGATTCTATTCTTCATATTAGGCAAAATCAACGTGGCGTTCATAACCGCCATTGTCGGCCTCTTCGTCATCGGCCTCATCCTGAGCATCAACGTGGCCTTCAGCGGAGTCATGTACAAGCTGCTCGTCGTGGAGCGCGACACCCCGCTCCCTGCCGCCGCCTGACACCATCCCCTATGCACCCTCCTGTTCTCTCCCCCGATATGACAGACACGCGTCCGAGGCGTTACAATGGCCTCGGACGCATGCTTTTCCGGCGTGGGTGTTTTTTTCTTATGGGATTTCTGACATTTGTGATGAGCAGGCCGTGATGTCAGGAAAAATGTCATATCTTGCCTGATTACGCACGGAAGATTGAAATTCTTTCTGGATTTATTTGGAGATGTGGATTGGAAACGCTAAATTTGCACCAGTTTTTCATGGTATTAGATTTTAAGGTTAGTATTGATTGGTTGTCGTGAGACAATCAATTTTTTTTATGTTTGCGGCTGCGTCTCCTCCAAAAGTCTCTTCCAAAAGGTGCGCCACCCTCATGCTCTTCCTCTTCGTGGTTTTGGCTGTCTCGCCTATTATGCTTAACTTTGCGCCATGGCTGACTGTTCAGCCGAGCTTTTTCCTGACCTGTATAGCGATTGGAAAATATAACTTGATTTTATTATAAATTTAAATATTGAATTTTGAGACTATGAAGAAGATTTTCAATCTGCTTTGCCTCGTGGTGCTTTTCGGCGCCCTCACGGCCTGCAGCGATGACAAGGATGACGTCAAGCCCCTTGACCCCAACACGTACACGGACCAGAGCGGTCTGCAGATTACCATGAACGGCGCCCCGGTGATAGGGAAGACCGCCGTGTTCACCCCCGACGCCAAGGACCCTTCCAAGGCAACGATAACTCTTGGAAGCACTTTCGACCTCTCTGCCATTCCGTCCGTGACGCTGCCCGGCTCCCAGACGATAACAGGTCCCGGTGTGGTGCCCGGTTCCAAGGAGCTCGTGCTGGACGTGACTCTCAAGGCCGGTGCGGACGGCATGTCGACATTCAGCGGTTCTCACTCCACTGACTACTGCACATTCGAGTACAGCGGCTCCGTGGACAATGATTTCCTGGTGCTCGACATAAAGAACCTGGAACTTAAGGACAAGACCCTCGTCGGGCTATGGAACCCTATGAAGCAGGTCATAGACGATGATTTCAGCAGCGACACCTACGGTCAGGTGATTTCTACGCCCGTATATGCTGTATGGGAGAGCGGAAGCGACATAAATTTCCTCGGCTCACCCATGCCCGTGCAGAACATACTCACGCTCGTGATGGTGATGCCTCTGCTCGACGACATGACCCTCACCGTGCCCGACGCCCTGCTCTCCGTGCTCAAGAACGTCGAGTTCATGAAGGACGGCAACATCGTGGCGTCCTATGTGGACACGGACTCTGAGGACGGAACTGCTGTTACAAGCCCGTTGAACATGGCGCAATATGTGGTCACCGGCAAGAATGACATGCGCTTCTTCCTGAATCCGCAGGCAGTCATAGCCGCCGACTCCAAGACCCGCGCCACGCGTGCCATAGACCTGAACAACCTGCTGGGGAACGTGATGGCCCAGCTCGTCCCCATGATGGGGGACGGCGTGCCCATGCACTACGCGCTCAACGGCTCCGAGCTGAGGGTATATCTCGGCACCGAGACCCTGCTCCCGCTGCTCAAGCAGGCTTCTCCCCTGCTGCGTGACGAGACTCTCGTGGCCAGCCTCGTGGAGCTTGTGAAGCAGGACGAGAGCATGGGCTTCATAGCTGACATGCTTCCCTCCATGCTCACGTCCGTAGCTGACGCGATAGACAACACCACAAAGATAGAGATCGGCCTCAACCTTTCCAAGTAAGGCGGCCACGGAGGTCTGCATTAACCATATTTGGAAACAGCCTCTAACGGGAGGGTGTGCCAAACCGGCGATTTTGTACGGTGAAGGCACGCCCTCCTTCGTCTTGCGCATTTTCTTTGATGCGTGCCGTAGCCGCTGGCATGCGATGGCTTGGCGAACCCCATCGTTCGCCCCGTCAGGCAAAGGAGGTGATGTTCAGAGTATGGGTGAGAGCAGGCGTATCACCGACTCTCCGAATCTTAGCGTGCGTGGACGGGTAAGCCACGCGTTGAGCGTAAGCTTGATGCTCTCCTGCACGTCGGCGAAGAACTGCTCTTTCAGCTCCCGGTTCACGCGCGGGTCATACATCAGCAGGTTGCCCTCGAAATTGTGCTCGAAGCTGCGGAAATCAAAATTGGTGGAGCCCACGGTGCTGAAATCGTCGTCTATTATCAAAGTCTTGGCATGCAGCATCCCCGGTTTGTACAGATACACCTTTATGCCGGCTTGCAGGCACTCCGTTATATAGGAATAGGAGGCATATCGCAGCATCACGGAGTCCGGGGTGGCGGGAAGCATGACCCTGACGTCTACGCGAGCCAGGGCTGCCGTCTGCAAAGCCTTGAGCAGCGAGTCGGTGGGCAGGAAATAGGGCGTTTGCAGATAGACCGACTTGCGCGCCATGAGTATGGCGCGGTGGTACAGGTAGGCGATGGACGGCCAGTGGTCCGTGGGGCCGCTGGTGATGAATTGCGCAGGGATGCGCGTCTGGTCAGGGGCGGGGCCTGGAAGCGTGTTTATAGGCTCTATGTCGGTGTGATGCTTCAGGAAATTCCAGTCCACAGCAAACGAATATTGAAGGCCCCCCACCACGGGCCCTTCCAGCCGCAGATGCGTGTCGCGCCATTTCTGGCCACGCTTGATGCCGTGTATATATCTGGATGCTATGTTCATCCCGCCTACATATCCTATGCGGTCGTCTATCACCACCACCTTGCGGTGGTTGCGCCAGTTTATGCGGTTGGCCAGCTGCGGGAACGTCACCCTGAAGAAAGGGTGTGCCTCCACGCCGGCAGCCCGCATCTTTGTGAAGAAGCGGCCCGGGGCCGAGAATGAGCCTACATGGTCATAGATTACCCTCACTTTCACTCCGTGGCGTGCCTTGTCCATGAGGATGGCGGCTATCTCCAGGCCGAGCTTGTCGTCCGAAAATATGTAGTATTGCAGGTTGATGCACCGGCGGGCCTCCCTAAGGTCGCGCTTCAGCGCTTCGAATTTTTCTGCCCCCGTGGTGAAGATGTCTATTGAGGAGGCGTAGGAGAGGGGGGTGGCCCCAAGCGAGGCGGCGAGCTTAACGAGCGACTGGTTTGCAGGCGAGAGGGTGTCCGGGGTGAACGTGTTCGGCGTGTGGCGCTGCTTGCTCAGCAGCTTGCGCTTGTTGTGGCGCGAGATCATACGCTTGTTCTTGAGGCTGCGCCCGAAGAACATGTACATGACAAGCCCTACCACGGGCAGGAATGTGAGGGCTATGACCCACGCCAGAGATTTTATGGGATTGCGTTTTTCAGACAACACGACAGCTATGCAGCTGACTATGGTAGCCGCATATATGAGGAACAGGGCGGGGTACACCCAAGGCTGCAAATAGTTGGTCCACATAAAAACGCCTGCAATTTACAAATAAAACATGAGCCTTACAACGCCCCGGGCCTGTAAACCGAACTTTTAGGGCAATAAAGCCGTACAGGCTTGCACACACCTTCCGCCAGTGTGCATTCCGGGGTGGCGACCAAGCAGGTAGGACAAGTCGGACAAGTCGGACGGGTCGGAGGGGTCCGACTCCTCCGACCCCAAAAAGAAAAGCGAGGACGGAATTTCACAATCACGTGCTCGCTTCTTTAGCTTAACTAAATAAATTCTTACATGCTAGGTTCATAGTGCTTACGTACTATGATTTATTATCCGCCGCGAAGTTAGGCATAATGCCTGACTTGCGCAAATCTGCAATGTTAAAAAACATTAATGGCGATTTCCCTTGTAGGTCCCGGCCACCTCGAAGATGGCTTGGAAGATGCGGTGGTCCTGTTCGGTGAGCTCGATGCCTCGGCGGCTCATGGCGCGTGCGGCTATGTCGAAAAACTTCTTCAGGTCCACATCCTTGAATCCGGCGGTGGGGCTCCCCTCCGAGAAGGAGGGTATGAAGGGACGCGGGAACCCCGCGCCATGTATGTTGCAGCCCACTCCCACCACGGTGGCCGTGTTGAACATGCAGTTGATGCCCGCTTTGGAGTGGTCCCCCATCATCAGGCCGCAGAACTGCAGGTCGGTGCGCAGGAAGGAGCGCTTGGGGTAATTCCAGAGGCGTATCTTGGAGTAGTCGTTCTTGAGGTTCGAGGCGTTGGTGCCCGCGCCTATGTTGCACCATTCCCCGATCACTGCATTTCCCAGATAGCCGTCATGCGCTTTGTTCGAATACCCGAACATCACCACGTTGTTCAGCTCGCCGCCGACCTTGCAGTAGGGTCCCAGCGTCGTGTCTGCGTAAATCTTGGCTCCCATGTTCACCTGCGCGTGCTCGCACAGGGCCAAGGGCCCGCGCACGCAGCATCCTTCGAGCAGAGAGGCATCCCGGCCTATGTACACGGGGCCGCCGCTCACGTTGATGGTGGCTCCCATTACCGTGGCGCCCTCCTCTATGAACAGGGACGGTGTGCCGTCCGGCAGGGTAGGGGAGCCTATCAGCAGGTTGCCCTCAGGCAGAGGCAGGCTCTCGCGTCCTGCGGTCAGCGCCTTGTAGTCCTCCACTATGGCGGCTCCGTTGTTCAGGAATATGTCATATAGGCGGTGCAGGGGCACGCAAGGACCGTCGAACACTATGGCCTGAGGCTCTAATGTGCCCGCTATCAGCTCCTCGAACATCTGCATAGACCCTCGGAAAGCGACATACTCGCCGTCGGGCAGCGTGATGGCCTGGCGCGGCTCCAGGGCGGAGATAGCCGAGGCCAAGGCAGGGGAGGGCAGGCAGTTGGCCGCCACGAACATGTTGTCCTCCACCGGTGCTGGGCGGAACTTCTCGCGCAGGTAGGGAGCCGTGTAGACGCTGTAGGTGCCCGGCAGGCAGCGCTGCCATTTCTGGGATATGGTGGTGATACCCACCCGGAAATCGCTTACCGGGCGTGTGAACGAGAGCGGGAGCATGTCTGCATGCACCTCCGCCGAGTCATAGAGTATGATATTCTTCATGGAATGTCGTGGTATCGGGTTGCAGTGGTTTGAATGTAGCGGCGCGGACACATGCCGAGCCTCCGAGTGGAGTGAGGAAATTTAGAGACAAAGTTAGCCATTTCGCCTCATTTTTACAAATATTAGCGCTTTCTTAACACTTTTTAGCAAAGCGCGTTCAGCAAAGTAACTATTCAGTACCTGCTAAATTATTGATTGCCTGCGCCTTTTAGGGCTGCACCCCGGTGCAGCTGCCCTGCCTTCAAAGTTATTTTGATGTTCAGTTGATGCGCTGAAATGTTTCACTGTATTGATTATCAATATATTGCGGTTAATCCTGTCCGAAAGCGGATGATTCAGGATTTTTTAAAGAAATCCAAACAGCTTTTTTAAAATATGCGTGAGGGATTTGGCGGAACATTTGTTATGTACAACATTGTTTGACCCTCGTGGAACGCAGGCGTATGCAGTCGTTATTTCCTCTGACGTCTCCATCTTTCGCCATATCTAAGATACATGTTGTGATAATAGAGCCTTGTTTTGAAACAAGCCTATTCCCCATAAACATAATGTATGGTAGTTTTATTTTGCGTCATTTTTTTAGAGTGTGCTTCATATATATAGTAAAGAGCTTGGGTTGGTTTGAGTTGTATATTTGATGTGCGCTCACAGATTTTAAGAAAATCATTTGGATTTTTTAAAAAATAGTTATAATTTTGCTGATGATAATAGTTCATCTAGAAATTTTCGCTTATGAAAAGACTCTATTATGTTATCATGCTCGCCATAGTGCTCGCTATTTCGGGCTGTGCCAACGAGGGGCCGCCTATGCCAGTTAATGTGGACGAAAGTGCTCCGACAAATCCCCATCGTGTTACCGTCAACGAGGCTGTTCAAATAGCCAACAGCATGTTGGCTGACATTGGCGACGTAAAGACACGAAGCTATCGACAAGTAGAAGAGGTGTCAGTGATAAGAGGGAAGATTTCAACTCGATCTTCTCAGGAAGAAAACGACACGGTGCTCTACATCATCAACTATGCGAACAATGAAGGGTTTGCCATTGTGTCGGCGGACAAAAGAGCCATTCCTGTTTATGCTCTCTCCGATACAGGCAGTTTTCAGATAACAGAAGACTCAAATCCAGCAATCGAAGCAATGCTGTCATACGCTGTTGAGTCGGCAAAGTACAACATTCAGGTGGCTGGTTTCGGACCCTTACCGTTTGAACCCATCGACCCTCCGGTGGATTCAATAAAATGGTATGATGCGGAGCCGCATAAAAAAATAGCGCCTATGTTAAGTAAACGGCAGAATCGCATGGGCCCTTATGACAAGGCGCTTTCAAAGTATGTTGTGAACGACAAGGGAGAACTGGCTCTTACTTGCTGTGCAGCTATAGCGACTGAACTTATCATGTCATATTATGCTTGGCCTGAAAAGCTTGGTGCCTATACCTTCGACTGGACATCAATGAACAGAGGGAATAATGATGATGGTATTGCTCGCCTCTTAGGTATTATTAGCGGCAGGGATTATCTTCATGTTTATGGTAATGACTCAACGCACATAGGTGCAGCCAATTTATCTAACATAAGGCCCACGTTTGAAAAATGTGGATATGAAAAGCCGGATGAGTTTATTAATTTTTACGCCAATGAGCAGAAGGCTATAGACGACCTTGAGAATGGCCCTTTATTCTTGTATGGGGCATCCGGCACAGCTGAGTATTCCACAGGCCATGTTTGGGCGGTGGATGGATTGCTCCAGTACTATAGGGGTGATGGAACTGTCACTGACGAATCAGGCATACCTATTCACAATGTGAAATTGTACACATATTATCATTGTGTATGGGGGGACTCAGGAACTTGCAATGGTTATTATCTTGTGGCTGACCATGATTTTAACGGTGCGCCGGATATTATTGACGCAATAGACTCAGGAGACGTAAGTAGTGCTATATATAGAAATTACAGTAAGGACATAAGGTTCATGAGTAATTTCAAACCAGTTGGTAAAACCATTACACCCCCCTTCCCGCCAATTCCTTACCAACCCCAGTAAATATGACTTTAAATCGTGAATTTATGAAGAAGCAAACAATTCTCATGGCTATGCTGGTGTCCTTCATGGCGCTCGCTCTGACGGCATGCAGCTCAGACGATGACCAGCCCAAGTCTCCCGACCCGTCCGAGTCCACCGAGACCAAGCATATCTCTGCCGCCGACTTTGACTCCAAGGTGAAAGGGCGCATGTGGGTGCGTGAAAAGCTCTCCACAGTGATGTCTGACGGCACCGAGTACGACAAGCTCATCGCAAACTATATGGTCGGAGACAGCGGCATAGAGATGGAGGGACTCAGCATCAGCGGCGACGTGATGACGTATTTCTGGATTCCGCCGACGTATCGGCCGGGAATCAAGTTCTACTCTCGCGAAGACATAGGCTACAGCTACGACGAGCTGACGGGCGAGCTGACAGCCAACACGAGAATTGCCCGCAAATGCACCTACACCGTTCTGTCGGTGAGCGAAGACGAGCTGATACTCGGTGCCTTCTATGGCGTGACTCCCAAGGATTTCAACCCGGAGAGATATGACCTTTATTTTGGGGGAGAAGGAGGTGACATGCAGATAAACACGGACGACATGGACCCCGGGTCGTATGTGAAATTCACCATGCGCGCGGCTACAGCCGAAGAGGCCTCTGAGCTGTGGAACAAATATCAGGAGAACGAGTAAGGGACTTATGATGCCCTCCTCCTCTTCAGCTTTAAGCGCTGCCGTGCGGTCACGGCGGCGCTTTGCTTTGCTGCCTTGCCACGCCGTGGGTCTTTGGCTAATTGGTTGTGTGCGAGTGGGTGGGTAGCGAGCTGGGGGCTTGCCGGTCAGGATAAAAGTTGTAATTTTGTGTCCTGAAATGCGGTGTCAAGGAAAAATCAGGGAGTTGTGCTCAGGCGTGTTCACGCCGCAGGGGGTGTCATGGTGTGCGGTGGGGCTGCTCACGGTGTGTTTCTCCGTGTTCATGCTCTGCTGCTGCCGCTATGCCGACGACTGGATCTACATGCACGGCAAAGGCTCCACGTTCTATGAGTTCGCCCATTGCCTGGGAGGGGACAACGCTTCACTGGCCGAGGCCCTTGGGAGTTGTGCGGATCATTACGCGCACAGCAACGGACGCATGGCGGACAAGCTGCTGATACTGGTGAACCTGCTGCCGCTGTGGGCGGGTAGGCTTGCGGTGGGAGTTGCGCTGGGGGTGTGTGCCGTGGCCCTGTGCCGCCTGTCGCTGGGGAGCCGTTGGACTCGCCGCCCGTTTGCCGTGGCTGCGCTCCTCTGGCTCATCATGCTTCTGCTCCCTTGGAACCATCAGTTCACGAGCGCGTCGGTGGGCTTCAACTATGTCCTTTCCGGAGCCGTGACCCTCTCGGCCGTGTGCCTGACGCTGTACCATGAGGGGCGGTTCGGGTGGCGGATGGCATACGTACTGCCGTTCATGTTCTTTGCCGGGGCCATGCACGAGGGGTTCTCTGTGCCCACGTTTCTCGGGTTCATGGCTCTATGCGTGTCGCGCCGCCATGCCGGGCCGTGCCGGTGGGCCATGCTTGCCGCATACGCCGTGGGCGTCCTGTTCCTGCTCTCCTCGCCCGGCACATCCGGAAGGATGGGAGGGGTGGACGCCTGGTCCTTGCTGACCCTTTGGCAGATACAGAACGTCGTCAGGGTTCCGGCGCTGTGGCTGGCCCTCCCGGTGACGCTGATATATTTTTTCAGGAGAGGCCGGTGTGCCGCGAGCAAGGGGCGGGCCCTGTCGCTGCTCTTCATGCTCGTTGCGGGCTTCGCGGGCCTGGTGGTGGCGTTCGCCGCCGGTATGCGTGGCCGTGCCACATGGTACCCTGCGCTGCTGCTTACAGGCATGTCCGTGGGTATGCTCGCGCTTCTCTTCCCGGCTTTCTTCGCGCGTCCGCGCCGTGGCTTGGCTCTTATGCTTGCGTTGGCGCTCTCGCTGTGGCTCCTGTGGGCTTCCGGCGTGCAACGGGGGTATTCGGCGCAGATGCGCGAGCTGGAGAAGCGCGTGCTCGCCACCCGGAGCCCCCTCGTGGCCCTGGACGTGGACTGCTTCGTGTCCAC
>URZM01000055.1 GCA_900552315.1 uncultured Bacteroidales bacterium | reverse complement strand
GCGTATGTGATGAAAAGGCGTTTTATGGGATAGGGGAAGAGGAGAAACTGAGAACACGGATGTATTATTTCGATTTATTGGCCTATTGACCTTTCCCCGATTTCTATAAGCCTGCGGCACTCTCGTGCATGGGGACATTTGTTGTCAGACCAGTCATACCGGTCGGACAAGTCCGACCCGTCCGGAAGGGTAGGGGAAAAGTAGAGGTGGCCGTGCCAGCCAGGCACGGCCACCTCCGGGTTATATGTTGGTTTCAAGGTCAGCGTACCACTACCTTGGCGGTCGCGTTGTTGCGGCCGTCGGTCACGTTCACTACGTATATGCCCGGGGTCAGGTCGATGCGTGTGCTCTGGCCGTTGATGTCGGCCTCGGCCACTCTCATGCCGGAGGCGGTGTAGACCTCGACGCGGCCTGCGCCGGCCTCTACGCTCACGTTCACGGCGCCCTTGTCGCTCTCGATGACGATGGCTCCGCCTGCATATACGCCGGCTATGCCTGTGGTGGGCTTGATCTCAAGCACGCACTCGTCGTTCTCTGCGTTCTCGTCCTCGGGATGTGCCGTATAGGCCGTGAGGGTATACTCGCGGTTGGCGCGGAAATTGTACTGCGACTTGAATGTGAACTCGACGCTCTCGCCCGGCTTCAGCTCGCCCTCGTACTTGTCGGCCTGCGGGTTGTTGCCAAGCTTGAAGTATACGGGGATGTCGCTCATGGGATAGTTGCCGAAATTCTTGATCTCCACGGTGATGTTCTGGCGGCCCTCCTGGGTCGTGGCCTCGGGAGAGATGATGCGCGCCACGCCGCAGTCCTTGATGAAGGCGTATATCTCGCCCTCGCAGGAGTCGTTGCTTGTGTCGATGTCGCCGGGCAGCGCCGTGGTGGCTGTCACGGTGTATGTTCCGCCTCGCTCTATGTCCACGGGTGCGGTGAAGGTGAACTCCACCTCTTGGCCCTTGGCTATCTCAGGCACGATGCCCTCGGCGGTGGCGACAGCCTCGCCGTCACGGCTTACGGCAGCCTTGACAGGCACGCGGTAGATGTCGATGTCGCTGTAGTTTTTGACCTTGACCACAAGATATTCCTCCTTGGTCATGCGGCGACCGGTGGGGCCTACTATGGCGGTCACGCCTGCGTCCATGTCCTCGTGCGTGGAGAGTATGTTTGCGGTCACGGTGTTGTTCTCAGGCTTGATGTCGCCTTCAAGATTTATGGTCACAGCCACGGTGTAGGTGGCGTCGCGGGAGAAATCAGACTCGGCCTCGAAGGTGTACTGCAGAGTCTCGCCCTCCTTGATGGTTTCCTTGATGGTCTCGTTCACGGTCACCGGGGCAGGACCCTGGTTGTCGGTAATCACCATTGTGACGGGAGTGTCGGCAAGGTCGCCATGGCCTTCGTTCTTGATGGACACCTTCACGTGTTCGTGGGCGGTGAGGGGGCCGTTGTCGGGACCGTCGATGGAGAGCATGTTCACCTCATAGATGAAATCGCTGTGCAGGGTGCGTGTCACGCTGTTGTCGGCCAAGGTCTTGTCTGCGAAGATCTGGGCGGTGACGGTCAGCTCATAGTCGCCGGGGGCATACAGGTCGACGCCCTCGAAGGATACGCTGCCCTCGGCCTCTGCCTCTACGGGGCCGGCCACGTATGCGTAGTAGGTCTTCCCGCCGGCTGTCAGGGTGAAGTTCACGCCCTTCAGGCTTACGGAGCCTACATTCTTATAGGTGGAGGTCACCGTCTCGGAGTCGGTGAACACGGCTGCCTCTGCGGGTGCCGTGATGGCAACCATCTTGAAGTCGGGAGCCTCCTCCATGGCTGTAACCTTAAGGTTGTCGCCTATGCTCAGGGTGGGATAGCTGCCGCCAAGCTCGTTCTGCACCTCGAACACCAGTGCGTAGACGCCGTCCTTGGCTACCTGTGTGAACGCCTCGGCCTCCACGTTGGAGTAGCCGGTGGCTGAGTCCTCGGTGTACACTACCGTGCCGCAGGGGGTCTTGCTGTTGTCGGCTATGTCGAGCAGGTAGAGGTCCATGACCTTGCCGCTGCCCTCGAAGCCGCGCATCTGCCTTCCGTAGGTTATGTGGTACGGGGTGTCCTTTGCCAGCTTGAACGTGGGGCTCATCACCTGGTCGCCGTTGCTGCCGTAGCCCAGGTCGAAGCCGCCGTAATAGCCGCTGTCAGGGGTTCTTCCGTTCTTGTCGCAGTCAAATATGAGCCAGTTGTCTTCGCTTATGGCCACGTCGACGGGAGTCTCGAGGGGAGCCTGGCTGGTGAAGGTTATGGTACGCGAGTTGTTGTCAGGCACCACGTCGCCCTCGGCCACAAGCTCGAAGCTAACCTCCTCGCTGCCGGTGATGTCCATCTCCAGCGGTTTGGTGATGTAGAAGGTGGCGGATGCGCCGGGTTTCAGTCCATCGGCGAATGTCAGGGGCTCTGTGATTTCGCCTATGGTGGCGCCGGTCACTTTCAGAGTGGTCTGGGATACGGGTTTGAGACCGTCGTTGGTCACCCTCACGGAGTAGGGCAGGGTGTTGTAGCCGGACACGGTGGTGCCGGGCAGTGTCACGGACTGCAGGCGCAGGTCCACGTCGCCGCTCTCCTGTATCGCCATCTCCTGGAAGCCTATCTTGCTCATCACCTCGCTGTCCTTGGTGATGTGGAAGGCTATGCAGTATTTGCCGTCATCGGGCACTGTCACTCCCACGATTGCATTGCCGTCCTGCCAGGTGTACTCTTTGCTCTCGCTGATGTTCTTCACGAATGTACGGGTGTCATTCTCCACTTTGTAGAGGTCTATGGCGCAGTTCACGCTTGCCTCCGAGCCGTCGGCGTTGTTCCATACGCTCACTTTGGCGGTGAGCTTGTAGGTCTTGTCGGCCTGCATGCGCAGGGTGCGGGCGTACAGGGTCTCGTCGGTGGTAGGTATTGTGGCCGAAGCCGCGTTGTAGGCGATGCGGTTGCTGCCGTACACATCCTCCAGGGCGAAAGTGTTGCCGTCCTGGTTGTTGTCGGTCCAGCTCCAGTGCGTGGAGAAGTCATTGTTGTAGAGGGTTACGCTGTAGGGAGGAGCTGCCAGGTCAGCCGTGAAGGTGCCGGTGACGCTGTTGTTGTTGGGATCGCTGTCTTGTTCCCAAATCAGTTCAACAGTCATGGTGTTGCTCTGGCCGAGGCTCAGGTCAACTTTGGCGTTGAAGGTGTACTGCGCGGTTGTGCCCGCTGCCACGTCTGGCAGAGTCTCGGTAGCTATCTCCTTGCCGTTGAGCGAGAGGCGAGCCTTGGCTCCGCTCATGGTCTGCAGGCCGGTGTTGCCTACGGTGATGGTCACGGTATCGGCCGTGCTGTACTCGTCCTTGGTCTTGGCCGGGGTGTCGATGGAGAGGATGGCGCCGTCATATTGCGCTGTCTCGTCCATGGCGAAATCCTTGATGGCCGGGACCATGCCGCCAATCTCAGGCTTGCTGAAGAACATCAGGCAGTAAGGCCCGTCTGCGGGCGCCTGGAAATTCACCTTGCCTGCGGTCTTGGTCTTGTTGAGGGTGTAGGTTTGGAGCAGGGTGCATTTGCTCAGGTCGTGTCGGTCGTCATATCTCACCCAATACACCTCAAGCTTGGGCTCGTCACCGCTTCCGGAGGCGTATGTGGTGAAGGTGGCGGTGGCATTCTGACCTGCCGTGAGCATCACGGGACGTGTGAAGAGCTGCACCTCGTTGGCCAGGTTTCCGTAACTCTGGGATGTCCAATGATAATAGTCCCTCGTTTCCGAGTCAAGACCCACATACCAGTTCCTTCGCGAATCGCCGGCATAGGGAGCTTCCCAGTAACCTGTGTCGTTTCTGTCCTCAGGCGTATAGCTGTACGGGAGCGAGGTCAGTATGTTGGCGAACTCTGCCGTCATCTCGTTGTTGTCGGCCACCATGTCGCCGTCAAGTTTCACCTTGGCGGTCAGCGCATATTCCTTGCCGTATTCGGTGAAATCGGCTTTCTGGTTGAACGTCACGGTTTTCGAGTCCCCGGGTTGCAGTGTCTCGCTCACGGTCTGCTCCACGTCGGCGGCTCCGTTGACGCTGTAGGCTACCTTGAAGCCTGAGATGGGGTCCTTGCCGTTGTTCAGCACGGTCATGGTCACGGCCGTGGGAGTGGTCGCGATAGTGTTCTCGGACGGCGACACGGCAGTCACGGCTGCCTCCTTGCTATAGTTTTCGGAGACATACACGCCATCGAACATCAGGGACATGTCGCTTCCTACTCCGTCGTCGTAGACGCTCTCGAGCTTGATGCGTAGGCGAAGCTTCTTGCCGTCGTATTTGGCGGGAAGTTGTGAGCGTGTCTCGTACCAGCCCCAGCCATCGGTGCTGTAACAGCTGTTCGGGGATTCGTAGAGTGTCTCCCACGTGTCGGCGCCCTCTTCCTTGATTTGAAAATAGACACGCAGACCTTTCCAGTTGTAGTTGTTTTGGAAGGCGTCTTTGCCGAATACTCCTGCAAACAGGCCGTGCTTGCCTGTGGCGTCGATTACGGGCGAGGTAAGGGTAGCATTGATTTTGTCGCCTTCTGCCACGGTGATAGCCAGCGAGTTGGCGCTTGTGGCATCTATTTCATCGAATCCCGACTCCTCGATGCTCCACATCTTGGAGCCCTCGAGTGTGGGAGCCACTTCAGCACTGGCCGTCCATTTCGCGAGGTCGGCCGCGCTCTCGAACCCTTCGGTGTAGAACGGCGTGCCGAAATACTGGGCGTAAGCCCCCGGGATGGCCAGGAGCGCCGCCGCTGCGGTTATTATTCTGTATTTGTGCATATCGTAAAAGGGTTGTTTTAGAATATGTTCACTTTCTTGGTGACGGTGCCTTGGGCGGTGGCTACGCGTACTATGTACAGGCCGGGAGCCACCTCGGGAGCGAAGCTGTTCACGCCGCTTGTCAGTGCCTTGGATGCGGCCTTGGTGCCTGTCAGGTCATACAGCTCGGCTGTGCCCTCGCCCTCGCAGTTAACCGTGATCACGCCTTCGGCGCTCTCGATGGTGAGGTCAGAGCTTTCGATGCTCTCTACCGAGGTCTCGCTCTGGTCTACCAGATCGAACTCCTGTGCGTAGATGCCGCCGGAGGGGGATACACCGTTGTCCTTGCGGTTGTCGGTCAGGAACACGTAACCTTTGCCCTTTTCCTTGTCGAAGAACAGGATTGGCTCGTCACGGTATGCGTCCGGTGACATCTGCTTGTCCCAGAGCACGTCGCCTTCGCCGTTCACTTTCATGATGTGGAGGTTGGACTTTGTAGCCGCCAGCTGGTTGTCATAGCAGATGATGGCTGTGCCGTCGTCCAGCATGGTGGCATGCGTGGTGGGATAGCCCCACATATACTTGTCTTCCATCACCTTGACGGGTTCGTCCCAGAGAGGCACGCCGGAATAGTCATATTTCATGACATAGAGATTGTTGTATGAAGCCTCGCTTACGCTCCAGGATGCTATCATCTCCTCGCGCTTGCCGTTCAGAGAGATGCCGGGGGCGGAGTGTTGGGCCGGAACTTCGGAGAGGGTGATGCCCTTCATGCCCATGCAGGTCTCGCCGTCAGGGTTGACGCGCTGCATGCCGGCGTAGCAGACAGAGAGGTTGATGTAACGCTGATAGGGCATAATCACGCCGCCCAGCTCGTCGGGCACAGGCACAATCTCAGACCTGGTGTTGGGGTCGCGGTCCTCGACTGTCACCGGTTCGTCCCATACCATGTCGCCGAGGGAGTCGAAGCGGTACAGCTGTATGGCGCCTCCGCCTATGATGGAGAGGTACTGGTCATCCTCCTCACAGGGTGCGAAAGCCCCGAACATTCCGTCCACAGTGAGGGGGTTGCTCCATGCGAAGGTGCCGTCATTGTTGAATTTATAGATTGTGAATCCGTTGCTTTTGTCGTCGGCGCTGAGGTCATTGATTCCGATGAAGATGGTTCCTTCCTTGGAGATGCCTACCATGGGGCGGTGTCCCTTTCGTGCCTGAGTGGGAAGTTCCACGCCGGTCAGGCCCCAGAGCTGGTTTCCCTCCTGGTCCACCATGTAGGCGTAGGGGGTGAACTCCTGGCGGTTCTCGGTGTCGTGACGGCTGTCGCTGTGGCATACCACGAGGTTGCCCTCCGGGGTAACGTTCATGCCGTAGTTGGAGGTCCAGGAGGATGTCACCTGCTTCGACACGAAGATGCCTCCCTCGTCGAGCAGGGCGTGGCCTTCCTTGTCAAGGAGCTGGGCCTTGATGTAGGAGTTCATGCCGTCTTGCCAGGAGAGCCAGGTTATCCAGAACTTGCCGTCAGGGGTCTCCTTCACTTGGGGCAGGCTGGCGCTTGTCTCGTCTTCTGAGGAAATAAGAAGGTTGGATTTTGTCGGGTCAGTGGACCAAAGGGACTGGGCCGACATGCTCGCTGCCCCAAGGCAGAGAGCCGTTGCGAGAAATAGTTTTTTCATACCGGTGAATTTGTTGGTTATTGTGATTGTATTGAATATTAGAGAATTATGGTTTTGGTTAGGGTCTGCTCGCCATCCGTGACGGAGATTACATAGATGCCTTTCGCCCAGGTGGAGCAGTCTACGGCGGACACGTCTCTGCCGCTGTACACCTGTTTGCCGCTCGCATCCACTGCCTTCACCGATGTTCCGGCAAGCCCTATATGCAGGGTGCGCGTAGCTCCGTTCCAGCTCAGGGCGTTGTCGTTGTCCACGCTCTCAAGACTCGTGGTGGCATCCTCCAGACGGAAGAAGATGGTATGCTCGGCGCCGGCGAAATCGTTCTGCGCAATCATCTTGGTCTTGCCGTCGGTGGTGCGCTGGCTCAGCTTGTAGTAGCCGTTGCCGTACTGACCCACGATGCCGTCGCCTCCCTGGTCCGTGAAGCGCAGGCGGTAGCAGCCGTCGTTGGCCAGATTGAACACGTGCTTGTGGAATTTCCTCTTCTGGGTGAAAGGCTCGCTCTTCTCAATCAGGTTGCCTGCCGCGTCATACAGCTCCCAAGCGGTCTCCTCGGGTTTGTTGTCTGTGAAGACGCTCACCTCCACGGAGTTGCGGCCTACCACAGAGTTCTTGAAGGGGACGGAGTAGCTGTAGCTCGTCTCCTGCGAGCCGTTGATGTCGCTGATGAAGATCTGGCACTGATTGGTGACAGCGTCAGGGTCGAGGTCGAACTCGGTGAAATCGGGTGTGGTGACAGTCACCTTGTCCAGATAACCGAGGTTGCCCTGCCAGGGTGTCTTCTGTATGGAGCCGTTGATGTTCACGCAGATGTTGCATGAGGTCAGGGGCTGGTTGCCGTTGTTGCGGAAGGTGACGGTGGCGTGGTAGTAGGGGGCGCATATGGCGTCAGGGGTGTCCTTCACCAAGAGCACCTGGGCCGCGTCGGCCTTGTCGGTGCTGCGCGGAGCGTACGCACATTCCTCTACCTGGCCGGTGCTCACGTCCTGAATCCAGGCCACGATGGACATCTGGTCCGTGTTGTCGAAGCCTTCCACAGTCCACTCGTTCTCGAACACGACAGGTTTGAGGTCCGCGAAGGCCCCCATGTCGTAGCCGCCCCGCTCTTGCATGAAATGGCGCACCTCGTAGTGGAACTCTGTCTGGCCGTTGGGTGCCTGGCGGCGCGGTGTCACCTTGTCTTCAACCGCGCACACGAACAGGCGTAGGTTCGGATTGTTCCTCACCTTGAGCGGCGTGGCGGTAAGCTTCACTTTCAGTACGCCGTCATTGAAGGAGGACTCGAGCTTCATGTCCATGCTCTGCTCCTGTGCCAAGGCCGCGTCTATGGCATCGTCCACGGAGGGGATGGCATAGCTGACCTGTTTTCCGTTTACCACGACTGACGGGTAGCCGGTGATGCCATATTGGGCGATTCGCGCGTCAATGTGTTCTTTGTTGGCCACGTAGAACTCGTCGTTAGGGGAGGGATAGCTTCCGTGGTAGGTGATGGGCACGACCTCGCCCAGGCGCATGTTGAGCAATGAATCGGATGCGGGCGCGTAGCGTGCGCAGGGGGCGCACCCTGTGTTGGTGAACTTTTCGTGGAGCACCATGTGCTTGGCTTCCACAAGTCCCGGAGTAGCCAGCAGTGCGGCCAGCGCCCCGGGCGCGAGATAGAGTAGATGTTTTTTCATTCGTTTACGGTTTTTTTATTTTGTTTAGATATTTACGTTTTGCGGCCCAAAGCCTGTCTGACTTTTTGCCTCGTAAAAGTAGCTCGTGTTTTAAAAAATGCAAAAATATTTGCCCCTATTTGACTGCGACTATCTCGGAGACCGCTACTGCATTACTACGGCATTTATTGTAATGTATAGATAATCAATAATTTAAAATAGAAGCTCATTATGTAGGTTTCTTTTCAAGGAGATTACATGTGAGTCTATATATTTTGTTTTTAGAATAGAATTACGTACCTTTGCAGTGCTGTTTTGGGGTGAGTGAGCCCCTACGGCATCTCTCTTCAATGCAAAACCGTAATGACTCTTAAAAAGAAACATTTTAAAATAATCTTGGTCGGCGTGCTTCTGTTTGCCGTGGCGGGTATGGGCCTGTTTCTGTTTTTCAAGCGACAGTCGGGAGCCGAGAGCGAGGTGAGCCGCCTGCTTGACGAGGCTGTGGAGATTTCATCCGCCAACTCCAGGGATGCTGACCACGCCAAGGTCTTCAAGCGAATGCGCGAGCACTTGCCCGCTGACACCGTGGTGTACAGCTCAGTGCGCGATTATGCCCAGGACCTGATGATGGACGGAAGGCAGGCCGACGTGTTCGAGCTGTTGTCACGCGCCATCAGGATTTGCGAGGATTCGGAGAATCCGGGATGCCGCAAGTTCGTGCTTGACTCCTATGTGCTGATTGGCGCCTCCGCCGACGAGATAGGGATGAGCAACCTCAGCATAGAGTATTATGTGCGTGGAATCAAGCTTGCCAACGAGTTCGGAAACGAGACGGCGCTCGCCAGGCTGTACAACAACCTTGGTGTGTGCTATTTCCATATAGATGACTTGGACAAGTCAGAGAAATATTTCACCAACTCGCTCCGTATCAACAAGAAGCTGGGGCGAACCTATGACACTTTCCTCAACTACAACAACCTCTCGGAGATAGCTCTGAACCGTGGTGACCTCGACGATGCCTTGGACAAGGCACTCCTGGCTCTCCAGTATCTCGACGGCGTGGATGACAGCAACAAGCTCAAGCAGGGGCAGATATATTATATCCAGAGCCAGATAGCCAATATCTATGTCAAGAAGCGGGACTGGTCGATGGCGCGCAGTTACCTGGAGAATGCCATAAGGCAGTTGCGCAAGTCGGGATTGAAGAATGAGCTGTTCTCCAGCTGCATGATATATTCCGACCTGCTCAGGCAGACCGACGAGGTCGATTCCGCCTTGACATGGTGTACCGAGGCCTACAACGTTATAGCCGGCCAGGGCAACCTCCTTATGGAGAGCCAGGCTCTGGAACAGATGTCGGTCCTGGAGCGTGAGCGCGGGGACGAGAGCCGGAGCCTCGAGTATCTCACACAGGTGCTTGCCCTGAAGGACTCCGTGCAGCAGGCCGAGAACCGCAACCGCATGGAACAGAGCCAGAAGGTGTGGGAGACTGAGCGCAGCAATTTCGGGGGACAGTCGTTCCTGGCACGTCAGAACCCGGTGACGGTATTCACCGTATTCTCGGTAATAGTGCTGGTCCTTATCATATTCATGGTGATCTGGGCCCTGGAGAAGCGAAAGCTCTCGCGTGCCTTGAAGGCCAAGGACGACCTCGATTCCCGCATTGCACGCATGCACGACGAGCAGATGGCAGAGGCCGCCTCCAAGCAAGAGGAGCTGCGCCAGTCGCTTGACTTGTCCAATAGGCAGCTCACCGCTTTCACCATGCAGAAAATCAGGTTCAGCGAGCAGCAGAACGACATTCTGGAGGATGTGAGGCGTCTGTTCGCCGAGAACTCGCCCCGCTCCAAGGAGATGCAGACGGGCTTGCAGAGAATCATCTCAAAGCTGTCGGGATTCAAGGCCAACGACGACTGGAAGGAGTTCCGTTATTATTTCGAGAACGTGAACACCGATTTCTATGCCAGGCTCATGAAGGCGCATCCGGACCTCACCGAGAAGCAGAAGCGTCTGTGCGCGTTGCTGTACCTGGGGTTGAACACCAAGGAGATAAGCTCCATCACTTTTCGCGAGGTACGCAGCATAGAGTCTTCGCGTGCCCGTTTGAGAAAGAAACTTGGCCTTTCGGGGGACGAGGACCTGAACCTCTATTTCCAAAGATTCTCAAGCCATTATGACACAACTGACACAGAAGAGGAGCACCCGGGGGACGAATGAGCGGGCATGTGCCGCCACGGCGCAAGCGGACAAGGACATGAAAGATTTGCTTGACGGAGCCGTCGCGCGGATCAATGTGCCCGGATTCGTGGCGGATGACCCTGTCCAGTTCCCGCGCCGTTTCGAGGCTTTGCAGGATGTGGAGACCGTGGCGTTGCTGAGCGCCATCATGGCCTGGGGGCGCCGTCCCATGATTCTGCGCGACTGCGAGCGGTTGCTTGTCCTTATGGAGGGGCGGCCATGTGAATATGTGATGTCCGGGAGCTGGGAGGAGCTGCCGGACAGGCTCAACATACACCGCACCATGTTCGCCTCGCATCTCAAGTACATGTTGCGCGGACTGCGTGAGGTGTATCGCAAGTATGGTTCGCTGGAGGCTTTCTGCGCCGTGTGCGTGCCGCAAGGGGCCGAGGCGGCCCCTTGGATTTTCGGCGAGTCGCTGAGACGGCTTCTGGCCGATGTGAACGGCGGCGCGGGTTGTCCCGAATGTCTCCCCACACGCATGGACACCACGGCTCTGAAACGCGTGAACATGGCGCTCCGTTGGCTCGTCAGGGACGACGGGGTGGTGGATATGGGGCTGTGGAAATGCCTTAAGCCCTCGCAGTTATACGTACCGCTTGACGTGCATGTGGGCAACGTGTCGCGCTCCTTGGGGCTCTTGTCGAGGCGTGCCAATGACCGCAAGGCGGTGGAGCAGCTCACGGCCTCCCTGCGCCTTTATGACCCTGCCGACCCGGTGAGATATGATTTCGCCCTGTTCGGCCTCGGGGTCACCGGTCAGCTCGCTGACTGACCTGCGAATCCGGTCTGCGCCTATTTCACGAGCTTGAACCCTATGCAGATACCGTCATACTGGTTCAGAAGGTCGGACGCGGCCTGTGCCATCTTGATTTTGGAGAAGGAGGCTATGGAGTTGAGGATGGCTTGCAGCTTCGATGCGTCGAACATCACGTCCAGGCCATTGACGCCTTTGGAGACGTAAGTGTCCACCTTGCCCAGCGTGGAGACTACCGATTTGTTGAAATTGAAATAGAAATTGCCTCCTTGGGAGTTCTTCCCTTTCTTGGTCTCCTGTTTGGTCACTGTGCCGGAGAGCTTGAACTTTTTCATCTGGAGCGTGAAAGTGCCGTCTGCGGAGATGGTCAGCACCGATCCTGTAAGCCCGTATTGTTTATAGTACGGGTCGAGCTTGTTTTCCACCACGGCGGCCGCTGCCGAGCCGCCAGCCTGCTGCAGGAAATTGTCGCTGCGGAAAGACACTGCCGAGCCGACCACTGTCCATTTCCCGACAAGGTCCTTGACCTCAAGCTCTTTCTTGGAGAACAGGCCGTCGACCATGCCGCCTACCGCGTCCGAGATGTCCGACCCCTTGAGGCCGGAGACCGTCTCACCGGCCTTGTTGAGCAAGTCGCGGATATCCCATGCGTGTGCCATGACAGGCGTTGACAATAAGAATAATGAGGCTGCTAAATATCTGATAACCATATCTTTGTTCAATTTGGGGGGTAATTTGTCAATTCAGTTTCAGGGATTTCTGTCCCCGTGTGTTGCAATTCTTCGTCTATGCGTTGGAACACAGAGTTGTTGGAGATAAATTCCGGCACCAGCCCCTTCATGGTCATCACCATGTCATGTATGTTGCCTTCGGTGGCGAGGTCTATCAGGGCCTCGATATGGGGCAATACGGCCATGTAGTCATATTCGCGCACCTTGGCTATCATTATCTTGTCGTTGTTGGTGGCTATTGTCGTCTCCTTGTCGTTGAGCAGCTCTTCGTACAGCTTCTCGCCCGGCCTCAG
>URZM01000054.1 GCA_900552315.1 uncultured Bacteroidales bacterium | reverse complement strand
CCTGGAACACGCAGTAATCTGAATAGAGAGATTTGCGTGCCCCGTCAGCCGCCTTGTTCGCCGCCAGGATGTATTGTCCCGCCGGCAGCTTGCCGAAATCCAGCATGCAGGTGTCCGCCTCCTCCTGGCCGCTGATGATTTTCCTGGAGGAGATGAATTTGGTTTGCGGACTGTGTAGGAGGGTCTTGTAATCTATTCCTCGGGAGTTGGCCGGTAATTTGTAAAGGCAGGCGTAGGTATCTGCCGGCATTCTGGACGCGATGGCCTCTACATTGACATTCATGGCTGTGGAGTAAACGCTCTTGAGCCGCAATGCCCCCGAACCGGCTTTCAAGTCGTTGAGTATGCTTTTGGCTTTGTTGACGCGAAAATAGTCCGGGTGCGTCTCCACACACTCTTCAAGTGCCTTGACAAGTTTGTTGCGAAGGTCATAATACTCTGATTCGGCATCATCCATATCGTCTATGTCATAGTCGGCCGAAATCAGGAATTCTGTGGCGTAGGGTGAGCCTTTGTAATTTGCGTATGCCTGCATGTTTGCCGCGAACCTGTCTGCCGGGGACTTGTCTGTCAAAGTCTCGTCCATAGCCTCGCTTATTTCGGCCACGTTGCCCGAAGCCACAGCGGCCGCATACCACTCATCGGCAATCCCTTTCATGCGCTGCGCGCATCGCTGCGACGGATCGGCTTTCTGCGTCTCGCTGCCGAAAGGAATCACGGTTTCGTTGTCGGTAAAAGTGGCAAGCAATGCTATGCCACGGTTTGCCAAAATGCTGTAAAGGGTAGGATAGAAATCCAGCCCATGCCCGGAGGTGTTTGTGAGAAGGGCCGTCCATGCAGAGGAAGGAATCTCGCGGAGCAGGTTGCCGTTGGCCAGAGACTTGTCCGTAAGCTCAAGTACTTTTAGTGCGAAGAGCTGTCCGCTCCATTGCTGCGGGTCTTCGGGGTAAGAACCGAGAGGCAGGGTGCGTTGGTCATACTGGTAGCGTGCCGAGTGGTACACCTGTTGGTAAAGCTGTGCTTCCAGCGAAAAGAGTATGGCGGCTCCGGCCGGACTGCTTGCTTGCGCCAGGGAGTCGAGCATGGAGGCCATGGCAGGCATACGGTCCGTGGATATGAGGTTGTTGGCCATCACTATCTGGATGGCGCTCTGTATCATCACGGTCTCGTCATGCGTGGCGGATGCTTTGCGAAGAGCCACCTCGGCATTGTCAATCACGGTTTGCGGAAATGCGAAATCAGGAGAGTCCTCTTTGGAGGCTCGTGGAGTTGGTTTGCCCTTTCCGGGCTTTTTCTGCATGCTCGTCTTCTTCGCGACGGCGCTTGCTACGGCCGGTTGTGTCAACGGGCATGAGAAGGCGAACATGGCCGTGAGGACGAAGCCGATAAATTTCAACTTTGAGTAAGTCATAGCAGGGAGTATTGAAAAATTTCGGCCCGGACAGCAAAAGGGGTTGTTACCACTCAGCGCATCCGGGCCGATAAGACTGTTTGTTATGGAACCGACCATAAAGGTTAATAGTTGTCAAAGAGCTATTTCTTGGCTTTCTGCCCCTTCTTGCGACGCATCTCTCCGAGCTTGCGGTCGAATCGGCGCTCCGAACTCTTCAACAAATACAACTGCTTGGGCGACAATATTGTTTTGAGCTTGTTGTAATATTTCTTTTCCAGTTCGCCTTCGCGGGCCTTGGCGGTCGCCATCGATTCTGCTGCCACCATATACTCCGTCTCGGTAGGGTTCTGGTTCTTGTGCATGCTCTTGAAGCGTTGGTGCAGCTCACGGAACAGGGCTCGTACTGGGTGTATATCTTGGTGAACTCGGCCTGCTTCTCTACAGGCAGCTCCGTTTCTTGTATCAGGTATTTGATCTTGAACTCCTGCAGATCTTTGAGCATCTCAGCCGTAGGCTCGTCCTTAGGTTCGGCCATGGCTGTAGGCATGAACAGGGTCAGTGCAAAAAACAAAAGTAGAAATCGCGTCATATCAAAGCATTAAATATAATAGTAGTAGTAATCGTCAGCCGTGTCGTCGGCATCGAGAGCCGCCTGCAGCTGTCCCAAGTCTATGTCGGCGACATTCACGAAATCTGAATATTCATCAGTAGGGGCGGCTTCCTCTGTGGCAGAGGCTTCTTCGGAGTCTGCCTCGACAGCCTCGGAAACAGGCGCTGCCTCCTCAAACACCTCATCCTCAATCACCATGACGGAAGGGGAGGAGCAAACCTGTGAAACCACCTCGGGGTTTGACATGGCCTTAGCTATCATTTCCGGAGGATTGTCAAGGGAAACAGGCTCGGGACCGGTGTCAGACATCATGGACACCATTTTCATGGTACACCAAATGCCACCGAACATGGCCGCCAGATACACGTACGGCTTGAGCCGTTGCCAACGTGAGAGTGGAGCTGCCGCCCTCAGGCCCGTATGCTCAGGCAGCTTGGCATCTATTTCAGAAAAGACGCGGTCGAAGTAGCCCTCAGGCACTCGGAAGCCGGTGTCGGTTCCAAATCTTTGTTTCAACTTGTCTTCCTCTTTCATCGTTTTTCTGTTTATCTGATTTTATGACCTGAATTTCCGGGGATGGTTTAATTGCCGGTAGAAATTTTTGGCCATGCGGTCGCAGCGAAATATTCTCATGCGGGACGTGCCGAAAAATACAGGAACCCGTGAACAAAACCGTGGGGCACATCGTTATACAGACAAACAAGATAAAATCGTTTCATGATGTTAGGTTAGTTCGAAAAGGTATTATGAAAAACACGCAAAAAGCGGCGGATTGAGAAATCTGCCGCTTTTGTATTTCTCGGCGGTCTCGGCCGGGCCGCTTTTCCTGGAATCAATTCTCGATTTTGGAGATGTACTCTTCTATTTTTTTGACTGCGTGGTGGTAGTTGGCTTTCAAGGCGCCGACGGAGGTGCCGAGTATCTCGGAGATTTGTTCATATTTCATGTCGTCGAAATAGCGCATGTTGAAAACCAGGCGTTGTTTTTCAGGCAACATGCCTATGGCCTTCTGCAATTCTGCCTTGAGTTCGTCTCCATCGAAATATTCATCGGCCTGGAGATTGTTGAGCAGGAAGCTGTCTATGCCCTCGTCGTTGTCCGAGAGTGCGGTGGTCTGGGATTTGCGCTCCTTGTTCAGCAAATTGATGCTTTCGTTGACAGCGATTTTGAAGAGCCAGGTCGAGAGTTTTGCGTCGCCCCGGAAATTGGGAAGGTTGTTCCACGCTTTCAGGAAAGTGTTTTGCAGCAGGTCATTCGCATCGTCATGATTTATCACCATCTTACGTATCTGCCAATATATCGGCTCGCCGTAGGCACGCATGAGCTTGTCAAAGGCAGCGTGGGCGGTCTTCGGGTCTTGAAGCTCGGCCACCAACTTTGCCTCGTCGAGTTGTGATTCTGCTGCTGCCATAGTCTCAGGTGAATTTTGACAAAGATGGCGCATCAAAACTCTTCATTTTGACGCGCCTCAAAATGTCTACGCTACATTTTGTCGGGGTGACAGGATTCGAACCTGCGACCACCTGGTCCCAAACCAGGTGCGCTACCGGACTGCGCTACGCCCCGAATTTGCAAGTGCAAAGTTACGAAAAATTTTTAACATTCCAATGATGGTGTGGCAGAAATGTCTTGCATGTATTTCTGAAAAAAAGTTAAACAAGGGCCTGTGCTCCCTGGCGCGCCGCGCGTTTTCAGAAATTGACTCCGAATTTAAGCACGGCTGAGTTGATGTTGTCGCCGCTGTACGGAATGTTGAGGTCGGTGGCGTGGCGTAGGGTGAAATAACTGTAAGACAGGACTATGTGACTTTGGAATGACTTTGACATGGCAAGGTTTATTCCGAGGCCGAACGAACCGTAGGCTCCTCCGAACGAACCTGAGTCGGAGAGCGTGTTGAAGGAGTATCCGGCCTTCAGCTCAAAGAAGAACAGTGACGGTTTGCTGCGGAAGGAGGTGCGGAGCATACCGTAGAATGGGATGAAGGTATATCGGTTCCCGAAAGCCTTGTGCATGCCTATGCCGAGGGCGGCTGTACGCACCCATGAACCCTTGTAGCCGAAATATGTCTCTGCATCGAATGTGGACATGTCCTCGCCGCTCAGGTCGATGGAGGCCCCTATGTCCACGCCCCATGTGAAATGCCTGCGGAACCGGTTTCCTTTCTTGTGTACCGGCGCGGGGTCTTCGAGTTTGCCTTGAAGATACCGGGCGATTGTGCTGTCCTGGTTGGCTGTGATGTTCGCCGAAGGGTCCGACGGAGCCTGCGTGGCGGAAACAGTCAGGGCGCTCATTGCGAGTATGAGCGCCGCTGCCATATTCTTTTTCAACGAATGTTTCACTTGCAGTGGGTTTGGAGGGTGGGTCAGCTGCCGAGATAGCTCTTCAGGAGTTTGCTTTTCTGTCCTTTGAGGCGACGGATGGCCTTCTCCTTTATCTGGCGGACGCGTTCACGGGTGAGGTCGAATTTGGCTCCTATCTCCTCCAGTGTCATTTCCTGGCATCCGATTCCGAAGAACATCTTCAGGATTTCGCGTTCACGGTCGTACAGCTGGCGCAGGGCACGGTCCACCTCCTTTGACAGGCTCTCTTGGTTCAGGGTTGAGTCAGCCATGGGGCTGTCGTCATTTGGAAGGACATCCAGAAGCGAGTTGTCTTCTCCATCCACGAAAGGGGCGTCCACGGAGATGTGTCGGCCCGACACCTTGAGCGTGTCGGAGATTTTGTCCACCGGTATGTCGAGGCGTTCCGCAAGCTCTTCGGGAGATGGCCTTCGTTCGTTTTCCTGTTCGAATTTGGACAGCTCCTTGCTTATTTTGTTCAGGGAGCCTACCTGGTTGAGAGGTAGGCGGACTATGCGGCTTTGTTCGGCCAGGGCCTGTAGTATGGACTGGCGTATCCACCACACGGCGTAGGAAATGAATTTGAAACCACGCGTTTCATCGAATTTCTGGGCAGCGCGGATAAGACCCAGGTTACCCTCGTTTATGAGGTCAGGAAGGCTTAGTCCCTGGTTCTGGTATTGTTTGGCAACGGACACCACAAATCGCAGATTGGCCTTGGTCAGTTTTTCAAGGGCGGCGTGGTCGCCTTTCTTGATGCGCTGTGCCAGTTCTACTTCCTCGCTCACCGAGATAAGCTCCTCACGACCTATTTCCTGTAGATATTTGTCAAGAGAGGCGCTTTCGCGGTTAGTGATTGATTTGGTTATCTTTAATTGTCTCATAGGTGGCTGTGCAAAATATATGCAAAGTTAGCTAAAAAAATCGTGGTTGCCGCTATGGCGGGTGATTTTTTTTGAAATGTTAACACAACACGGTAAAGATGGCATGTCGCCGTCGGGATGGCATGCCTTGTCCCGTCGGCGACATGTGTCTGTGCGGCCTTCGCGCTCACACACCCAGATAGCTCTGGAGCAGCTGGTTCTTCTGGCGTTTGAGATTGCGTATGGCGGTTTCTTTGATTTGGCGTACGCGCTCGCGGGTCAGGTCATACTGCATGGCTATCTCCTCCAAGGTCTTTTCCTTACATCCTATGCCGAAAAACATCTTCAGTACGTCTCGCTCTCTGGGCGATATCTGACTCAGCGCGCGATCCACCTCCGTGGAAAGGCTCTCGCGGTTCAGGGACGCGTCGGCACGGGTGCTGTCCTCGTTCGGGAGCATGTTGATGATGGTGGTCTCCTCTCCGTCCACGAGCGGAGCGTCCATGGAGAGCGGACGTCCGGAGGCCACGAGCATGTCGGTGATCTTGTCGGCGGGCGTGTCGAGCATGGCGCTCAGCTCTTCCGGGGTCGGTCTGCGCTGGTTCTCTTGCTCGAAGCGTCCTATCTCACGGTTGATTTTCGCCAGGTCTCCCACCTGGTTCAGCGGCAGGCGCACCAGGCGGCTCTGCTTGGCGAGAGCCTGGAGAATGGCCTGGCGTATCCACCAAACGGCGTAGGAGATGAACTTGAAGCCTCGTGTCTCGTCAAATTTCTCAGCGGCGTGGATGAGGCCTATGTTGCCCTCGTTTATGAGGTCGGTGAGATGCAGTCCCTGGTTCTGATACTGCTTGGCGACAGATACCACAAATCTGAGGTTTGCGTTCACAAGACGGTTCCTGGCCGCCACATCCCCTTTCTGGGTGCGGTGTGCGAGTTCCACCTCCTCATCCATGGTGAGGAGTTCGTAGCGGCCTATCTCTTGGAGATACTTGTCAAGCGCGTAGCTGTCGCGGGTCGTTATTATCGGGTTTATCTTGATTTGTTTCATAGCGGTTGCGCCAAAAAAGCGTGCAAAGTTAGTGAAAAATCTACAAACTACAGCGCCCTCAGGTGAAACATTTTTCAAGATTTTCCCGGGAGCCGTGTTAATTCTTGAACAATCAGGATTTTGTGGAGGTTTACCATCCCGGTCCCGAAATTCAAGAATTAACACTTGGGAAAGGGCCCGCTCACTCCTCGCTTGCGAGGTTCACGGCATAGTAGCCTTTCTTGCCGGTGGTATAGATGCCTGAGATGAACATCACCTTCTCTCCCTGGCCTGCCTTCATGATCTGGTCGTAGATGTATTCCACGTCATCGGAACTGTTGACGGGGTTGTCATTGATGCTCATGATGATGAAGCCGTCCTTGATGCCTGAGTCCTTGATGGGGCCGTTCTTCAGGCCGCTCACCTGCACGCCGTGGCTGATGCCCAGATGGTTCTTCGTCTCCGAGGTGAGCTTCATGAAGGCGCAGCCCAGCGATGAGAAATCATCTTTCTTGGTGATGTTGGTGTTGCCACGGTCGTTTTTCAGTGTGGCTCCTTTGGTGTACTGTTTGTTGTCCCGCAGATATGTTATGGTTATGCGGTCGCCGGGGCGGAACTGGTTCATCTGCTCCACGAGCTGTGCGGACGTGTGCACGTCGTTGCCGTTGATCTTGGTTATGACATCGCCCTCCTCGAGGCCTATCTCTTTGGCGGTGGAGAGGTCTTCTACGTCGGAGACGTAGATTCCGGCCACTGTGGCCGTTATGTCATGCTCTTTGGCCAGCTTGGCGTCGAGTTCCTGGTAGCGTATGCCGAGAACGGCGCGCTGTACTGTGCCGTATTCTTTGATGTCGCTGATTATTTTCTTGACCACGCTTGTGGGGATGGCGAACGAGAATCCGGTATATGAGCCTGTGTTGGAGTAAATGGCTGAGTTGATGCCTATGAGCTGGCCGCTGAGGTTTACCAGCGCGCCGCCGGAGTTGCCGGGGTTCAGGGCCGCGTCGGTCTGTATGTATGAGTCGAGACCCAGGCGGCGCGCGCCGTTGCCGCTGCTTATGCTGCGTGCCTTGGCGGAGACGATGCCGGCTGTCACTGTGGAGTTGAATCCGAACGGGTTGCCTACGGCGAGCACCCACTCGCCCACCTTGACGGCATCGCTGTCTCCGAATGACACAGGACTGAGACCTTTCTCGTCAATCTTTATGAGAGCAAGGTCCGTGGCCTCGTCGGTGCCGATGATCTTGGCTTCATAGGACCGGTTGTCATTGAGTATTACCTCCAGCTTGTCAGCGCCGTCTATCACATGGTTGTTGGTGACGATATATCCATCCTCACGTATGATCACGCCTGAGCCGAGTCCGCTCTGCACCGGCTCCCCCTTTTTCTGGCTGCGGCTGTTGCTTTTGGGCTTCTGCCGTTGCTGGGGAGCGCCGAAGAAGAACTCGAAGGGATCCATCATGCCGTCAAACGGATCATAATACTGCTGAGGCACACGGCTCACATAGCTCTTGATGCATACCACGGAATTTATGGTCATCTCGGCCGCTTTCGTGAAATCAGTCTGGAAGGCCGGGGTTGCCGCCGTGCGTATGAACCTGCTGTCTGTCTGGGCCTGTGCCTGGATGCCTGAAACGCCGCACGCGAGCAGGGCTGCGGCCATTAAAAGCTTGATGTTCTTATGCTTCATGATGATATTGATTTGGAAAGCCCGCCCCGGCTTGCTGATGGTTGGCAGAAGAGAGTATGCCCGGGGCCTGTGGGCGCTATCTACATTAATAACTACGCAAATTTAGCGCTAATATTTCCTGTGGCCAAGGCCCTGTGTCGCTATTTAGCATTATTTAATAGTGCGTTCTCCAAATGTAAAAGACTGCAAAAAATCCCAGAGGCACTGCGAAATGTTTCATGGGTGTTTACGGGTTTGAGGTTTAATTGTTAACTTTGCTCCCATGAAACGTTTCCCTTGTCGGCTCCTGTCGGCTTCCTTGGCTCTTGCCCTGGCTGCGCTCGTCGCGTTGTCTGGATGTTCGTCAGGCAAATCGGTGCGTCGCGGCGGTTCGCAGCGTGTGGATGCGGGAGTCTACACCAAGGGGCGGCACTTGAACCGCAAGCAGGCTCGCATGATAGAGGAGGCTTGCTCCTGGATAGGTACTCCTTACAAATACGGAGGTGCCGAGAAAGGTACAGGCACCGATTGTTCCGGCATGGTGCTGAGGGTCTACCTGGACATGACGGAGATTAAGTTGCCGCGCAACTCGGCCAAGCAGGCTGAATTTTGCAAGCGCATCAAAGAGAAGGACGCGAGGCCGTGTGACCTGGTTTTCTTTGCCACAGGCAAGGACTCCGGCAAGGTCAGCCATGTCGGTCTGCTCCTCGATTCGGAGAGTTTCATACACTCTTCCTCGAGTAAGGGGGTGACAATAACGCGCCTCGACAATCCATGGTGGCGGCCGCGCATCTTGGGCTTCGGACGTGTGCCGGGGTTCTGAGCCATATGTCGGCGACATGTCATAAAAACAGTCAGCCGCAGTCGATAACGCTGCGGCTGACTGTTTTTTCAGTGGATGGCTTGCTTATTGCCCGGAGCGGGCTACCGAATAGGCCACGGCCAAGAAAACCAAGGCGATGAAGGCCGAGACGATAAAGAAATATTCTGTCTTGGAGCAGAATATGCCCATTACAATCGTGACAAGCGTACTGGCCGTCAGGGCGAACCATGCGGTGGAGCGGATCACGATGGCTGAGCGGGAGCCGCCAGTGTTGGCGTAAGCCAACAGGAATATGGCAGCCAAGATACCTGAGCATAACCCGGCTGTAATCTTGATGACGGAGATGTCGGGAATCAGGCTTATAGTCCAGCCAAGCAGCGCGGAGCCAAGAATGAAGATGACTGACAACACAGGGTTGAATCTCCATACATGGTGTTCTTCTTCGGCCACTTGCCGATGGCGATTCCGAGGGAGTTCAGGGGCTGCCATGTCTCAGGAATTTAGGAGAAGGAATTTGTTGAGTTCCGGGACATTGCATGCGAGCTGCCAGGCCGTAAGCCCGGGGCGCCATACCAGCGTGTTCTCTTCCACCTTCTTGGACTTCACGAGTTCTTTTAGCTCCATGTCGGTAAGCGGACCGGCCTGTTTGCCGTCCACTGCAACATACCACTGGTTAGGCACCTTTATCTGAGAGGCGCAAGCCTGCTGTCCCGTGGTGCCGGCGTTCACACCGGCCACCTGCATGGAGTTCATTGTCTGGTTCATGGTGTTCACCATCTGCTGAGCAAGGCTCATGCCCATTCCGAACTCTACGAGCCGGTCTATACTGCTGAAATCTGTACTCATTTTTCGTATAATTTATGTGGTTTACATTGCCGGAGGCATAGGAGGTGGTGTCTGGCCGCCCGGCATGGGAGGAGGAGTGGTCGCTCCGGCGGGCATGAACAGACCTGCGAGCGCGGGCACCTGTCCGGCGGGGGTCCACTGTGCCATACCCTCGGCCCAAACCTGGGTCTGGGGCGTGAGCTGGCCCTGCTGGGCGAGCTGCTGCATCTGGGCCATATCGTATGGACCCCACTGCTGGCCGTTGATGGCCACATGGTATTTCACAGCGGGAGCCGCGCCGGGCATTGGCGGCGGCGTCTGGGCCGTCTGCATGTTCGCGGCCTGCTGCCACTGGTTGTTCATCTGCTGGCCCATGCTGTTGACCATGCCGGCCATCTGTCCGCCCAGCGCGCCGCCTACGGCCATGCCCGTCATGAACTGTGCCGGGTTGATGCCGCTGCCGCCTGAGCCGCCGCCGAAGCCGGACTTGCCGAAGCCTTCGGCAGCCGTCTGCATGACGTCGCTCTGACGGTTCAGCGCATGAGCGCCTATGAATTGTGTCTCGGTCTGCAGACGTTGCGCACGCTGCGCTTCTTCACGCTGGATACGGAGGGTTTCTTCCATGTTCTGGGCGTTGATGTTCTGCATGTCGCTAAGGTTCTTGATGTTGACTGCCGTCTGGGCGTGTATGGTCGATTTCTGTTGGTCGGCTGTGACGGACCTCAGCTCCTGATAGCCCTCAGACTCCTTGTCAACGTCTATGCGCGAGATGTCTATGCGCTTGAGCGTGACTCCGAAATCCTCCAGATCCTCGGCCAGACGAGGCTTCACCACATCGTTTATGTCGTCGAGCTTGCGCTGGATCTGAAGCACCGGTATCTGATGCTTGTCAGGCGCGTTGGTGATTTCGGTCTTGACGCGGCGAATCACGGCATCCTTGATTTCGTCCTTCAGACGGTCGATGGTGAAATCGATGAGCCTGTGTGACTTGATGAACTGCTTGGGGTCCGTGATGCCGAAGGTGATGCTGCCGCCGGCTGCCATTGGCACCGCGAAGTCCAGGAAGCGGGGGTCGAACACGTCAAAGTAGGGAATGGCGAAATTGATTTTGATTACGCCTGAGAGATTGATGTAATAAATCTCAGCCTGGAAAGGGGATTCCCCGCCGAAAGCCAGTCCCACGATAGAGGTGAGGATGGGGAAATTGGCCGTCTTGATCGTGTCGTCGTAGGGGCCGTATATGAAGTCCTGAGTGTTGTCACCCTTCTGTTTGTAGACAAACACCGCGCACTCGCCGTCCTTGACCCTGAGCGAGGAGCCGTAGCGGATGGCGTTCTCACGGCTTGTGGAATTGAGCTCCTGTCCCAGCGGGCGCCATTTCCACACCAGATAGTCAGGCTCGTCGCAGCGGATCACATTCATCAGGCCGCCGCCTTTGCCTTTTCCGAAAAGTCCCATATTCTATGTATGTTATGCTTTTATTTTATATTGTTTTGCTATTGTCTCTATCTCCTCGAGCAGGTCTTTGTCGTTCTTGAGCACGATACGAGCCTTGATGAGCACCTGCTCCGCCTTTTTACGGTAAGCCTTGCCCAGTTTCAGCTGCTCGGGGTCAGCGCTGAACACGCTCACCTTCTTGCCCAAAGGAGCGCAATATGTGAAGAAGTCCACCAGGTCTGTCTTGGATGTGGGTATCGGATGGTTGCCTATGGCCTGCACTTTCTTTTCCAGTGTCTTGGCCTGAGTGTTTGAGAAAATCGACTGCAATCCGCCGGTTTTGTCCTGTGCGTCGATCTCCTCGAGCTTGGCCACAAGCTGTTCCCAGGCGGAAGCCCCCTGTGTGGCGTTAGTCGGGGTGGGGTAGTCGTATCCACATTCGGGGCAAGAGGTGGAAAGCACATCTACCGGAGCGCCGCAATGGGGGCATTTTGTCATAGGCTTGGGAGCGGCAGCGGCCTGCTGCGGGGCTGCCTTCTGTACCGTGGCCTGCACCTGGGCTTCGGTCATCTTGTTCTTGCGGTCCTTCTCCTCCATCTTCTCGCGGAGCAACTGCTGCTGCTCGAACAGGCGTGCCTCCAGCACCATCACGAACTCGTCCATAGACACGCCTTCTTCCTGAGCGTTGCGTATCAGCACCTGGCGCTCCAGATCGCTTATCTCGCCGTCGGCCACAGCCGAGTTGATAAGTTGGTTCAGGCGCGGCGACAGGGTGTTGTCGGTCTGCGCAGTGGGGGTAGGCTGGGTGTTCTCCTGCGCCCAGGGCACGGGAGGAACGGCCGGGGCCGGGGCGTTGTTGCCGAACAGGGCGGCCACCTGAGGCACCTCGGCGGCTGTGCGCCATCCCTCCATACCCTGTATGAAGACGTATGTGTCGCGGGTCAGCGACCCGTTTATAATCATTTCGAGCAAGGTGGCGCGCTCGTACGGGCCATAGGTCTGTCCGTTCACGGCCACCATCACACTCATGGTCTGCACCGGGGCCGGAATGGCCGGAGGAGGGGGCGGGGTCTGGAGCGCGTTGGGGGCATCATTGCCTTTTCTTTTCTTGTTCAGGAGACTGTGCCTCAATGGATAATATAATCTTCTTGTCTAGTACCGAATATTTTACATTAGTACCGGAAAAGATTTCTTTCAACACACTAAAAATGTTGCTTTTATCAGCAGAAACTGATACGCGACGATTCAAATCGACATGCTTATTATTGAAGAAGAAATCAAAATCAGACTGCTCTTCAATTTCTTTTAGAATGTCCTCCACCCGCTGATTACGTACATCAATACTGATTAAAGCCTTTTGAGCGTAACTATCGGCTGCATAGGTCAGCCCAATAGAACATACTAAGAACAAAACCAATAGTCTCATAGATAATGGGATTTTTTTTGAGGTTAGCCAAAGTGACTTTACCACCCATAAAAATTGGATGCTAAAATAATTTTGCATAATTTTGTAATGACTTAAAGTTAATAAAAAGTTTATCTAAGCTTGTCGCCAAACAAGC
>URZM01000053.1 GCA_900552315.1 uncultured Bacteroidales bacterium | reverse complement strand
GCTGGCAGGGCAAGCCCGGGAGGGGGCCGCTCAGGGTGGCCGCGAGATAGTGCTCACAGGGGTGAACGTGGGGGATTTCGGCAAAGGCACCACGCATGATTTCTTCGACCTGATACGCGCCCTGGACGAGGTGGAGGGGATAGAGCGGTTCCGCATCTCCTCCATAGAACCGAACCTGCTCACAACCGACATCATAGAATGGGTGGCCCGCGACTCCCGGGCTTTCATGCCGCATTTCCATATACCGCTCCAGAGCGGATCAGACACGGTGCTGAGGCTTATGCGCCGCCACTATGACACGGCTCTGTTCGCCGAGCGGGTGGAGATGATACGCGCCCTCGTGCCGGACGCGTTCATCGGCGTGGACATCATGGCGGGCACCCGCGGCGAGACCCTCGAGGAGTGGGAGCGGTCGCTGGAGTTCGTGCGTTCCCTGCCCGTGCAGCAGCTGCATGTGTTCCCTTACAGCGAGCGCCCCGGCACCCGCGCCCTGCTGATGGAGGCCGAGGTGGTGAGCCAGGAGGAGAAGCATCGGCGCGCGGCAGTGCTGATAGCAGAGAGCCATAAGAAATATGAGGCGTTCCGCCGCAGGGCACAGGGCACCGTGCGGCCCGTGCTGTGGGAACAGCCTCACGAAGGCTCCCGCACCATGCACGGCTTCACGGACAACTACCTGCGCGTGGAAGCCCCGTACATTCCCGGGCTTGTCGGCCTCATCACCCCGGTACGCATAGGGCAGGCCACGGACGAGGAGACACTTGACTGCACGATTTTGAGAGATGGGCAAGAAGAAAGGTGAACATAAACTGGCGCTGGCCATGCGCGTGGCCTACTGGCCGTTGGGAGCGCTCCTGAAGGGACTTTCGCTATTGCCCTTGGGGCTGCTCTACGGGGTGGCGGACCTGCTGGCGTTCCTGGCCAGGGACGTGGCGCGTTACCGCCGCAGGGTGGTGCGGGCCAACCTGCGCGACTGCTTCCCGGAGCTGGACGAGAAGGAGCGGTGCAGGATAGAGCGCCGTTTCTACCGCCATCTGGGCGACTATTTCGTGGAGACCGTGAAGTTCGCCTCCATGAGCGAGAAGGCGCTGCGCAGGCGTATGACCTTCGAGGGCACGGAGCTGGTGGACCGCACCCTGCGCTCGGGGCGCGACATAGTGATCTACACCTCCCATTTCGGCAACTGGGAGTGGATAACCTCCATGGGGCTGTGGTGCGAGACGGCCTCGCGGGCCAAATTCTCGCACGTCTACCGTCCGTTGCGCAACCCGTGGTTCGACCGGTGGTTCGTGAGGATGCGCTCGCGCTACAACGTGAGCATCCCCATGCGCGAGGTGTTCCGCCGGCTGCTCATCTGGCGCAGGGAAGAGACACGGTGGATCACCGGGTTCCTTTCGGACCAGAAGCCGTCGCATGCAGGCAAGACATATACAGTGCCCTTCCTGGGACGCGAGACCCCGTTCATAGGGGGCACCGAGGAACTCGCCTGCAAGCTGGACGCTGTGGTGATGTATTTCGACACGGAGGTCACCGGCAGGGGCCGTTACCGCTCCACCGTCCGCCTGATCACCGACAAGCCGCGTGAGGAAGAGCCGGGCGAGATCACGCGCCGATACGCCGCCGCCCTGGAAGAGCAGATACGCCGCCGCCCGGAGGCCTATCTCTGGAGCCACAACCGCTGGCGCCTCAAAAAATCCGACCTGAAATGAAAGAATGTGCTGTCATCATATTGAACTGGAACGGGCTTGAGCTTCTCAAGCAGTTCCTGCCTGGCGCCTCGGCGCGCACCGTGGGCGGCAAAGCCGACCTGATAGTGGCCGACAACGGGTCCTCGGACGGGTCCGTGGAGTGGATACGCGAACACCACCCGGAGGTGAAGGTACTCCCCTTCGCCCAGAACCTCGGGTTCGCCGGTGGTTACAACAAGGCTATCGCGGAGTGCCGGGACTATCCGCTGACCCTTCTGCTCAATTCCGACGTGGAGGTGACGGAAGGCTGGCTCGACCCTCTGCTGGACTACATGCACGCCCACCCGGACTGCGGGGCCCTGCAGCCCAAGATACGCAGCTGGCGCGAGGGGGACCGTTTCGAGTATGCGGGAGCGGCGGGAGGCTATCTGGACAAGAACGGCTACCCGTTCTGCCGCGGACGGCTGTTCTCTGTGGTGGAGAAGGACGAGGGGCAGTACGACACGGTGGCGGACGTGGCGTGGGCCAGCGGCGCGGCCCTGCTCGTGCGCACGGCTCTCTACGAGAGTGTCGGCGGACTGGACGAGAGATTTTTCGCGCACATGGAGGAGATAGACCTGTGTTGCCGCATACATGCAGCCGGCCGACGGGTGGTGTGCGTGCCCTCCTCGGTGGTGTACCATGTGGGCGGCGCCTCCCTGGAGCAGGGCAACCCGAAGAAAACCTACCTCAACTTTCGCAACAATCTGTTGTTGTTACATAAGAACCTCCCAGCCCGCACCGGCAAGCGGCGCCTGTTCGTGCGGCGGCTCTACGACACGCTGGCCTGGGGCATGTTCGTGGCCAAGGGTGACTGGGCCAACGCCCAGGCCATATTGCGCGCGCACTCCGACTTCCGGAAGATGCGTCCCCTCTACACCTCCCTGCCGCAGACCGACACGCTGCACACGTTGCCAGGCGCAGACCGCAACATAATCATTGAACACTACCTGAAACGAAAAAAGAAAATCGATATATGAGAGAGAAAGCCCCTTACCGCCCGCTGATACTGATTTCCAACGACGACGGCATCGAGGCTGCCGGAGTACATCGGCTTGTGGATTACCTCACTGACCTTGCGGACATAGTGTGCGTGTGCCCGGACGGCCCTCGCTCGGGACAAAGCATGGCCTTGACCGTGAACGCGGCCCTGCGTGTCACGGAGCATGAGCCGTACATGGGGGCGCGCATGTACAGCACCAACGGCACACCAGTGGACTGCGTGAAGCTGGCGTGGCACACGGTGCTGGACCGCCGCCCGGACCTGGTGGTGACGGGCATCAACCACGGCTCCAACGCGGCCATAAACGTGGTGTACTCAGGCACGATGGGAGCCGCCTTCGAGGGATGCGCCTTCGGAATCCCTTCTATAGGGTTCTCGCTCACCGACCATTCTCCCGATGCCGATTTCGAGCCATGCCGCCCCTTCGTGCGCAAGATAGTGAGCGAGGTGCTGGCCCACGGGCTGCCCGAGGGGGTGTGCCTCAACGTGAACATACCTGACAGCGAGGAGCCACCGACGGAGATGCGCCTGGCACGCTCGTGCCGGGGCAACTGGAGCGACGAGTACGAGCGATACGAGGACCCTCACGGAAAGCCGTACTATATGCTGGCAGGCAAGTTCGAGAACGCCGAGCCTGAGGCCGAGGACACGGACCAGTGGCTCCTTGACCACGGCATCGTGAGCGTGGTGCCCGTGACGCTCGACCGCACCGCGCCGCTCCCCTCCGTCCCTTGGCTGCCGCGCGCCTGAATCCACGGCAAGGAGGCCCGGTCGCACGTGTGTTTTCGGATGGGTTTTCGGACAACGGGGATTTGGCGATTCGGATTTTTTTATTAATTTTGCACCATAATTATTCAGATTGTCTTTAATTCGCGAACAGCAAAGGGGAACTTATCAAGAGATATCTTTCCGTTAATTAATTGATAACAAGAAAAAGTACACAACCACACGCAGCAGAGATGCTGCTGTCAGCACAGCTTTATTCATACAATGGAAGACGAAAAAAAACCTAAACGTCCACGCATCGGACTCTCTCCCTCTCCTGCGGCAAGCGCCGATGGAGGCGAGGCACATTATGAAAAAATGAAATACTCCGGGGAACATTCCGGCTACGCATCGGGAGACCGTCCGCGCCAGCCCTACACGCGCCAGCCCTACGGGCAGCAGCGTCAGCCCGGAGGCTACCAGCAGCGCCCGTACCAGCCCCGTCCTTACCAGCAACGCCCCTACCAGCGCCCCGAGAACGCTTCGGGCAACGAGGACAACGCCTCGGAGCAGACACAGGGACAACAGGGACACGAGGGGGGCTACCAGCAGCGTCCTTACCAGCCCCGTCAGCAGGGTGGCTATCAGCAGCGCCCCTACAACAACCAAGGCGGTTATCAGCAGCGTCCCCGCACTCAGGGCGGATACCAGCAGCGCAACAACCAGGGCAGCTATCAGCCCCGTCAGCAGGGAGGGTACCAGCAGCGCAACAACCAGGGAGGGTACCAGCAGCGTCCCTACAACAATCAGGGGGGCTACCAGCATCGCAACAACCAGGGCGGCTACCAGCAGCGTAACAACCAGGGAGGCTACAACAAGCGTCCCAACCCCAACCGGTTCCAGCAGCGTCCGGGCAAGCAGTTCATACCGCGTCCCAAGCAGATAGATTATGTAATCAACGATTTCGACCCCAACGAGCCGATACGCCTGAACAAGTTCATGGCCAACGCCGGAGTATGCTCACGCCGCGAGGCCGACGAGCACATCACCGCCGGGCTTGTGAAGGTCAACAACGAGGTCGTGACCGAACTCGGCACGAAAATCACCGCCGCCGACGTGGTGGAATACGACGGCAAGATCGTGGTGCCCGAGCGCAAGTGCTACGTGCTGCTCAACAAGCCCAAAGACTGCGTGACCACATCCGACGACCCCAACGGCCGCACCACGGTGCTTGACCTGGTGAAGAACGCGTGCCGCGAGCGCATCTACCCTGTAGGCCGTCTGGACCGCAACACCACCGGCGTGCTCCTTCTGACCAACGACGGGGACCTGGCCTCCAAGCTCACGCACCCGAAGTATGTGAAGAAGAAGATCTACCATGTGTGGACTGACAAGAACATAGAGGAGGACGACATGCAGCGCATAGCGGACGGCATAGAGCTGGAGGACGGCGAGATCCATGCCGACGCCATCAGCTACGTCAACGACACTGACCGCAACCAGGCGGGCATCGAGATCCATTCGGGCCGCAACCGCATAGTGCGCCGCATCTTCGAGGCGCTGGGCTATCGCGTGACCAAGCTCGACCGCGTGTATTTCGCGGGCCTGACCAAGAAAAACCTTCCGCGCGGACGCTGGCGCTACCTCACCCAGGAGGAGGTGGACTACCTGCGCCAGGGCACTTTCGAATAATGGAGACAAGAAGATGAAAGACATAAAACGTATCACCGTCAAGCAGCTGCTCACAGAGGGTCAGACCCTTGTGGGCAGCACAGTGGATGTCAAAGGCTGGGTGCGTACCCGGCGAGGGAACAAGAACGTGCAGTTCGTGGCCCTCAACGACGGCTCCACGATAAAGAACATACAGATAGTCTTCGACCTGAGCCGTTTCGGCGAAGAGGAGCTGAAGCCCATCACCACCGGCGCGTCCATACACGTGCAGGGAGAGCTCGTTGCCTCGCAGGGCAAGGGACAGAGCGTGGAGATACAGGCCGGCGAGCTTGAGATCTACGGCACGGCGGATCCCGCCGAGTACCCGTTGCAGAAGAAGGGCCACACCCTGGAGTTCCTGCGCGAGAAGGCGCACCTGCGCCCGCGCACCAACACCTTCGGCGCGGTGCTTCGCATACGCCACGCCTTGGCCTTCGCCATCCATAATTTCTTCAACGACAAGGGTTTCTATTATTTCCACACACCTCTCATCACGGCCTCGGACTGCGAGGGAGCGGGCGCCATGTTCCAGGTGACGACCCTGCCGCTCTCCGACTGTCCAAGGGACGATGAGGGCAACGTGGACTACTCCCAGGATTTCTATGGCAAGCAGGCGTCGCTGACCGTGTCGGGCCAGCTTGAGGGCGAGCTGGGAGCCACCGCCTTGGGGTGCATCTATACCTTCGGCCCCACGTTCCGCGCCGAGAACTCCAACACCCCGCGCCATCTCTCCGAGTTCTGGATGATAGAGCCGGAGATGGCTTTCTACGAGATAGCCGACAACATGGACCTGGCGGAGGAGTTCATCAAGTACTGCATCAGCTACGCCCTGGAGCATTGCCCGGACGACATACAGTTCCTCAACGACATGTTCGACAAGGAGCTTATAGAGCGTCTGAAATTCGTCATAGAGAACGATTTCGTGCGCCTTCCCTACACGGAGGGCATACGCATCCTGGAGCAGAGCGGCGAGAAGTTCGAGTTCCCCGTCTACTGGGGCGTGGACCTGGCCAGCGAGCATGAACGCTACCTGGTGGAGAAGCATTTCAAGAAGCCGGTGATCCTTACGGACTATCCGAAGGAGATCAAGGCTTTCTACATGAAGCTCAACGAGGATGGCAAGACGGTGCGCGCCATGGACGTGCTCTTCCCGAAGATAGGCGAAATCATCGGCGGCAGCCAGCGCGAGGAGGACTATGACAAGCTGATGGCACGCATCGAGGAGCTGAACATCCCGATGAAGGACATGTGGTGGTACCTGGACACCCGCCGTTTCGGCACCGTGCCCCACTCCGGCTTCGGCTTGGGCTTCGAGCGCCTGGTGCTCTTCGTGACAGGCATGCAGAACATCCGCGACGTGATTCCTTTCCCGCGCTATCCGGGCAACTGCGAGTTCTGACAATCAGAGCAGCTGACAATCCATATCACAGGCCGCCGCCCCACCTCCGGGGCGGCGGCCTTGTCTTTGGACGGAGCGGACAAGTCGGACAAGTCTGACCCGTCCTCCGAGGGCGGAGACCGCAAACTTTTTGGGAAGCGGGGACGTTGTTTTTCTGTAAACTATATCGCTATGAAACACACACTCATACTCAGTTTATGCTTGGTTGTCAGCGCTGTAACCCTCGCGCAGACAACTGATTCGCTGCCTGCCGGGGCGCGTGTGGCGCCTTGGGCCGCGCAGGCATCCGCAGGGGTACGGAACGGCAGGGAAGGACTGCTGGAGCCACCGCAGTCCTGGGGGTTCTCGAGAGCCTATTCGCAGACGCTGCCCTCGGACGACCGTTGGTGGCGGCAGTTCGAGGACCCGGTGCTCGACAAGCTGATAGAGATGGCGGAGAATGCCAATTTCAACATACGCACGGCGCTGCGGCGCATGGAGATAGCACGCCAGACCATAGACCAGACCAAGGCGGGATACTACCCCACGGTGGGCGCGAGCGCAGGGTACACGGTGGAGCGCAGCGCAGGTGCCATAACAAGTCCGGCATCCAAAGGCAACACATTGAGCTACATGAACCTGGGGCTGTCTGCCCAGTGGGAGATAGACCTGTTCGGGCGCATAGGCGAGCAGCTGAAGGCGACCAAGGCCTGGGTGAACCTCTCGAAGGCTGATTACGACGCGGCCATGGTGTCGCTGTGTTCGGAGCTGGCGAAGGCTTATATCCACCTGCGCGTGCTGCAGGCGCAGCACGACCTGGCCATAGCCCATACACGCTCTCAGGAGAAGATAGTGTCCATGACGCTGGCACGCCAGGAGGCGGGACTGGCATCGGCGCTTGATGTGGCTCAGGCGCGCCAAGTGCTGTACTCCACACAGGCCGGAATCCCGCCGCTGGAAGCCGCGATAAAAGGTGCGATAGGCTCCATAGCGGTGCTTACGGGTGAGTACCCGGAGTCGGTGGCTCCGCTGCTCGAGGAGCCCAGGCCGCTTCCGGACGCGTATTTCACGCCCTGCACGGGCACTCCGCTTGACCTGCTGCGACGCAGGCCGGACATAGCGCAGGCCGAGGCGCAACTGGCGCTGTACGCCGCTCAGCTCGGCATAGCGAAGAAGGACTACCTGCCCACCCTGACCCTGCAAGGGAGCGTGGGGGCACAGGCTCACAAGCCGGGAGACCTGTTCACATCCAAGGGATTCACCTATTCGGTGGCCCCGACCCTCTCCTGGACCATTTTCGACGGCATGGCGCGCAAATACCGCACGGCCATAGCGCGTGAGCAGATGGAACTGGGAGTGGACTCCTATAACCAGACACTGCTTACAGCCGTGCAGGAGGTGGATTCCTACGCCGCCGACTACGACGGTTACCTGCGCCAGATCTCGCTTCTGGACAGACTCGTGAAAGAGAGCGTGAAAGCCTACGACCTCTCGGTGGACCTGTACCGCAGCACGCTGACCCCCTTCTCCAACGTGGTGGACGCGCAGATGAACCTGCTGGCCTACCAGAATGACGCGATAACGGCACAGGGCAACGCCCTGACGGCGCTCGTGTCGCTGTACCAGACCTTAGGAGGGGGATGGTGAGGCTTTTATAAACATATAAACCCTTGACTATGAAAACACATACACTTATCTTAGGAATAGCGGCTGCAGCATTGGTCGGCGCCGCGTGCTCACGCAAGGAGGAGAATAAGGGGAACGGCCAGGAACAGACGCCGGAGGTGGCCGTGGCCCTGCCGCTGGTTGACTCCGTGACCCTGCACAAGACATATCCCGGCTTCATAGTGGCGGAGACGCAGGTAGATGTCGTGGGACGCGTGAGCGGGACGCTCCAAAGCATAAACTACCGCAGCGGGCAGTTCGTGAACAAGGGGCAGGTGCTGTTCACCATAGAGAACACGACATACGTCGCCGCCGTGCAGCGCGCGCAGGCAGCGCTGCGCGAGGCACACAGCCAGCGGGAGTACTGCGCCCAGCGGCTTGCGGCCATGGAGAAGGCATACGCCTCTGACGCGGTGAGCAAGATGGACGTGGTGCAGGCGCGCAACGCCCTGGCACAGAGCGAGGCGGCCATAAGCACCGCCCAGGCCGAGCTGAAAGACGCGCAGGTGAACCTGGGGTACTGCACGGTGCGAGCCCCGGCCTCCGGCTATATAACCAAGGCCACACTGGATCCGGGCAACTATGTGGGCGGGGGCGTAAGCCCAGTGACCTTGGCCACCATCTACGACAACCGGCAGGTGACGGTGTCCTTCTCTATCGAAGACTCGCAATACGAGAGCATGGTAGGGGGCAGCGGGGGCACGGGTGCCCCCATGTACCGTGACGTGCCGCTTGACTTCCAGGAGAGGCTTCCCCATTCCTATGCGGCGGACCTGTACTATACGGCTCCCAACGTGGAGCGCAACACCGGGACGCTGCTCATGAAAGGGGTGCTGGACAATCCGTATGACGAGCTGAAGGACGGCATGTTCGTAAGCGTGGACCTCCCTTACGGCACGGAGCCGCACGCCGTGCTGGTGAAGGACGCCTCCGTCTCCACCGACCAGAGGGGCAAGTTCCTGTACGTGCTGGACAAGGAGGACCGCGTGGTGTACCGCCCCGTGACGGTAGGACAGACCTATCAGGACACCCTCTGCATAATTGAGAAGGGGCTTGAGCCGGGCGAGCGCTACGTCACCGACGCGCTGCTGACCGTGCGACCCGGCATGAAAGTGAAGCCGCATCTCGTCAAATAGCAATACTCTCTAAAACCATACCGCGATGTTCTCGAAATTCTTCATAATGCGACCCATCTTCGCCACGGTGCTGGCCTTGGTGATGGTCCTGGCCGGGCTGCTGTGTCTGGACACGCTGCCGGTGGCCCAGTATCCTGACATAACCCCGCCCACCGTCATGGTACGCGCCTCCTATCCCGGAGCCGACGCCGAGACGGTGGCCAAGACCGTGGGAGTGCCCATAGAGCAGCAGGTGAACGGCACCGAGGGGATGCTGTACATGAGTTCCAGCTCAGGGTCCGACGGCTCCTACATGCTGACCATAACCTTCGAGAACGGCACTGACGTGGACCAGGCGGCTGTGGACGTGCAGAACCGCATATCCATGGTCACGGCCACCCTCCCCTCCTCGGTGCAGCAGCAAGGCCTGAGCGTCTCGAAGGAGAGCAGCAACCAGGTGCTCTTCTGTGCCCTGGAGACTGACCGTCCGGACCTGTATGACGCGCTGTACCTGACCAACTACGCGCAGCTCAACATCATAGACCCGCTCTCGAGGGTGGAGGGCGTGGGTGGCGCGCAGGCTTTCGGCGGAGGCGAGTACAGCATGAGGGTATGGCTCGACCCTGTGAAGATGCGGGCGCGCGGCGTGACCCCGGCTCAGGTGCTTCAGGCCGTGAGAGGGCAGAACCTGGAGGTGGGCTCAGGCACACTGGGCGCTCCTCCGCAGGCCGGTGACAGCCAGTTCCAGTTCACCCTCACGAGCCAGGGACGCCTCACCACCCCGGAGGAGTTCGGCGACATAGTGATACGCAGCGACGGCACGGGCGTGCTGCACCTGAGCGACCTCGGCACCGTGGAGCTGGGCAGCGACAGCTACACGCAGACGGCTAAGGTGAACGGCCAGACGGCGGCCCTGATAGGAGTGCAGCAGCTCCCGGGAGCCAACGCCATGGATGTGGTGGAGGGCTCTCTGGCCGAGCTGGACCGGCTCTCGCAGTATTTCCCGGAGGGGATACACTACCGCGTGATACTCAACACCACCGACTTCGTGAAGGCGTCCATCGACGAGGTGGTGGTCACCTTCGTGGAGACGACCCTGATAGTGATGCTCGTGATCCTCATCTTCCTCCAGAACTGGAGGGCGGTGGTCATACCCATGCTCACCATCCCCGTGAGCCTTATAGCCACCTTCGCCGTGATGAAGGTGATGGGCTTCTCGCTCAACACCCTCTCGCTCTTCGGCATGGTGCTGGCCATAGCCATAGTGGTGGATGACGCCATAGTGGTGGTGGAGGATTGCTCGCGCCTGCTGGACGAGGGGAAACTCACCCGCAAGCAGGCTGCCGTCAAGGCCATGAAGGAGCTGACCGGGCCTGTGGTGGGCGAGGTGCTCGTGCTCCTGTCTGTGTTCATCCCCACGGCCTTCGTGAGCGGCATCACAGGCAAGCTGTACAAGCAGTTCGCGCTTACCATAGCGGTGTCCACGGCCTTCTCGGGGTTCAACGCGCTGACACTCACCCCGGCCCTGTGCGCCCTGTTCCTGAAGCCGCGCACGCAGACCCGGTTCTTCCTGTACCGCTGGTTCAACGCCGGGTGGGGCAAGGTGGAGGGCGCATACCGCGCCGTCATAGGCAAGATGCTGGGGCGCCCCAAGGTGTCGCTGCTCGTGTTCCTGGTCATAGCCGGAGCCGCCATCTGGGGTTTCTTCAAGCTGCCGAGCGGCTACCTGCCCGAAGAGGACAACGGCTATTTCATGATGGCGGTGCAGCTCCCCACCGGAGCGTCGCTGGACCGCACCGAAAGGTACACGGACACTCTGGTGAAGGAAATCATGGCCGAGGTGCCGGAGGTCAAGGACGTGATGAGCGTGAACGGGGACTCGTTCCTTGGCGGAGGAGCGGCCTCCAACGGAGGCACCTTGTTCGTGGTGCTGAAGCCCTGGAAGGAACGCAAAGGCAAAGGGCAGGACGTGCAGAGCGTCATGGAGCGCGTGCAGGCCATAGCGGCGCGTCACCAGGAGGCCATGACCTTCTGTGTCAACCCGCCCTCCATCCCCGGTCTTGGCATGAGTTCGGGCCTGCAGATGCAGCTGCTCGACATCAGCGACCTGGGCGCGGTGGAGATGAAGAAGGCCATAGACGCGCTCAAGGCCGCCGCCGAGAAGGACCCGCGCATAGCGCAGCTCACATCCCTGTACCAAGGCACCGTGCCGCAGTACTCGGTGAAGGTGGACCGCGACAAGGTGAGTCTGCTGGGGCTTGACCTGAGCGAGATATATGCCACCCTGTCCACGTATGTGGGCGGTTCGTACGCCAACGACTTCAACGAGTTCGGGCGCACGTTCCAGGTGACGGTGGGAGGCGACGGGTCCAGCCGCTCCACACCCGAGGACATACTGAAGCTGTCGGTGCGCAACGCCGACGGCCAGATGACCCCCTTCAGCGCCTTCGCGAGCGTGGAGCCTTCGATGGGCGAGCCTTCGGTGGACCGCTACAACATGTACTCCACAGCCTCCGTTACGGCCACTGCGGCCCACGGGGTCAGCTCCTCGGAAGGGATAGCGGCCATGGAGCAGCTGGTGAAGGAGACGCTGGGGGCCAACTACTCGTACGCCTGGACCGGAGAGGCTTACCAGGAGACGCAGAGCGGCACCACCATCAGCTTCGTGTTCGTCTTCGCCATAGTCATGACCATCATGGTGCTTGCCGCGCAGTACGAGAGCTGGACCGACCCCATAGCCGTGGTGCTTTCCATGCCTGTCGCCATCCTGGGCACGGTGCTTGGGTGCCTGTTCATGGGGCAGAGCGTGAGCATATACACGCAGATAGGCATAATCCTGCTGTTGGGCATGAGCGCCAAGAACGCCATCCTGATAGTGGAGTATGCCAGGGATTACCGCAAGGCGGGGATGCCCATACGCCAGGCGGCGCTCCAAGGGGGCTATGTGCGCTTCCGCCCCATCATGATGACGGCGCTCGCCTTCATCTTCGGCGTGATGCCCATGATGTTCGCCACCGGGGCCGGAGCGGCCAGCCGCGTGGAGATAGGCACCGCCGTGGTGTTCGGCATGGCGATGAACGCGCTGGTGGGAACCCTGTTCGTGCCTAACTTCTGGGAACTGATGCAGACCATCCAGGAGAAATACCTGAACGGTCTGTTCGGAGGCAAGGGCAAGTCATCCCCGGCCACTACTGCGCAGCCCGCTGAAGAAGAGAATGTCTGAGAGAGTGTTGCAAATCGTTGGATAGAGCCATAGTTGTAGGGACATGCCTTCGGCATGTTTAATCAGGAATCAGCGAGTTGTTCTAACC
>URZM01000052.1 GCA_900552315.1 uncultured Bacteroidales bacterium | reverse complement strand
CTGCGGGCAGGGAGGAAATTAAAAAGGCCCCGGCGGACGTTTGGTCGCCGGGGCTTGGGGCTGGTTGACATCGCTAAGCGATGTCCCTACGGGGTCGGTCTTGGGTCGGAGGTCGGACGAGTCGGACATGTCAGACGGGTCGGACGGGTCCGACACCGAGGAAGGAGGGGGAATCAGCGGGTCAGGTGCTTGGCGGCGGTGCGGGTACCGTCGGCGTGGCGGCTCAGGCGTATGCAGAGGCCGGAGGCGGGAGCGGCTCCCAGACGGCGGCCGTCCAGACTCCAGTATTCCACAGCCACTATGGGTGAGGAGTTCTCGGCGGGAAGGGAGTCCAGGGCGCTTGCGGAGCTGCCTCCGGCTGGAGCCTTGGCCACGTTCACCACTGTGCCGTCAGGAGCCACGAGGAGGGCCACCACGGCGAGTTTGTCCTTGTCCTGGACCAGAGACTCGCCCTGGCATGCCGGATTGGCGCTGACGGCCTTTTCGAGCGCGAAGTCGCGGGTTACGGAGACGGTCTGCGCCACGGCCATGGTGGCGGGAAGCGCCTGCCCCTCTTCGGGACTGTCGGCCAGAAGCACCACATGGTCATATTCAATGTCTCTCACCTTGTGAGGCTTATCGGCCCAGGGGGCGAGCACGTCGTCCAGGCGTGAGGGGTCGGCTCCGGAAAGGCTGTTGGACTGCATCCAGAGGCCGCCTTCGCCCTTGAGGCCGTCGGCGGTGAGCAGGAACAGTACCTTGTAGCCCTCGGGGGCCTTGTCCTCGGTGAAGGCCACGGTGGCCTTGGCGCGGAGGGTCTGACGGCTTTGGTCGGCCCACTCGGAGGCCACGTCCACGGCGGCTGAGGCCGGAAGGCTCAGGGCTGCCTCCACCAGGGGCTGGATGGCGAACTTCTGGGTCTGCGTGTGGTCGGTGCCGTAATAGGGGTCGATGATGTCGCCCCTGTTCAGGGTGGCACTGGGGAATGAGGTGAAATGCTTGGGCATCACCGCGTCGGTGCGCATGGGGTCGTCGCCCCCGTGATAAGCCACCCCGATGAATCGGGAGCCGTATTGCCGTCCGAGGGCCTCGATGGCGACGGCGCCGCGCGGGCAGGCGGAGCACCAGGTGCCGGTGGCCTCCTCGAGCAGCACGCGCTGCACGGGCACGAGGGTGTGCACCTCAACGGGGAGGGAGGCTTTCCGGAACCCGGACTTGTTCTCAGCACCGTTCACGCCGTCAAGGTCAAGTTCAAGAGTATAGTTCCCCAACTCGTCCAGAGGCGCGAAAGAGAGGAACAGCAGCTGCGGGTTCACGACATCGGGCTTCAGCGGGGCTGAGAGCGTGGCACTGCCTGTGCGCTGCCCCTGACCGGTGGAGTAGGTGTAGGAGACCTCGCTGACCGGCTCGGTGCCCAGGTTCATGACGCTCAGGGGGAGCGTATACTCGCTGCCGGCCTGCGCCCTTGGGTAATCGGTGGCCCAGGAGGAGACGGCCAGAGAGTTGGAGGGATAGTCCCCCGTGAGGGTCACATAGATTGGCAGCACACCCTTCATGCGGTCCTCATAGTCCATCCACTTGATGGCGGACTTGGTGCCGTGAAACCAGAAACCGTCGGCATGGCGGTCCTGCGAGTAGGGGATGGGACGGCCGCCATCGTCGCTGTATGAGGTGATGGTGAAGGAGTAGCCCACATACACCCCCTTGTCGGTGAGGGTGTATGGCTCGGGAAGCTCCACGTCGATCCATCCGTCCTTGTCGGGGACGGCGGGGAGGGTGAGCACGTCAGGGGCGTTCACTTTCTTGCCCTCGGCGTTCTTCTCCAGGTTGAGGTCCACCGAGAGCCACACCTTGTAGTCCTCGCTGGGCTGGGCGTCGGGGGCGGTGAGCACGCGTATATGGCTCACCTGCTTGCCTGCGAGCAGGGGGTTGGAGATGCGCATGGCCAGGTCGCAGGTCTCGGCCCGGTAGGAGGAATGGGTGACAATGGGCTTGTCGCCAACGTAAGTGAACACCCTCCCGGACTGAGCCGAGAGGGAGGCGGCGCAGCATGCGGCGAGCGCGGCCAGGAGGAGTCTGCAAGCACTCATCGCACCACGGTCTTGAAGGTCCTGACAGAGCCGTCGGCACGGGTCACGCGCTTGATGGCGATGCCTTGTGTCGGCTCGGCTATCCTGCGCCCTGCCAGGTCGAAATACTCGGTGCTTACCACGGGGGAGTCAGAGGCCACGCCCTGCACGCCGGTGTCCCCGATGGCGCTGAAAGGCATGACGGCGGCGTTCTTCACCTCATGGCCATTGTATTTGCCGGTGTTCTCGCCCAGGAAGGCCACCACCTCCATGTTCTCCTTCACCCAAGAGGGGTCAAGGTCCATGGTGCATGTGTATGAATAGGTGTCGCCCTCGAAGGAGACCGGGTCGCCCCACACGTCGGCGCTGCCCACGGCGCGGGTCACATGGTTATGGATAAAGTCCTTGGTGGCGCTTGCCTGATGCTTGGAGGGGAGACCGTTCTCCACGAGCCAGACGGTGACCACGGGGTTCTGGGCCAGATGCAACGTGCTCTTCTCGCCCCAGACGTTCACCCGCAGCTTGTTCTCGGCTTCATCGGTGTAGTTGGCGCTCAGGTTCACGGACACCAGGGCGGGCTTGGCCAGGGCTGCGTCCCACACCTCGGTGACCATCTTCTCCTCCTCGGGGAAATACACCTGGTCCCAGGTCTCGTAGGCCCTGCGCTCCACACAAAGGCCGGGGGCGAAGGAGCCGCCGCCGTAGAGGCCCACGTATGCCTCGTGGAAGGGGGTGGTGAGGTGGTCGGTCTTGTAGCCTGCGTGGTGGGCCACCTGGATCACGTTGGCGTACTCAGGCTTCTGCAGCAGACCATGCAGCATCTCCACCACGGGAGGGCAGCTGCCGCAGCTCTCGGTGGTGAACTCCTCGCTGAGGATATGGCGGGGATAATCCTTGGCCACGGCCTCGAACTCGCCGTCGCGAGCATTGTCGGCCATATCCTCGTCAGCACCCTCGGCTATGCCTTCTATCCTGTAAGTCACCTCCTTGTCGCCGCTCTGCGCCACCTCGGGACGCAGGCTTACGGTGCAGACACCCATGGCGTTAGGCTCCACGGTCTGTGTCACGCGATGGCGGGCCACCTCCTTGCCCTCGATCTCGGCCACGATGTCGAAGGCGCTCACGGTCCTGGTGCCGAAATTGTGGACGAAAAAGCGCACGTCCAGGTTGCCCTTGCTCATGACGAAAGCCTCGGGGGTGTCGACCCTGGAGAGACGCAGGTTCACGCCGGGCAGGTTGTCGCCCTCGATGACGGCCTCGATGGAGGCGGAGCCTTTATCGGAAAAATCATACCACTTGCCGTCCCTGCGGCGCAAGAAGAAGGCGCCGGGTATGGGAGTGGAGTTGGCTGAGAGGCCGCGTGCGTTGTCATCAGTGATGATATAGCCGAAGCCTATGTATAGGCCACCCTCCAGGTCGGCGGGGATGGTCCAGGGGGTCTTGAACTTGAGCTTGTTCACGCCCCTTTTCACGGGGTTGAGCTGGTTGGGCGTGAGCTTGAAATAGGCCAGGTTCTCGCCGTCGAGCTTGCTGCGCACGAAGATATAGACATTGGAGATGTCGGCGTTGCTGGTGAGGCAGCCGTTGATACCGGCAATCTTGTTGCCGGCCAGGAGCTTCACGGTAGACTCAGGAAGATAAAAGGCGCTCTCAATCTCGTTGAGGTCTCCGAAGGCCACGCCTACGGGGGCGCCGTTGGTGTTCTTGCCCTCGGCATAGCTGATGTTCATGGTGTCGGCCATGACGGCTGACGTGCCGGCGGCCAACGCCAAGGCTAAAAATATGTTTCTGTACATGTCGACAATACGGTTTGAAAAGGGCCGGGTACCCATTCTCACGGATTCCCGGCCCGGAAGGGTGTTCATGAAAACTTTGGAAATCCTTTATTTAACCACGACCTTGGAGGTGAGGGTCTTGCCGCTCTTGAAGCTTATCTTCTTGATGTAGAGACCCTGAGCGGGGTCAAGCACGCGCGCGCCGGTGAGGTCGTAGTACTCTACGGCCACGGCCTCGTCGGCGTTCACGGAATCAATGCCCACAGCAAAGGTGTTGCTCACGATGTTGCTCTTCTTGGTCTCGCCGCCCACGGTGTAGAGACCCTGCACGCCTACCTTGCTGTAGCCGTCGGTGCGCCAGCACACTATGTGGGTGATGCCCTCCACGCGGAAATCCTCGCTCTCGCCGTCCTGGAAGTCGTAGGGAATCTCGGTCATGGGAGCCGTGACGCCGGGGTATTCGTCGGGGGAGAAGGTGTAAGGCTCGTCGTCCATATAAACGATGTATGTGTAGTGGGTCTTGTCGAGCACCTCGCCCTCTGTGCCGAGCAGCGGCAGTTCGAACAGGAAGCCGCCGTAGCCGAACTCGGGCATGTAGCCCATAACCTCCACTATCTCAGGGTCTGAGGGAGTGGCCGCGCCGCCCTTGTTGGGGAGGAACATGGGACCTATATAGTAGCTTGAATAATAGAGCTGGTCGGTGCCTGCGTTGCAGAACCAGCCTATCTCCATGGGGCAGCTGATGGTCTTGGCCTCGGCGTCCCACTCGGCGACTACGCTGGGCAGCGGTTCGCCGGGGAAGTTGAACACGTCGCCTCGGTCCGATGTGCTCTGGAACTTGGCCTCGTTGAGCACGAAATACTCGTAAGTGGTCTCGGTCTCGCCCAGGTACTGGCCGGCGGTGAAGGTGATCTTGTCGCCATCGATGTCGCCCACCACGCAGCTCTCGGGGAAGTCGGGGGTGAATCCTGCGATGTACACCTTGTTGTTGGCCTCGTCCAGTCCCACGGTCACGGTGTGGGCCTTGTCGCCGTTGGAGTAGAGCATGCCCCACTCCTGGGGCTCGATGCCCTCGGGGATAGCGGTGGCCATCTTGCGTCCCGGCTCAACATACTTCACCGTGTAGGTTGCGGCGCCGGCAAACGTGCCGAGACCTTCTTCGTCCAGATAGCGGTAGAAGGCGCAGAGAGCCACGTCCTCGCTGCATGTCAGCACGAAGTTCTCGTCCTCGTCCATGACGTAGCGTATCACGTTGGCCTCGGCGTCCTCGATAGGCTCATAGAAAACCTGGCCGTCGGGGTTGACTATCTTCTTGCCCAGGCTCAGGCACACTCCCGTGTTGGTGCTTTCGCGGGCGTTGAGCCACTGGGGGAGCTTGCACTCGATGTAAATGTCCTCGTCACTCTCCACGAGCTTGCCCTCGATGTAGGAGCCGATGGCGGTGCGGGGCAGCGGGTTCTTGATATAGTACTCCTCTCCCATGGTGTTGGCCACAATCTCGGCCTTCATGCCGTTGGAAGCCTTAATCTGCACATCGGTGAGACCCACACGGGTGAAGCCCGTCATGCCGGCCTCGAGCTGCATGGTGTAGGAATGTCCGTCTGTGACACACTGGGGAGTCCAGATCACGTCGGCCTCGGTGGCCGCAGCCCGAGAGGGGGCTTCCATCAGACCTGCGAACGAAGGTGCCTGCGCATAGGCAGCGATACCCATCGCCGCACAGGCCAGGGTAAGTAAAGATTTCTTCATAACAGTTTGAGAAAAATTTCGGAAAGGACACATGACGCCGACCCCGGACCTTTCCGTTATCCGGGGAGACGCTTTTTATAAATTGATTTCGATTGTAGAATAAGACCGACTCTATCCCCGAAAACGCACACGGCAACGCGTGCCGACACTCCATAGTTACGGCAGAGGAATTTCTTGAATACCTAAATAGTTGGTAATCAGTTAAATAAAAATCGGGGGGGTAAATCGGGTCGCTGTAATCACACTGAAAGCGTTGCATGTCGCTGCAACCGACATGTCGAGACAATATGTATGATTATAGCATCTGGTCATCAGTAATATAAAATCTATACAAGTGGCTCACGAGGCCACAAAATCTCTTGTCTTTGCAAAGATAGCACAGTTAGGCCAAAAATCCAAATCAAAAGGCAATTTTTAACACAAAAATTGACTCTACATATAAGGTCAATTATATTACATACAGATAATCAGATGTTTATGTCAGACTTAAAATATTGATGTCATGACCTGCCAAAGATTTTTATTTCAAAATCCGAGGTATATTCATAAAAATATCCCGGCATCTCCCATCGTGACGGAGATACCGGGATTGTATAAATATTCGGTAACGGTTGCATTGTCTGCGAATATTATTACCTCAAGACCATGTCGTGCAGACAAGTCAGCCGAGTATCTGCTCGGCGTGGGTCTTGGTCTTGATTTGCTTCGGCAGATAGATTTTCTCTATGATGCCGTCAGAGCCTATGACGAAGGTGGTGCGGAACGTGCCCATATATTTGCGGCCATACATCGACTTCTCGCCCCAGACACCCATCTGCTCCACAAGCCTGTGGTCAGTGTCGGCCACCAGCGGGAACGTGAGGCCATGTTTGGAGGCGAACTTGCGGTGCGACTCGGCGCTGTCCACACTCACCCCCACCACGCCATATCCTGCGGCCTCCAAGGCCGGAAGATTGTCGCGCATGCTGCAGGCCTCGGCCGTGCAGCCGGAGGTGTTGTCCTTGGGATAGAAATAAAGTATCACTTTCTTGCCCGGGAAATCACTCAGCCGCACTTCGCGGCCCTCGGCGTCCGTGCCCAGCAGGTCGGGCACCTTGTCTCCTACATTCATCTGTGCTGTGTTTATGGTTCTTGTAATTTACTTCAATATCGGAACGATGAGCCGCCGAGGAACTCGCGCAACAGGGAGGTGGAGGGTATCTGGTCCGGGCGCAGCGGGGAGAAATAGCTCAGGAAGCGCAGCAGGCGGCTCGCCTCGGAGTATTGCTCGCAGTCGTGCGGCACGCTCTTCAGCAACGGCTCGGCATACTCCTTGAGCACGGCCGGCTCGAAGAGCAGCGAGGAGTTGAAGGTGGCGTCGGCATTCTCCTGGAAGGGGAAAATCCAGTTCTCCTCGCCCCGTCGCACGGAGGCCCATCGCTTCAGGGTGTCCAGCGCCGAGGTGTTGCGGTATTTATGGTCGCGCACCAGTCGGCGCAGCAGTCGCGTGTCGGTGGTGGGAATCCAGTTGTGGTCATCGATGGCCAGGGTGGTGAGGGCCGAGACATAGACCTTGAAGACCTTGTCGCGGGGCACGTCGGGCGTGAGCCCGGGATTCAGGCCGTGGATGCCCTCTATGAGGAGCACGTCGTCCTTCTCCAGGCGCAGGGGCCGCTCGCGCTCCACGCGCGCCCCAAGCTCGAAGCTGTAGGTGGGCAGGTTGATCCGCTCGCCTGCGAGCAGGGCGTTCAGGTGCCTGTTGAGCAGGGGAAGGTCCAGGGCATACAGGGACTCATAGTCGTAATCCCCGGTGGCCGGGTCGCGCGGAGTGGTGTGGCGGTCCACGAAATAGTCGTCGAGCGAAATCATCTTGGGCTTCAGCAGGTTGGCCATCAGGTGTATCGACAGGCGCTTGCATGTGGTGGTCTTGCCTGAGGATGAGGGTCCGGCCAGGAGCACCACGCGCGCCCCGCTGCGGGCTATGCGGGCGGCTATGTGCGAGAGTACGTTCGAGTGAAGCGTCTCGGCGAGGTTTATGAGCATGTCGCTGCGCTTCTGGGCTATGGCCTCGTTCAGCTCGCCAACATTGCTCACCCCCACCACATGGTTGAAGCGCTGGTAGTCGGTGAAGGCGGCGAGCATCTTCTTCTGCTCTACGGGCACGGCGGCCTCGCCCATGTCATGGCCGGGAGGGAGCAGGAGCATCCCCTCGGCGTATGGCTGGAGGTCAAAGACCTTGAGGGCCCCGGTGGAGGGGGCAAGCGGGCCGTAATATGAGTCGGCCAGCGAATCGAGGGTATAGTAAGTGGTGTACAGCTCATGGGTGGTCTCCAGGAGCTGCACCTTGGAGTGGAGATGCTGGGCGCGGAAAATCTCCATGACGTCCTTCGTGAGGCGTTCATGGCGCTGTATGGGGAGGTTCCTCTCGCACAGACGCTGCATGGCACGCTTGATTTCCGCCACGTCGGGCGTCACGGTGTCCTGCGGCGACGACAGCGGATGCAGCCGGCAATAATACCCCCGGCTCACGGAATGTTCCATGCGGAGCGCCATGCCGGGACACACCTCGCTCACAGCCTTGTAGAGCATGAAGCACAGCGAGCGGGTGTACACGCGCCGGGAGGAGGGATGTCCGGGGGGCAGGAACTCCACCTGCTTGGGCATGAACACCTGGAACGAGAGCGCCTCCGTGCGGTTGTTCACCCTGGCGCAGATGGGGGTGAAGGAGAGCTGTCCCCGCACCCTGTTCAGTATGTCGGTGAGTGTGTCGCCGCCATCTATGCTGAGGTACTCGGCGGTGTTCACGCAGTATATCTTGATGTGTCGTGACATGGTTCTCGTTTTTTGAGGTCAATGGGTCTGGACTTTCTGCGTGGGAGGCAGCTCGGCGTTGCGGCGGCCCATGGCATCGTCCACGGCGGTGGCCAGCTCCACGAAAGCCTCGGCCCTGGGGCCGTCGGGCTGCGAGGGGTCGGGCAGGGCGGCGGGAATACCGGTGTCTGCCCTCTGGCATACGTCGGCCACGAGGGGTATCTGGGCCAGCAGCGGCACTTCCAGCTCCCGGGCCAGACGTGCGGCCCCGCCGTTGCCGAAGATGTAGTAGCGCTCGTCGGGATGCGGGCCGGGGGTGAACCAGGCCATGTTCTCCACGATGCCGAGCACGGGGACGTTCACCTTCTCGTCGCGGAACATGGCTATCCCCTTGCGGGCGTCGGCCAGGGCCACCTCCTGGGGTGTGCTCACCACCACCACGCCGCTTATGGGCAGCGTCTGCACCAGGGTGAGATGTATGTCCGAGGTGCCGGGAGGCATGTCTATGAGGAAATAGTCCAGCTCGCCCCAGTTGGCGTCGGCTATGAGCTGGCGCAGGGCGTTGGAGGCCATGGAGCCGCGCCACAGCACGGGCTTGTCGGGGCTTACCATGAAACCTATGGAGAGCATCTTCACGCCGAATTTCTCCACAGGCACTATGAGGTCGCGGTCACCGACCCTCTCTATGTAGATCTGCTCACCCTCCACGCCGAACATCTTGGGCACGGAGGGGCCGAACAGGTCGGCGTCGAGCAAGCCCACCTTGTAGCCTTTGGCTGCCAGGGCCACGGCCAGGTTGGCGGCCACGGTGCTCTTGCCCACGCCCCCCTTGCCGGAGCTTACGCCCACTATGTTCTTCACGCCCGGGAGCAGGGGCGCGGCCTTGGGTGGGAGCTGCTGCCGGGTCTTGACGGCTATGTTGCCCTTGATGTCTATCTCGCCGGGCAGGGCATGCTCGAGGGCGGCCTCGGCTGAGCGCACCACGGACTTGATGAAGGGGTCCGTAGGCTTGTCGAATATGAGCGAGAAGGTCACCTTCTTGCCGTCGATGCGTATGTCGTCTTCCACCATCCCGGCCTCCACGAGGTTCTTGCCGTCGCCAGGATAGCGCACGGTGGCCAGGATGTCTGTGATAAGTTTTGGATATAGTGCCATATAAGTATCAGTTACTTGGGTCAATAATATTCTATTTCATATTCCTCCACGGCGTCGAGCAGGAAGAAGCATATCTGTCGCTTGAGCACGTTGCCGTGCGAGTCGCTCTCCAGGGTCTTGAAAAGCACGCGGCGGTTGTCGCTGTCGTCAATCACCGCAGGCATCTCCTCGCCGCGCATCAGCTCCATGTAGCCAGTGCAGTTGCGGTCGGAGTCGTAGGTGTACACACGCCGTAAAATCAGATTGCCGTCGGCTGAATTGCGCCGGTACTCCAACAATGCCCCGTCATCGGCAAAGCGGTGTATGTCGTGGCCCAGACCCAGAACCTGGCTCTTGGAGCTCACCTTCACGGGCATGCCGCGCGAGTCGCGCTCTATGACGGACTCCAGGGGCTTGCCGTTCACGGTCTTGGAGATGAGCCGCCCCTCACGGTCGAAGGTAAGGACGGTCTTCAGCTTCTTGTTGACCACGCGCTTGGCGTGCCCCTTGACGAAGCTGAGACTCAGGTCGCCGAAATACACCTGCTCGGCCTCGCTCACTCCGGCCCGGAGCAGGAGGCACACCGCCGCGAATATATAAATCAACTTTCTCATAAGTAAGTGTTCAAATTTAATTTATACTTTGTGCGAGGTTGTTTTTGAGGCGGTTGGGCTGCGGAGCGAAGGAGCATACAGGCGTATGCGACTGAGCGACAATGCCCAAACGGCCAAAAAGAAGCCGCAGAAAGTATAAAAGATAAATATCAAAGACCACTTACTGTTATCGTTTAAATTTGAATACTTACTTAGGTGTTTATGTCAGTCCTTGTCGGCGAAGAGGCCGGGGTCCCGCGCCAAGCCGCGCGCGTAGGCGTGGTAGTCGTCGCGCTCTATGTCCTCCTCCTGCGGATTCTCCACCTCACGGCCGGGCGTCAGGTTGAAGCTCAGGAACTTGATCTGCTTGCCACGTCCCAGCCATTGCTGTTCGTAGAAAGTCTGTATGTCGGTCACATAGTCCGGCACACCGGCTGCGCCGCCCTCGGCGTAGAGGTCGGCGGTGTCGTGGTGCAGCGGCAGGGAGTTGTGCCCTGCCAGACGGCGCGTGAATGTGTACAGGAACGGGGAGTCCGTCTTGAGGTGTATGCGTCCTCCCTCCTTCATCACGCGGGCGTATGAGTTCAGGAAACGCGCGCCGGTGAGCCTGCGGCGCACATGCTGCATCTGCGGGTCGGGGAAGGTGACCCATATCTCGCTCACCTCCCCGGGGTCGAAGAAGGCCTCCAGATTCTCTATGCCTGCCCGCAGGAAGGCCGCGTTGCCTATCCCCTCGGTGTGCACCTGACGGGCACCGGTGTAGATGCGCGCCCCCTTGATGTCTATGCCGATGAAATTCTTGTCCGGGAACCGGCGGGCCAGCCCCACGGTGTATTCACCCTTGCCGCAGCCCAGCTCGAGCACTATGGGGTTGTCATTGCCGAAGAAATCGGCGCCCCATCTCCCCTTGAGCGGAAACCCCTCTTGCTGAAGGCGCGCGAAGGTATATTGCAGCACACAGGGGAACTGCTCCATCTCCGCGAATTTACGTAACTTGTTCTTTCCCATAAGATGTCAACGCATAAGTTTGAGCGTGGCCACGTGGCCGTTTTCGAGAATAGCCCTCACCACATATACACGTCCGGCGAAAGCGGAGGTCTCCACATGCGCCTCGGTAGAATGTGGCGCGGTATCGGCCACCTTGGCGCCACCTGGTTCATACACCTCTACCCGGGCCATAGGCTCTCCGCTCGTGAGGCGAAGCACGGTGCCTTCGAAGCGGCCCCTCACCGAATCGGAGGGAATCGATATGACGCTCCCGGCACCTGTATGGCCCACCTCCAGCACCTTGAACTCTTTCCACTGGTCCGCCGCTTGCCAAGGGGCGGAGACGTTGTCGGCCACGATGAGGTTCACATTGCCCTGGTCGATGCCGGAAAACACATTGTCGCCCAGCTCGGGTACCGCGCCCTCCAAGGCAGTGGCGTCTATATCTGTCAGAGAACCCATGTTCTCCATCGCCCCGTCACCGAGATAGACCAGGGTGGAGCCGAACACAAGCGTCTCGGCCCGGTTGCCTGACATGGCGTAAGCGCCTATCTCCTCAACACCGCCGAGCAGCCTTACCACATCGGCGGAATGACTGCCTGCGAACAGGTAGTCGGGAAATCTCTCTATACCGGGAGCGTCAAGGGTCACGAACAGAGGGTCGGAATAGAATACGCCCTGACCTAACGCGGCCTTCGGGTTCCCGAGCACAGCCCCGGTGAGGCTGTGGCAGTTGGAAAATGCGAAATCGCCTACCTCATTGACGGAGGAGGGGAGAGTCACGTTCTCCAGCCCGGAGGCGTTGAACGCGTTTTTGCCTATAAACGTAAGGGTGCCGGGAAGGCTCACCGATTTCAGCGATGCGGTGCCTGCGAATGAGCCTTCGCCTATCTTGCCAAGGGCGGCCGGCAGGCTCACCGTGGCAAGCGCCGCGTCTCCCTCGAACATGCGCGCCGGAATCTCCGTAAGCCTCGTGGCAGAAAGGTCCGCAACACGCAGGGAGGTGCATCCGGCCAGGGAGTATGTGCCAACAGAGGCCACGGAGGCGGGGAACGTCAGGTTCTCCAGGCGTGTGCAGCCGTAAAGCGCGTGGTCTCCTATGGAGGTCAGCGATGCGGGCAGCACGAGCGTGGTGAACTCGCCTCCCGCCAAGGCTCCCTCGCCTATCACGCGCAGTCCGGAGGGGAGGGCAAGGTCGGTGAGATGCAGCCCGAGCAACGCCCCTCGAGGCAACTCGTCGGCCTTGTTGGAGGAGGGGCCTACTGCCGATACCCGTGGGGAATCGTATGCCGTGACACTGACTCCTGAGAGGTCCAGGCTCTTGAGCCGGGGCATCTTCTCCGTCAGCGCCGTGAAGTCGCGCAAATCCATCTGCCCGCTCAGCGTGAGGGCCGTCTCGGCCTTCACCTCGTCGGTAAGCATCGCCTCCAGTGCGCCCGGGGTGACACGCAGGTCAGCCGCCTGAGCGACCGAGGCCGCGCATCCGAGCGACAAATAGGTCAGAATATATCGGGTCTTCATTTTCATCATTTTTAG
>URZM01000051.1 GCA_900552315.1 uncultured Bacteroidales bacterium | reverse complement strand
ACTACATATCCCGCGCACGCAAGCCCAAGGAGGTCAAGCAGATTCTCGCCGACCTGGAGCAGGGCAAGATCGACATACTCATAGGCACCCACAAGATCATAGGCAAAGGGGTGCATTTCAAGGACCTCGGCCTGCTGGTAATAGACGAGGAGCAGAAATTCGGCGTGGCCGTCAAGGAGAAGCTCAAGCAGCTCAAGGTGAACGTGGACCCCCTCACCATGAGCGCCACCCCCATCCCCCGCACCCTCCAGTTCTCCCTCATGGGAGCCAGGGACCTCAGCAACCTCAACACACCTCCGGCCAACCGCCAGCCCATCATCACCACCGTCTCCGTCATGGACGACGACCTGGTGCGCGAGGCCGTCAGCTTCGAGATAAGCCGTGGCGGACAGGTCTTCTTCATCTGCAACCGCATAGAGCAGCTCGCAAACATGGAGCACATGGTGCGCCGCCTCGTGCCCGGCGTCAGGGGCGTCACGGCCCACGGACAGCTCCCCCCCGAGAAACTGGAGAAGGCCATCGTGGACTTCGCCGCCGGGGACTACGACGTGCTCATATCCACCACCATAGTGGAGAGCGGCATAGACATGCCCGGTGTGAACACCATAATAATAAGCGACGCGCAGAATTTCGGACTCTCGGAACTGCACCAGCTGCGCGGACGCGTGGGACGCTCCTCCCGCAAGGCCTTCGCATACCTGCTCACCCCTCCCGGCAAGGAACTCACCGCCGTGGCACGCCGCAGGCTTCAGGCCATAGAGAGCTTCTCTGACCTGGGCAGCGGAATACACATAGCCATGCAGGACCTCGACATACGTGGCGCCGGAAACCTCCTCGGCGCCGAGCAGAGCGGGTTCATAGCCGACCTCGGATACGAGACATACCAGAAGATACTCAAGGAATCCGTGCTCGAGCTGAAGACCGAAGAGTTCGGCGACACGTTCACCGACCAGGCCGCCGGCAAGGACGAGGAGTTCGTGGCCGACTGCACCGTGGAGAGCGACCTCGAGCTGCGCCTGTCCCCCGAATACGTGCCGCAGGAAGGCGAGCGCATAGCCCTCTACCAGGAGCTCGACAACATGGAGGGGCAGGAAAGCGTCGACGCCTTCCGCGACCGCCTCATCGACCGCTTCGGCCCCCTGCCCGCCGTCAGCGAGGAGCTGCTGCGCATAGTGCCCCTGCGCACCACCGCCAAGCAGCTCGGCATAGAACGCCTCATGCTGAAGCAAGGAGCCATGTACCTCTACTTCGTGGGCGACGACAACAAGGCGTACTACCGCAGCGACGCCTTCGGACGCGTCCTCGCCTACATGCAGCTCAACACACGCCGCTGCCGCCTGCGCGAGAAAGACGGAGTCGGCGCCGACGGCAAGCCCGCCGTGAAGCGCTCCATGGTCATCAGCGGCGTCGGCACCGTCCTGCAAGCCCTCGACACCATCCGCACCATCCGCACCCTGCCCCCCGTCTGACCCACCGACCCCGCACCGTCCGACCCGTCCGACCATTGATTACCTCAACAATATGCCGGTTTAATTTAAAACTTCCCCGCGAAGCATCGCCGCCAGGCGAGCCATACCCTCCGTGGCCTTCATCGGAAGCACCTTCACGTCAAGCTCCGAAGGCGTGCGAGCCGGGTTCGGGTCTATGTAGTAAACAGGTGTCCCCGGGCGCACGCAGCTTATCAGGCCCGCCGCCGGATACACGTTCAGGCTCGTGCCTATGACCACGAACACGTCTGCCTCCGAGGCCAGACGCATCGCCGGCTCTATGTTAGGCACCGCCTCGTTGAAAAACACTATGTGCGGACGCATCAGGTCCCCGTTCCTGCCACGCGTGGCAGGCGTGGAGTCCAGGTCCGGAGGAGTGAGGGTCTCCGTATACTCCGGATGCGCCACGCTCCGCAGCTTCATAAGCTCACCATGCAGGTGAAGCACATCCCGCGACCCGGCACGCTCATGCAGGTCATCCACATTCTGCGTTATCACACGTACGTCGAAATCTCGCTGCAGGTCCGCTATGATGCGGTGCGCCTCGTTGGGCTGCGCCTCCACAAGCTGCCGCCTGCGCTCATTGTAGAACCGGTGCACCAGCTCCGGGTCCGCGCGGAAACCCTCAGCCGAGGCCACCTGCATCACCGGGTACTGCTCCCAAAGTCCGCCGGCGTCCCTGAAAGTCGAGATGCCGCTCTCGGCGCTGACTCCCGCGCCGGTCGAAAATACAATCTTCTTCTTCATGACAATACAATCTTCTTAACGGCAAAACCATTTTTGCCCGCGAGGCCGACCCGGCATCGCATCCGCAAATATAACGCTAATTCCCCACAAAACTCACATGCCCACACCTCTTTTAACACATCACACATTCCCCGTCCATAAAAATTCACTATATTTGCACTGTAATCCCAAATCATGCACATGAAACTCTTCACACTGATTCTCACCATCCTGTGCTGTGCCGCCGCATCGGCAGGCACTCCCCCTCTCCAGAGGCCCGACTGCGGACACATCGACCGCCTGTACGTATTCTCCCCCCAGCTCGGCGACACCGTGCCTGTGGACGTGTGGACACCCCCCGTCTACAGCGAGTCCCAGGACAGCCTCCCCGTAATCTACATGCACGACGGCCAGAACCTCTACGACGCCTCCACCACCTGGAACCGACAGGCATGGGAGGTGGACTCCGTCATGTGCGCCCTCCTCTCCTCCGGCCAGGCACGCCCCGCCATAATAGTGGGCATACACTCCGACGCCGCCACGCGAATCCACACCCTCATGCCGCAGAAAGCCGTCGCCGACATGCCCCTCGCCGAAAGCCTCCGTACCGGGAAACTCAAAGGCAAGCCTGTGCGCGGAGACGCGTACGCCGCCTTCATGGTCGAGACCCTCAAGCCCCTCGTCGACCGGACATACCGCACCCTGCCCGGACGGCCATACACCTCCGTCATGGGCTCCAGCATGGGCGGCCTGATGAGCATCTACGCCCTGTGCGAATACCCTGACGTCTTCGGCAACGCCCTCTGCCTCTCCACCCACTGGACCGGCGACCCGGCAATAGCCCCCGAGTTCGCCGCCGCACTCTACGACTACATAGACTCGCACCTGCCCCCGGCGGCCTCCTTCGTGGAAGACGGCTACGTGCCCATGCTCTACTTCGACCGTGGCACCGAGACCCTCGACGCCGCCTACGGCCCCTACGACGACCGCGTCATAGCCATGCTCCGCGCCAAAGGCTACGGCACGGCGCACCTCATGACCCACGTGGCCCGTGGAGCCGCCCACGAGGAACGCGCCTGGCGCGACCGCCTGCACCTCCCCCTCCGCTTCATCCTACACCCCTGACCCCCCACAAGCGGCCCCGCCACGCACCTCCCAAGCCCGCCACGCAAGTCCCCTCTCATTCCCCAAGTCGGACAAGTCCGACCCGTCCGACCCGTCCGGCAACCCCATGGACATAAAAATTTGTGAAAATGTTGGTTATTTGCCGAAAAGTCAGTAACTTTGTGCACTTTTTCATCAGCCGACACCGGAGCCACAGGGATGCCGGGGGAGGCCGATGTGCAATAAGCTGTGCCCTCAGCGGCCTGATTCACAATTACTTGCAATAGTATCGTGGGAACTTTGAAAGCATATCAACTGGGACTTGCCACTCTCCCTTCGGGGATGAGCGCGCGCGACTACACGCTCGACACGGCCTTCTTCCGGGCCATGGAGCAGCCCGACGTCACCGGAGCCGAGGTTCGCGTGCACCTGGACGTGGACCATAAGAACGACGCCTACTATTGCCGCTTCAAGGCCGAGGGGAAACTCTTCATCCCCTGCGACCGATGCCTGGAGCCTATGACATGGCCGGTAAGCCTCGAGGAGGAGCTGACCGTGAAATACGGCGAAGAGTATGACGACAGCACCGACGGCGTGCTCGTCATACCCCAGAACGACACGCACCTGGACCTGGCCCCGCTGCTCTGCGACATGATGCTCCTGAGCATCCCCATGCGGCACGTGCACGAGGAGGGGGACTGCGACCCCGCAATGCGGCAGATTTTGCAAGACCATGCCTCCACGGCCCACGTAGAAGGCGACGACCCCGCCGACGAGGAGCCGCAAGCCTGACAGATCAGAAATCCTAAAAATAAAAACAATAAAAATTACAATAAGAAATGGCACATCCTAAACGCAAACAATCCAAGACCCGTACCGCGAAACGCCGTACGCACGACAAAGCCGTAGCCCCCACACTGGCCATCTGCCCCAACTGCGGCGCATGGCACGTTTACCACACCGTGTGTGGCGAATGTGGCTATTACCGTGGCAAGGTAGCCATCGAGAAGGCTGCTGTCTGATTCCGCACGGGCGGCGCGGACTCCTCCACAGGGTCCGCTGCCCCTGACAGCAATGCTGTGCGGGCCGTGGCTTTCGCCCACATGTGGTGAACGCTTCGGCCACGTATTGCATATCCGGGTTCGGTCCGCCAAATATACCGGCAATGTGAGCCGTCGCTCCCGTGGGGCCGGACACAACCCCGGTATCCCGGACCTCCCGTTCCCTACACCATCGTCTACCCAATATATTTACGCACACTATGCTGAACGCAAAAATATCGGGCATAGCATCCTATATGCCCGACGACATTCTCGACAACGAGATGCTCTCCAAAATGGTGGACACCACCGACGAGTGGATCACCACACGTGTCGGGGTCAAGCAGCGCCCTATCCTCCATGCCGAAGGCAAGGGTTCCGGATACCTGGGCATCAAGGCGGTCGAGAAGCTGATTGCCGATTATGACATCGACCCCCTCGACATCGACCTGGTAATCTGCGCCACATCCAACCCTGACTACCGCTTCCCCAGCACCGCTTCCGTCATACAGCACGGATGCGCCCTGGACAACGCTTACGCCTACGACATTCAGGCCGCATGCGCAGGCTTCATCGTCACCATGCAGGCCGCACGCGCCTATATCCTGGCCGGACTCGCGAAGAAGATCATCGTGGTCTGTGCCGAGAAGATGTCAAGCATGACGGATTACGAGGACCGCTCCACATGTCCCCTCTTCGGCGACGCCGCCGCAGCCGTGCTCGTGGAGCCCACCGAGGAGAATGTCGGGATAATGGACGCCGAGGTCCATGTCGACGGAGACGGACTGCCACACCTGCTCATGAAGGCCGGAGGATCCGTCAAGCCCGCATCACACGAGACCGTCGACGCACGCGAGCACTATATATACCAGGAGGGACGCGCCGTCTACAAGCACGCTGTGCGCAACATGCTCTCAAGCACCCTCTCGGTGATGAGCCGCAACAACCTCACGGTCCAGGATGTGGACTGGCTCGTGCCCCATCAGGCAAACCTGCGCATCATCGAGGCCGTCAGCGACCGCGCCGGATTCCCCGAAGAGAAGGTGCTCGTAAACATACAGCACACCGGCAACACCTCCGCTGCCTCGATTCCCGTATGCCTGGACGAGTACAAAAACAAGCTCAAGAAGGGTGACAAAATCATGATGACGGCCTTCGGAGCCGGATTCACCTGGGGAGCCATGTACCTTGTCTGGGCCATTGACTGACCGCGACGCGACACAGCCTCCGGCAGCCTCCCGGCGCCGGGCCTGGCCGCGAATACCCTGATTCCCCTCACAGCCGGGCCCGCACTCATGGGAGCCCGGCTGAACACTTTGACCGTGCGGAATGTTTCTATTCTGAACGCCTGTCCGCAACAGGGACCTGATTCCATTGTGGCAGACCCGCGAAAACCCCTCTCCGGGGAATACGCGTGAAAACAATAATGTATTTAACTGAAAACCATGTCACAAGAAAGAATCATCCCCGCACCGGCGGACACCGAGGCGTCCGCCGAACAGATACTGCCCCTCTCCATGCAGACGGAGCAAGACGCGTTGCAGACCGCCGCGCCCGTCACGGCCGAAGGCCACAGGGCCGGGTTCGTAAACATCGTAGGCAACCCCAACGTGGGCAAGTCAACCCTGATGAACGACCTGGTGGGCGAGCGCATCTCCATCATCACATCCAAGGCCCAGACCACACGCCACCGCATCATGGGCATCGTCAACACCCCGGCCTACCAGATAGTGTTCTCCGACACCCCCGGCGTACTGAAGCCCAAATACAAGCTCCAGGAGTCGATGCTCGAGTTCTCCGAAAGCGCCCTGACCGACGCCGACATACTCCTCTACGTCACCGACGTGGTGGAAGACCCCGTAAAGAACGCCGAGTTCCTGGCCAAGGTCAGCAAGATGAGCATACCGGTGCTGCTGGTCATCAACAAGATAGACCTGCTCTCCGGCAACAAGGAGCTGGAGGAGCTGATGGAGAAATGGCGCGGGCTGCTCCCCAACGCCGAGATATTCCCCACATCGGCCACGGAGCATTTCAACGTCGACAACCTCAAGCGCCGCATCGTGGAGCTGCTGCCCCCCTCACCCCCGTTCTTCGGCAAGGACGCACTCACCGACAAGCCCGCGCGCTTCTTCGTGACCGAAATCATACGCGAGAAGATCCTGCTCCAGTATGACAAGGAGGTGCCCTACTCGGCCGAGGTGCTCGTGGAGAAATTCGAGGAGAAAGAACATTCCATACACATCATGGCCGTGATATATGTGGAACGCGACTCCCAGAAAGGCATACTGATAGGCAAAGGCGGCGAAAAGATAAAGCGGGTGGGCACCGAGGCCCGCAAGGACATCGAGAAGTTCTTCGGCAAGCGAGTCTACCTCGAAATCTTCGTGAAGGTGGAGAAGGACTGGCGAAACCGAGAGAACAAGCTCAAGGCCTTCGGATACATAGAATGACCCTCCGTCACTTTCCTCTCTGCTCCTCCCATCTAATCACACATCACAGACAATGAGCAAATTAGTAGCGATAGTAGGCCGCCCCAACGTGGGCAAATCAACACTCTTCAACCGACTGACCCAGACGCGCGCCGCCATAGTGGACCCCACGGCGGGCACCACGCGCGACCGCCAGTACGGCAAGGTGGACTGGTGCGGACAGGAGTTCTCCATCATCGACACCGGCGGATGGGTGGTGAACAGCGAGGACATTTTCGAGGAAGAGATAAACAAGCAGGTGAACGTGGCCATCGAGGAGGCGGACGTGATCCTGTTCATGGTCGACGCCTCCAACGGCGTCACCGACCTGGACGACCATGTGGCCCAGATTCTGCGCCGCTCCAAGAAGCCCGTGATCCTGGTGACCAACAAGACCGACGTCGGAGACTCCCGGTACAACGTGCCCGAGTTCTACAGCCTCGGCCTGGGCGACCCCGTAGAGGTGTCAGCCGCCTCCGGATTCGGCACCGGCGACCTGCTCGACCTCATAGTCAAGGACCTTCCCCAGGCCGAGGAGGAGCAGACCGAGGAGCAGATACCCCGCTTCGCCATAGTGGGGCGCCCCAACGTAGGCAAATCCTCCATCATAAACGCCTTCATAGGCGAGGACAGGCACATAGTCACCGACATAGCGGGCACCACCCGCGACTCCATATACCACCGCTACAACAAGTTCGGCTTCGATTTCTACCTGGTGGACACCGCCGGCATACGCAAGAAGCAGAAGGTGAACGAGGACATAGAGTACTACTCCGTGATACGCTCCGTGCGCGCCATCGAGGCCAGCGACGTCTGCATCCTGCTCATCGACGCCACCCGGGGCATCGAGGCGCAGGACGCCAACATATTCTCGCTCATACAGCGCAACAAGAAGGGTCTGGTGGTATGCGTCAACAAATGGGACATAGCCGAGGACAAGAGCCTGGAGGGACAGCGGCGCCTGGAGGCCGCCATACGCGACCGCTTCGCACCCTTCACCGACTTCCCCATCATCTTCGGCTCTGCCCTCACCCGCCAACGCATATACAAGGTGATTGAGGAGGCCGTAAAGGTGTACGAGAACCGCAAGCGCGTCATCCCCACCTCGCAGCTCAACACCTACATGCTCGAGGTCATAGGCGCCACGCCGCCACCATCCAACAAAGGCAAGTTCGTTAAGATCAAATACGTGACCATGCTCAAGGAGGCCGTCATCCCCACCTTCGTCTTCTTCTGCAACCTGCCGCAATGGGTCAAGGAGCCTTACCGCCGCTTCCTGGAGAACAAGATACGCGAGCGCTGGGACTTCCACGGCACCCCCATCTCCATCTTCATGCGCGAGAAATAACCCCCGCCCTCACGCCGGGAGTCTCCTGTCCGGACTATTTCCAAAAAGGAAACCGTCGTGAACCGAGGCTTCCGAGGCGGATGTCGCCATTAAGCGTAATTGATTCTCCTCGAGATTCCTCGCAACTATGCAAATTTTGCATAATACCTTCTCGCGGCAAGTATGCCACCTTTTAGGCGAGCCATGGGATGTCGGCAAGGGTCACGCAGTTCCGACCACATTTCCCCGACCCGCGTAGGAACATAAAAAACATCCGCCTCGGGTATCTCCCTCCGGGGCGGATGCCTGTAATGCTGCAAGAGTTCGCGTTAGCGGCGTGCCGTGCCCTGACCGCCTGCGAGCGCCGCCTGTCTTTTTATACAGCGTGCCGCCTGCTCAGCTGACGTATATATATTTTCCGTATAAAACACCGTCTTGTCATCAGGCGAGAATAGAATAATCATGGTGTTGTCCTTGCTCATGAAAAACTCGCTCACCCCTCCGCTTATGTCGCTCCGATAATTGTACTCCTTCTTTAAGAGAGCCATTGCATCATTGGCACTTACCGACTCGTCCAGCCATACCATCACGCTGAGGGCATTCTCCAAGATCTCCTGTTCGAAGCTGGAGCTGTTAATATAACTGGCCATTACTTGCGTAGCGCCATGACCGTTCACCTCAAAGAGCAGGTAGTACTCAGTACTCTTCGCAGGCTCCATGCCCATCTTGTCCGCCACCTGGGTCCTTGTCATGCCGAGCAGCACGCTGTAGTCGCGGAACGGAGGCTGGTTAAGGTCAGTGTAGACAAGCAGCAGCTTGGAGACATTCCATTTCACCTGCACGGAATTGTCCTTGCTCCGGTATGCCTCCTCGGCTGCCGTGTCCGCCCTCCTGTCGCGAAGGAAAGAACCCTTGAGGGCCGATACCACGCTTTCCGGGTTTACCGAAGAATTGAACTGGACAGCGACATCGGTCACGGCACCTCTCCAGGAGTCGAAGCTCACGGTCACCGCCTCGATGTCGGGCGCAACCTCCTTGTAGACCACGGCATCGGCGTCCTCGGCGTAGGGCGACTCGCCCAGCATATTACGCACGTCCTGCACAGACTTGCCCATCAAGTCCTGGAAAGGATACGGGATAGGGTTGACCTCCTCTGTCACGGGAGGCTCGGGATTGGAGGAGGGCGAGTCCGGCTTGTCGTCAGAACAAGCCGCCAGCGCCAGCAGCGCCGAACAAACCATCATCCCCACCCCTTTCTTAAGTACATTTTTCATAAAGCGTTATATCAATCAATTAAAATTCAACCCATTACAATCATCAGTCAGCAATGAGGCAAGTTAGTCGCAAATATCGTTCATTATGCCCGCACACGCGCCCGCAATCCCCCATATCGAGCTCCTGGGGCGATATGCGGCACAAATTTAATATTTTTGGGGTGCTCGTACAATTTTTTTCAGAATTATTTATTCTCGGGGATTTAAAGGGCAGTTATGGAATGAACAATGGCATGCCCCCCGCCACCCGTCCTCGTCCTCGTCAATGACGAGAAACATCCGCCCAGGGGGAGACTCCCCGGGACGGATGCCCCTTATGCTGCAAGGATCCGCATTAGCGACGTGCCATGCCCTGACCGCCTGCGAGCGCCGCCTGCCTTTTGGCGTTTCGTGCCGCCTGCTCCGCCGACGCAGATGGGTTCAAAGCGTAAAACACAGTCTTGTCAGCAGGCGTGAACATGACAATCAAGGTGTTGTCCTTATTCATGAACACCTTGCTTGAGTCGTCGCTGAATTCTTGCTGATAAATGTACTCCTTCTCCAAGGAGGCCATTGCGTCTTGAACAGTGATTGACTCGTCCAGGGACGCCATCACACTGACAACGTTGTCGGTCGCCTCTTCATAATCGTGGGTAAAGTTCGTTGATAACGTTGTAACACCATGGTTGTTCACCTCAAAATACTGAAGATAAACACTGCTTGCCACTGGTTCCATGCCCATCTTCACAATTACCTGGGACCTTGTCATGCCGAGCAACACGCTGTAGTCGCGGAACAGAGGCTGGTTCAGGTCAGTGTAGACAAGCAGCTGCTTGGAGACATTCCACTTCACCGCAACGGAATTGTCCTTGCTCAGGTACGCCTGTTCGGTTCCCGTGTCGGCTCCCTTGTCCCGGAGGAAAGAGTCTTCGAGAGCCGACACCACGCTTTCCGGGTTTACCGAAGACTTGAACTGGACAGCGACATCGGTCACGGCACCTCTCCAGGAGTCGAAGCTCACGGTCACCGCCTCGATGTCGGGAGACATCTCCTTGTAGACCACGGCGTCGGCATCCTCGGCGTAGGGCGACTCGCCCAGCATCTCATGCACGGCCTGCACAGACTTGCCCATCAGGTCCTGGAAAGGATACGGGATAGGATTGACCTCCTCCGTCACGGGAGGCTTGGGATCGGAGGAGGGAGAGTCCGGCTTGTCGTCAGAACAAGCCACCAAGGCCATCAGCGCTGAACAAACCATCAGCGCGGCCCCTTTCTTAAATAGATTTTTCATGAAACTAATATTAGTAAATTAAAAATAAACACTTTATAATTATTAACCCGCAATGAGACGAGGAGTAGAAGAACCTTGACAAGAAATTTGGCTTAGTAGAATATTCCAGAGATACATCATTGGTTATCAATAATATACCTCATGAATATCAAGACACAACAATTCATCAGGTCAGACGACTCCCTCCTCCTTTATGATTTCAAAGACAAGTTTCTGGATAATATTGCTATTTTCGATTGTTTTAGTTTTATAGAATATTTAACGATATTTAAACATAGTTTTTGGTGGTTGTTATTTGGGGTCGTAGACGGGGCGTATGGCGTTGCCGCTGTATTTGAACCAGGTCATCAGACTGGGAAGGTCCTTGTGCGCGTGGTCCTTGAAGAGGTTGTTTGCCTCAGTCATGGCGGCGGAGGACGGGGGAATCATTAGCGCGGAGGTATGGAGCTCGCAGTCGACAAGCTCCATACATAGGTAATTTAACGTTTTACGATTGTGTAGTCAACCGACGTCTCGGCTGAGCCTTTGCTGTTGCTGCACTCCACATAATAGTATATGTAAGTGCCTCCGTTATAGCCGGCATGAGACTTGCCGAAGACGATGCTTTCGGTCATTCCCTTTTTCGCTCCGGTGTTATGGTAAGTGGCGGCACCATACTGTCGCATGCTCTCCACTTTTGTCAACTCTTTTTTGGAGGGTTTGGAGGTCGGCTGCTTGGCATACGCTTTCCAGTGCACCGTGGCACTCATGTTGCTTTCCTTGTCGCCACCCGTCTTAAAACGTACGCGCAGCGAGAAGCCATCCTTGTCGGTGGTGGTAAGGTATTTGTCAAAAGTCGGCTTGGAAATCTTCTGCGAAGTCGTGGTGCCCTGACTGGTAGAGCTTGACGATGAGTCTGGCTCATCTTTATCACACGAGGCATAGGAGCAGACAAACATGAGGGCAGTGGCCCATACGAAAATCTTTTTTCTTCATAAAAACAGTGCGGTTTATAAAGATTCGTTTTACCATGAGCGCAAGCCGTGGTGTTCGGGGCTGTGACGACAAGTGTGTCCATGCCCGTCAGTGTTAGAACAGGCTCCTTCATAGGTCCCGTTCTGATGTCGATAGCCGCGATAGCCTGAGCAGCTGCATTTGTCGCAGCGGGCATTGGTCTTTACGAATTTGCCAGACGGTGACGAGGTTTCGGTAGAAGAAGGTTCGGCGGTCGTGAATGACTGCACCATAAAGGCCGCTCCCGCTATCAGTGCAACGGCAGCACAAGACTTAATTATTCCTTTGACTTTCATAAACAGGTAAATAAATCGCCTTGGAGGCTCTTCGAAATGGGGCGCGACTGTGTTAAAATAAAAAAGCGTGAGAGCCTGTATCTGTCACTCGCTCCCACGGTCCGAGGCATGTGGTGTCGCCTTACTCTGTAAGAGCGAGCGACGCAGAGCCTCACGCAAATATGGAAATGTCTCAACCGGTGCACGCTCTCGCGCACGCCGATGCGGCGATATTCTCACATCCACTCGGGCATCTACCGTCAGCTCGACCTTGACAGAGTATTCTTGAAATTGCCACATTTCCGAACCGTCAAGAACAAGCGTTCTGATAAACGCTTTCCATTATGTACGCAATCCCTCCCGCAGTCCCCCATATCGGGCTCTGCGGACGATATGCGCTGCAAATTTAATATTTTTTTCGTGCGTGCACAATTTTTTCGGATTTTTTATGGAGGATTTGAAAGCGCCCGGGATATAGGTTGAAAATGGGTATGGCGATGGGTCCGTAGGGGTCCGGCACCCGGGGCGTATTCGGTGCAGCCCCGCCGGGGCTGGGATCGCCGGTGGCGGATGTCCGGGCACGCAAGCGTACCCGGTTAACAAAGTTTGCGCCCCTCCGGGGCTTATGCAGGAGCGGGTCTAAGGCTGATATCGTGGTGGGGAGGGGGCAGAATGGGTCGTCCCCGGAATGCTGTGGGGTGCGCGGGGATAGTGCAGCCTCGCCGGGACAGGACGCTTATTGTCTTCTCATGTGTAAACATCGCAAAGCGATGTCCCTACAGGGGCGGGAAACCGCCTCCCTGCGGGGGTGGGCGGGTCGG
>URZM01000050.1 GCA_900552315.1 uncultured Bacteroidales bacterium | reverse complement strand
TTTCACGTTTATTTTTAAACAACCTCTAAACCGATTTTTACCATGAAGAATAATGAGGAAGAGAAGGCGGGGGCGGTGAAGCGCCGTTTCCGCATAGGGCTTTTAGGCCAGATCGTGATAGCCATAGCGGCGGGCGTGGGCGCCGGGTATGTGTTCCCTGTGTGGGGAGCCCGGGTTTTCGCCACCTTCAACGCCATATTCAGTGAGTTCTTAGGGTTCTCCATCCCGCTGATCATCCTGGGGTTCGTGGCCCCTGCGATAGCTGAGATAGGGAAGTCGGCGGGGAAGATGCTTGTGGCGACGGCATTGCTGGCGTATGGGTTCACGGTGCTTGCGGGCCTTACGTCGTTTGCGGTGAGCGACGCTCTGTTTCCGTCGATGGTGCAGCCGGACGCGTACCTGAGCGCGGGAGGGGGCCAGCCGGAGTCTTCGCTTCCGTATTTCACGGTGCAGATGCCTCCTCTGATGAGCGTGATGACGGCCCTTGTGCTGGCCTTCGTGCTGGGTCTGGGGACGGCGATGATGGCTCCCGGGGCCATGCGCCATGGCCTGGACGAGTTCCGTGAAATCATCTCTATGGTGATACGCAAGGTGATAGTGCCTCTGCTGCCCCTGTACATTTTCGGAATATTCCTGAATATGACGGTGGTTGGCCAGGTGGGTATGGTCATGGGGACCTTCGCCAAGATAATAGCCGTGATATTCGGCATACATGTCTTCTACCTTGTGTTCCAGTACTGCGTGGCGGCGCTGGTGGCGCGGCAGAGGGGTCAGCGCAATCCGCTGAAGATGCTGGGCACGATGATGCCGGCCTACTTCACGGCGCTGGGCACTCAGTCGAGCGCGGCGACCATCCCCGTGACTCTCCGGCAAAGCATAAAGATGGGTGTGAACCCGGGGATAGCTGGGTTCGTGATACCGCTGTGCGCCACCATCCACATGTCTGGCAGCACGCTCAAGATAGTGGCGTGCGCCCTGGCGCTCATGCTGCTGAACCATATCCCGTATGATTTCCCGATGTTCATGGGGTTCATATGCATGCTCGGCATCACCATCATCGCGGCCCCCGGGGTGCCGGGAGGGTCCATCATGGCGTCGCTGGGGCTCCTCAGCTCGATGCTTGGGTTCAGCGAGGCTGACAACGCGCTGATGATAGCGCTGTACATAGCCATGGACAGTTTCGGCACCGCGTGCAACGTGACGGGCGACGGAGCCATAGCCGTGATAGTGAACCGCATATTCAAGTCGCAACATAAGTGATGAACGAGATAGAGAGCAATCCGGACTTCGAGCTGGCTTTCCGAATCATAGAGCATACAGGCACGCACCTGTTCCTTACGGGGCGTGCGGGCACAGGCAAGACCACGTTCCTGCGCACCCTCAGGGAGAGAAGCGACAAGCGCATAGTGGTGGCCGCCCCCACCGGGATAGCGGCCATAAACGCGGGAGGCGTGACGCTGCACTCACTGTTCCAGCTGGAGTTCGGGCCATTCGTGCCGGGGCGCAAACGCAAGCCACTGCGGTTCAGCAAGGAGAAGACACGCCTCATCAAGTTCATGGATGTGCTGGTGATCGACGAGATAAGCATGGTGCGGGCGGACCTGCTTGACGCGGTGGACGACATGCTGCGGCGCGTGCGCAACCCGCGGCTGCCCTTCGGGGGCGTGCAGCTGCTTCTCATAGGGGACCTGCGTCAGCTGCCGCCGGTGGTGAAGGAGGAGGAACGGGCCATCCTGGCGCAGGAGTATGACACGCCGTATTTCTTCTCGAGCCACGCGCTGGCCATGACGCCGTATGTGACCATAGAGCTGAAGAAAGTGTACAGGCAGGAGAATGCTCATTTCCTCTCCATACTGGCCGGGGTGCGCGACGGTCAGCCGTCGGAGCAGACCATCCGCGAGCTCAACGGGCGCCACAAGCCGGGCTTCGTGCCGGACGGCAGAGAGCATTGGGTGCATCTTACCTCGCACAACGCTACGGCCAACCGCATCAACAGCGAGCGCCTGGAGGCGCTTCGGGGCCACAGCAGGGAGTACCACGCCACCGTGACCGGCAATTTCCCGGCCGGGGTGTTCCCCGCCGAGGAGACCCTGGCGCTCAAGGAGGGGGCGCAGGTGATGTTCATAAAGAATGACCAGCAGCCGGACAAGAAGTTTTTCAACGGCATGCTGGGCACCGTGGCGGAGCTTGGGGATGACTGGGTGAGGGTGCGCCCTGCCGACGGCAAGCCGGACATCACCGTAGGTTCCCTTGACTGGGAAAACCGCAAGTATGAGGTGAACGCTCAGAACGGGGAGCTTGAGGAGCGTGTTGACGGCATCTTCAGGCAGATACCGCTGCGGCTGGCGTGGGCCATGACCATACACAAGAGCCAAGGGCTTACCTTCTCGCACGCCATCATAGACGCGTCTTCGTGTTTCGCTCACGGGCAGGCCTACGTGGCGCTCTCGCGCCTGCGCACACTGGAGGGGCTTGTGCTGAGCGCTCCCATACCGCGCCACGCCATCATCTCTGACCCGTGCGTGGGCGGATTCATGGAGCGGCAGAACGCGCTGCGCCCTACCCCGCAGGGGCTGCAAGACATGGAGACACGATACTCGCAGAGCCTGCTCGACTCTGTCTATGATTTCGCCCCGGAGGTACAGGCGCTTGAAGAGATGCACAGGCTCGTGGCCGACGCCTATCAGTCCACATATCCTTCGATAGTGAGGGAATATGGTGAGCGCAAAGACGCGTTCCGCGCCGATGTGGCCGCACCGGCCTCGGTGTTCCGCAGCCAATATTCACGGCTCTTGTCCATGCCTGACTCGCGTCCCATGCTCACCGAGCGGCTGGCCGCCTCCGCCGGTTATTTCCCCGACAAGGTGAGCGGTCTTCTCCTGTTCCTGATGCGTATGCCCGAGGACATTGACAACACCGAGGCCAAGAAACGCCTGCGTGCGCGGTTGGAGCCGCTGACCGAGACCCTGGCCATGAAGACGCGCATGATAGCCTCCCTGGCCACCACCCCGTTCTCCAACGAGTCGCTGCTGCAGGCCAAGCGTGACTTCATGCTCGGCCAGGAAGGCGGCAACCGTAAGAAAAGGAGAGCCATTCAGCCCGCAGGCGACGCGAAGAAGGAGTCAGCACCGACCGAGATACAGGATCCGGCGCTTTTCCAGGCACTGGTGTCCTGGCGCAAAGAGGAGGCCAAGCGGCAGGGACTGCCGGCCTTCAGGGTGTTCGCCACGCGCACGCTGATACAGATAGCCAACCGCCGCCCCACGAACCGGCGCGAGTTCCAGGCGGTGCCGGGGTGCGGACCGCGCACCACGGAGCTGTATGCGGAGGCTGTGCTGGGCGTGATAGCGCGTTTCTCAGAAAACAGCTAAGAGTCGGTCCGGAACTCATGCAGTGGTCACGGGCAGGAGCATAGTCGTGGTATAGCGGGGCGGAGGAGCAGGACAGTCGGGGCAGGCGTGCAGCCGGGAGAGTTCAGTACAGCCCCGCCGGGGCTGGGGTCGAGAGGGGTTGCCACCCCCGGCGTTGCCGAGGGTTAACAAAATGTGCGCCCCTCCGGGGCCAGGACGGGTCGAATCGGGATGTGACAGCGCGGCAGGGGACGGTAGGCGGGTCGGGTGAACACGCGGGTCGGAGTCGTCGGAGGGGGTCAGAGGGGTCGGAAGAATGAGCGCGCGGCCACGTCGTCATTGTCGGCGAAGCGTGCGCCCATCAGGTCCATCAGGGTGTATGTGAGGTCCGTGAGTGCCACGGGCCTGGAGGTGGCGGCCGCTATGCGGGCGGCCACACGGGGATGCCGCGCCCTGAAGGCAGGGGACAGCCACACGGTGAAGGGAACCGCCTCCCCAGCCGCCTTGCTGGGCGGTACATCGGCCTTGGCATGGCCTTTGAAGTCGGGGGAGGAGTCATAGAGGTCCTGCGCGTGGTCCGAGAGATAGATGACCACGGCGTCGGCACCGGCATACCGCTTGTAAATCTCGCTCAGCACATAGTCGTTGTACAGCACGGAGTTGTCATAGTCGGCAAGCACGGGGCGCTGGTGCGCGGGACGCGAGGAATAGTCGTCAGGCACGAAACGCCGGAACCCCTCGGGGTATCGTTTGGCATAATCTACATGGCTGCCCATAAGGTGAATTACGGCCAGCTCCCGGCGCGCGGGTTGCGACTCGCTCTCAATGAGGGGTATCACCTCTTGGTCAAAAAGGGCGGACACCATGCCGTGCATGCCGTCGTTTGTGAACCTGTGCACGTCGCAGAACGCGGCAATCTTGGCCATGGGGCTGTCGCATACCCCCTTGCAGGACTGGTTGGAGAGCCAGAGTGTGGTATAACCGGCCATGTCGGCCACCTCCAGGAAAGTGAGGCACTCATACCAGGGCTTATCGCCAGAGCCGTTCCAGGTGCCAATGATGCGGTGTATGCTGCACAGGGTGGTGAGCGCGGGCGCCACGGGGGTGGCGAAGACACAGAGCGAGGAGTCGGCTGCCAGAGCCTCCTGCAATGGCTGCGTGCGCTTGGAGTATCCGTACAGGGAGCTGTGGGAGCGGCAATGCGACTCGCCGAGCACCACCACTATCTTGTCCGGAGCGTCCGCAGGATCTATGGTCAGTCTCGGGTGCACGCGCACTATCTCGTGGCCTAAATCCAGGGAGGCGAAAACGCGTATCTTCTGACGCATGAGCGTCTCAGTACATTTATATGAGGGACATGTCAGCACCATGGTCCAGGCCACGGCGGCAATAGCCAAGGAGAGGATGCGTGCCGGAAGCGCGTCTGCCGGGAAACGCGCGGCAAAGCTGCGGCGTGCCCATGCGCCGCAGACGTACAGCCCCGCAAACGACGCCGCGCATCCCAGCAGACCGCCCACGAAGCCTGGGGTGAGATAAGCGGAAACAAAGTCGGATCCCTCGGCAGGGTTGGTGGCCAACAGCACCGTGGCAATGTCCACATTGAAGGCGGTCTCGTAGATGGTGAGCAGGACATAGTCTGTCAGCCAGTTGAGTGTCAGCGGTATGAACGCCAGGAACAGCCATACTGCGGCTCCCCGGCGGCTGAGCCGCCTCAGGATGCAGTAAGGGAGCAACAGGCACCAGGCGGCCGCTACAGCCTCGGAGAGGATGGCCATGGCCCCTATGTCATAACCGGGCAAACGGTGTATGACGAATCCGTACAAGCAGTATGGCAGCACAGCCTGCATGGCTGTCATGCAGAGCATCAGGCCCGGCGTGCGGACGAAAGGGTCGGTGAGCGCCGAGAGCCACCACCGGGATATGAAAGCTCCGAGGGCACGGAGACGACGACGCACGTCAAACTTCATCGGGTAAAGGATTTGACGGCAAAGTTACAAAAAAATCCCGAGGACGCCACGCCGCATAGGCCAGCCTCCCCGGAGAGCATGTAAGAAAGTGTATGTCAGGACTGTGCGCGGGATCTGGCGTTGATGGAGTTGAGCATGAACGAAAGCCCGATGCGGTAGCATCCGAAGGTTATGAATGAGATGCCCACCCATAGCCATCCGGCCTCGAGGCCGAGAATGGGGTCTGTGACGAACCAGAAGGCGAAGAGTATGGTCACGGCCAGCAGAAGCACCATGAGCAGGGTCCATCCCCACCCGTAGCGCGAGAGGGTGAACGCCTCGCAGATGGAGTTTATGGCCGCGAAGATGAGCCAGAAACCTACGGCGTACACGAACACCACCGTGAGCTGAGGCACCGGCATGGTGTAGAGCCATACGCCGCATACCAGCTCCAGGATGCCCATGGCCAGGCTCCAGCCCCAGTTGGTGTTGGCCTTACGGTTGGAGATGGCGTAGGAGAGATTCATTACCCCGGCCACAACCAGGATGCAGGCGAAGAAAATCGCGAAAACAGGCAGCGAGGTCACAGGCGAGCAGAAGCACCACACGCCCAGGGCGATGCTCAGGATGCCGGTAAGAAGGGGAATCCACCACATGCGGTGCATACGCCCTTTGAGTTCGGATACAGTGTTCATAGTAGTGTGTTTTTAAGTATTTTAAACTATAAACACCTGTGGCGCGAAAGGGTTCAGCCCAAGGGAGCGGGGAGCAGAAACAGGCGAATGAAACAAAGCAGTGCTGACGCCGAGGGATAAACCTGCGTTCAAGACTCAAGGTAACATATAATACAAAATAGCGCCACTCGAGAAAATATATGCTCGAAAAACTAATTATTTAATTTATGTTAATACAATTCCCCCCCGATTTTCTAACTTTGCATCTTAAAGAATCATCCCTGCCGGGGTACAATGCAGCCCGGCTCACAGACTATCATACATATTATTCACCTTTAATATACTGAGTATGAAATGCTTAACAACCACAGCGCTCGTGCTGCTGACCGCAGCAGGGTCGGCACTGGGAGGAGAGATCGGCACACCGCCGCAGACGGTACCCGAGACACCTCAGCCGTATCGCAACCCGAGCGGGACCGTGACACAGACTCCGCCGAGCAACCGCATGTTGACCAGCGGCAACCGCGTGCTGAGCACCGGCGCCATTCGCCAAGGCATGCGCGTATTGCCCCAAAACGCATACGGGCATGGACAGACCCTTACCGTATGCGGTTCGCTGCTGGACCAGGACAAGCCGGGCATCTATGCCTATGACATTCAGAAAAACACCTTCGAGCCGTTGGCCATATCCACGGACCTGTTTGCCAACGCCAACGGGATGATATATGACAACACTTACTACTCCTTCAAACTGGAGTATGACTTTTCAGGCGAGGTGTGCTGGGTGAACGTCTACCTGTATGACCCTACGACCTGGGAAAAGACCGACTCCAAGGTGGTGTATTACCAGAACTCCCCCATAGACCTGGACGTGGACCCCATTACCAACCGCATCTACGGCTGCTTCCCGGCGGATGACAACTACGGCACCTCCAACTATGTGTGGGCGCAGTTCAACCCCAAGAGCTACACAAGAGCCTCGATTTGCGAGCTTGACGTGAAGCTGGTGGCCGTGGCCGCCGACAAGACCGGCCAGTTCTACGCCGTGGACGAGCAGGGCGATTTCTATAAGGTTGACAAACAGACCGGCGAGAAAAGCAAGATCGGCCCCACAGGTCTGGACGTTACCTCCGAAGCGCAGTCCATGACCTACGACTCCGTGTACGGCGACATGTATCTGTCGGCTGAGCTTGAGAGCCACGAGACGGGCCTGTACACCATAGACCTTGACACAGGACGCGCCACCCTGGTGAACATGTATCCTGGCCAGAAGCCCTTCATGGGCATATTCGTGCCTGCCCCAGAGGCCGATTTCAACGCCCCCGACGTGCCTACGGACCTAAACGCCCGCTTCGATGAGGGTTCGCTGAGCGGCACAGTATCCTTCACCATGCCCGCCCAGACCTACGGCAGGCAGCCGCTGAGCGGCACTTTAGGCTATGTGCTGGAAATGGACGGCACGGAGTACAGAAGAGGGAGCGCCGAGGCCGGCTCCAAGGTCTCGGTGGATGTAGAGACCGGAGCCGGGAACCATACATTCAGAATCTACGCCACCAACGCCTACGGGCAGAGTCTCGCCACAGAGGCGACGGCCTACGCAGGTCCAGACACCCTCAAGGCCGTGGGCGACCTTAAGGCCGAAAAAAGCGCTGACGGAGTGGAGATAAGCTGGACGGCGCCGACCGAGACGCAGAACGGCGGCTGGTTCGACCCGGCCAACGTCACCTACACGGTGACCCGAACTCAGGACGGCAAGACGATAGCGCAGGGTCTGAAGGCCACGAGCTGCCGGGACGCAGTGGGCGGCGAGCCTATGCGCGCCTACACGTACAGCGTGACCCCCTACCACGGCGACCTGGCCGGCGAGCCTGCGATGACCGATGCCGTGGCCGTGGGTTCCTATTGCACCATGCCATGGAAGGACGATTTCAACGACTCCGCCACCTGGGTCATGTACACGGTACACAACTTGAAGGAGGGCACACGTACCTGGGAGTATGACGAGGGACGCCAGTCGGCCACGGTGGACTATGACCGGAAGGACCCTAAGGACGACTGGCTCATGACTCCCGGCCTGAAGATGAGCGCAAACCGCACCTACAAGCTGGAGTTCATGACGCGCACGAAGCGCGCGCTGCCCGAGACCATTGAGGTGAAGATGGGCACAGGCACCGCCGTGGAGGACATGACCACGACGGTGATGGAGCCGCTCACCATAGAGAGCGACAACTATGACATCACCGACATAGACCGCGTACACGAGTTTTACCTGACGGTGCCTGCCGACGGCGTCTACCATTTCGGCTTCCATGGCATGACCCCGGAGGCGTACCACCAACGCATAGAGATACATTACATCACTGTCACCGAGGCTGCCATGCCTACCGCCCCGACAGCCCCCGCTGACCTGACGGCGACACCCGGCGAGAACGGCGCGCTGGAGGCTTATGTATCGTTCAAGGCTCCCGCGATGGCGGTCAACGAGACCACGCTGACCACGCTCGAGAAGGCCGAGATATGGGTGAACGGCGAGCTGGCCAAGACCTTTGACAAACCCGCGCCCGGCTCGACGCTCACCGCCACCGTGCCCACCGTGCAGGGGGACAACTCCTTTATGGCAAAGGCTTACAACGAGAACGGCCAGGGCCTTGAGGCCAAGACCACGGCCTACACCGGCGTGACAGTGCCCGCAGTGGTGAGCGAGCTGAACGCCAAGCTGACAGACCACGGCGTGCTGCTGAGCTGGAAAGCCCCGCAGAAGGGTGAGAACGGCGGCTACGTGAACCCCGACGAACTGACCTACACCATAGTACGCAACGACCACGCGGTGGTGGGCTACGAGGTGCAGGGCACCGAGTTCACCGACGACCTGAACGGCTTCGCAGTGGAGGGACAGAGGATAGTGAGCTACCAGGTGTTCGCCAGCAACGTAGCGGGAATGGGCTACGGCTATGGCTCCAACGGCATAGTGCTGGGCGAGGGCTTCCACACCCTCCCCTACGCCGAGTCCTTCCCCAACGGCTTTATGACCAACTCTCCGTGGGGCATAGCCTCCACCACGGAAACCAGCTGGTGGACCACCACAGACGGCAGCGCGGTCTCCAGCTACGACAACGACAACGGCCAGGCATATTTCCTGCCCAAGGGCGAGAACGAAAACTCCATAATATATACTGGCCGCTTCAACCTCAACCGCACAGACAACCCCACAATCTCCCTCTGGTACTACAACGACGGGGTAAGCTCGAACAAGGTAGAGGTATGCTGGACAGACAATTTCGCCGACTTCCATCCGCTGGGCGTCATCACCTTCAACACCGAGGCAGCGACCGAGACGTGGCTTCAGTTCAAGGCCAGCCTCAAGGAGCTTGCCGACAAGCCTTTCGTGGCCTTCGGCCTCAGAGGCGTGGCGCAGGGCGAGGAGTGGAAGCACGGCCAGTATATCGACCTCATCGAAATCAAGGACGACCTGGAGTACAACCTGGAGATGCGCGAGTTCGACGCGCCGGGTGCCATAACCTTCGGGCATGAAGGCAATTTCGCCGGCTATGTGACCAACCGAGGCTCCAGACCTGCCGATGGCTACAGCATAGACCTGCTGTGCAACGGCGAGAAGGTGGCCACCAGCCAAGGCCCGGCAATCTCCGTGGGCGAATCGGCCACCTACACCATGAAGTTCACCCCGAGCTACGAGCTGGCTCCATCGGCCCGCTTCCAAGCCGTAATCAACTGGACTCAGGACCAGAACAGCAAGGACAACGCCTCGGAGGAGCGCACGGTGCTGATCACCACCAACGAGTTCCCGGCCGTGACCGACCTGGCCGGTGAACGCGACACCGACGACAACGTGACGCTGACCTGGAGCGCCCCTGCCCCAGGCACCACGCCGCAACGCACCGTGGAGGACTTCGAGGACTATACTTCATATATTATAGAGGACATCGGCCCTTGGACACTGTATGACATAGACGGCGAGTGCGGCACCTATGGCATAATCTACGGCGGAAAGGTGGTGGATTTCATGAACGCATCTTATCCGCACGCCTGGATGGTGTGGAACCCGGCCAAGTGCGGCATGTCGCAGGACAAGATAGGGATTGACGCATTGATGCCTCACTCCGGCGAGCAGTTCCTGGCATCGTTCCAGGACACGGACGACGAGAGCGATGACTGGCTCGTGTCGCCAGAGCTGAGCGGCGAGGAGCAGACTGTGACATTCTGGGTACGCACCCCCATACCCAACAACGGCATGGAGACCTTCGAGGTGTACTACTCGACCACCGACCGGCAGATAGAGAGCTTCACCAAGATAGAGGGCCTGAAAGAAGAGGCTTTCATCAACTGGGAAGAGGTGGCGGCGACGCTGCCCGCAGGCGCCAGGTATTTCGCCATACGCCACACCTCCAAGGGCAGCAAGTTCCTGATGGGCGTGGACGACATCACCTACATCGCCAAGGACGCGCCGCAGGAGGACCTCGTGGTGAGCGGCTACACAGTCTACCGCGACGACAAGAAGCTGGCCACGGTGGGCGCCGATCAGAGAACCTTCTCTGACACGAAGGCCGCAGGCAGCCGCCACTCCTATGCCGTGACGGTGAACTACGAGCAGGGCGAGTCCGGCTATTCCAACATCGTGAACAGCGAGACCTCCGGGCTGGAGCAGATAGCCTCCGGCGTGGCCGTCTACGGTCTGAAAGGAGAGATAGCCGTGCGCAACGCCGCAGGGCTGAGCGTGAGCGTGATAGCCGCTGACGGCAAGCGATGCGCCGAGCTTACGGCAGCCTCTGACTGCGAGACGATACCCGTCCAGACAGGCGTGTATCTTGTGAAGGCAGGCGGCACGACATTCAAGGTGGCCGTGAGATAAACGGCTGACTGCTGAACACACCGAGAGGGTGTTGCAAATCCCGGCATCAAGCTCGCCGGGGATGCAACACCCTCTTTCTTCATAATGTTATGTCAGGAGCTGGCTGCAGGTCAGCCCTTTATGCCGAACTCGGCGCGGATGGCGTCCACCATGTCGAGCTTCTCCCAGGTGAAGAGCTCCACGTACTGGCTCACGCGGTTGCCCTTCTCGTAGCGGGACTCGAACTCCTTGGTGACCTTGCGGGGCGTGCGTCCCATGTGGCCGTAGCTCGCCGTCTCGCTGTAGATGGGCGCGCGCAGGTGCAGCCGCTTCTCTATGGCGTAGGGGCGCATGTCGAAGAGCTTGTCCACCTTCGCGGCTATCTCGGTGTCGGACATCGGCACCAGGGCATGCCCGAATGTGTTGACGCAAATGTTCACGGGCTTGGCGACCCCTATGGCGTAGGACACCTGCACCAGGGCCTCGCGGGCCACCCCGGCGGCCACCAGGTTCTTGGCTATATGGCGTGCCGCGTAGGCAGCCGAGCGGTCCACCTTGCTCGGGTCCTTTCCGGAGAAGGCGCCGCCGCCGTGGGCCCCGCGCCCGCCATAGGTGTCAACTATGATCTTGCGGCCAGTGAGGCCGGTGTCGCCGTGCGGGCCTCCTATCACGAACTTGCCGGTGGGGTTCACGTGCAGTATCAGGTTCTCGTCGAACAGGGCCTGCAGCCTCTGAGGCAGGGAGGCCGTCACGCGGGGTATGAGCACGTCGCGCACGTCGCGCCGTATGATGTCGAGCATCTCGCGGTCAGCCTTCTCACGGGCCTCGCGGCTGTCGTCGGCAGGCTGCACGAAATCGTCGTGCTGCGTGGATATGACTATCGTATGCACACGCAGGGGGGTGCCGTCCTCGTCATACTCCACCGTGACCTGGCTCTTGGAGTCGGGACGCAGGTACGAGGCCGGACGGCCCTTGCGCATGTAGGTCATCTGCTTGCCCTCGCGGCGTATGGCCGCCAGCTCCTTCATGAAGCGGTGGGCCAGCTCCAGGGTCAGGGGCATGTATGTGTCGGTCTCGTCGGTGGCGTAGCCGAACATCATGCCCTGGTCTCCGGCACCCTGCTCCTCGTCCACGGCGCGCTCCACTCCCTGGTTTATGTCCTGGCTCTGCTCGTGCACCGCGCTCAGTATGCCGCAGCTGTCGGCATCGAAGCGGTAGGCGCCCCTGTTGTAGCCTATGCGGTCTATCACCTCGCGCACCACGGCGGGTATGTCCACGTAAGCCTCGCTCTTGACCTCGCCGGCCACCACCACCTGGCCGGTGGTGCAAAGTGTCTCGATAGCCACCTTGCTCGAAGGGTCGCGCGCCAGGAAATTGTCAAGCAGCGCGTCGCTGATCTGGTCGGCCACCTTGTCGGGATGCCCCTCGCTCACGGACTCTGATGTGAATAAGTAACTCATTGTATATCTGTGTATTATACGTTATTAAACAAGAAACGACGGCAAATCCTGCCTGACCGGGGATGCCATCGTGCGTACATACAGATTGGCGGACACGGAAAATCCGCCCAAATGAGTGTGCAGTTTTAGCATTTTTTCAAGTGGTCGCAAGCAGCCAAATTTGTCCACTGTCGTTTTCGGCCGCAAAGTTACGCAAATATTTTCTCACGGCAAGGGATTTTTTCGTAATTTTGCACCGTATCTGCAAAAACATTCTCGAAACATTCTCGAACCCATGGAGAAAAATACCCGATATATATTGAGGCATGAAGGGAAAATCCTGATGGAGGAAAGTCCCGACGGGCTGGGTCTGCCCGATGCCATGCCACCCGGCGCGACAGCCGTGGAAGGAGCCCTCGTATTCAGCATACCAGGCGAGGGACACGGATACCGGGCCATAGACCTGGCGCATACCGGGAGCCTGCCAAGGCCGTTGACGCTGACCGGCTTGCGCGAGGCATATCCCCGCATGGCAAGGCAGGAAGACTACCGAGCCGCCGGAAAGGCCCTGGAACTCATGCACTGGGATGCGGGAAGCCGCTACTGCGGCTGCTGCGGGGCGCCGATGGCCCGCGCATCCGAGATTTCAAAGAAATGCACGGCCTGCGGACGCGAGGTGTTCGCACAGGTATCCCCGGCCATAATAGTGCTGGTGAGGCGGGGACGCGAGGCCCTGCTCGTGCACGCGCGCAATTTCTCGCGCCCGTTCTTCGGGCTTGTGGCCGGATTCGTGGAGACCGGCGAGTCGCTCGAGGAGTGCGTGCACCGCGAGGTGATGGAGGAGACCTCGCTGCGGATAAGGAACGTGCGCTACGCCGGGTCGCAGGCTTGGCCATATCCCAACTCGCTCATGCTCGGGTTCACGGCAG
>URZM01000049.1 GCA_900552315.1 uncultured Bacteroidales bacterium | reverse complement strand
TGCATGCCTATGGAGCCGGAAGAATATTCGAGGGCGGGAACGGAGTTGTGGCCTGCCATGATGTTGAACACGGGTCCACCGAACACAAAGGGAGCTATTTTATTCTCCACCCCGTTGAGGCGCGTGTACTTGAAACGCAGGTTGACGGGTATCTGTATGAGATGTATGGTGCTTTGCTCCACACCATAGCCATCGGAGGCCCAAATCACTTGGTCGTCCAGATGCAGCTTGGAGCCGTGCATCTCATAGTTCAGGCCGAAATCGATACCGAACCCAATGCCGGGAAACATCAGCTCACCCATGATTCCGGCGGAGAAACCCGGAGATGCGTCCACCTGCATGAGGTCTTGCTTGAATTTGTATTTCTGATAGTTGAAGCCTGCCGTGGCGCCCCAGCGGAACTGGGCCAGGGATGCGGGGATGCAGACCAAGGTCAGCAGCAGGACCAAAAACAGTTTTTTCATTGCTGTGAAATATCAGTGGGAAAGTCATTGATAGCTGACGCACGGGCCGGGCGTAGGGGTGCCGGGCTGTGCGTCAGCCAATGGGAAGGGTAAGTCTTTAGAACAGATATGCTGCCGTGATGGTCCAGTAGTTGTTCTTGACCTTGAAATCGTCTGTTGTGTTGATTCCGGCGACGTTCTTCATGATGTTGTTCATACCGAAGCCGTATGAGCCTGAAATCTGAAGGTGTGAGAGCACCTCGAATCCGAGACCGATGTTCCAGGCGCACTGTACGGTCTTGGTCTTGAAATAGTCGTGGTCGCCGCCGAGTTTGAAGGCGAAGGAGGGTCCGGTGAACAGGTAGGGCTGAACCAATGGAACGGGGAACTTGTATTTCAAGTTAATGGGTATTTCGAGGAAATTCTTGTTTTGCCCAATCTCTTCGGAGGCTGTCACATCTGTGTACACGTCAGTCGATGCAGTCATGTGTGTGTACATGAGCGATGCGTCCAGGCACAGACCTATGATAGGTACCTGGAACTCGGTCATCACACCTCCGGTGAAACCGCAGCCGTTGTCAGGTTGAAGATTCTTGGCCACGTCAGAGAAATGCAAGCTGTTGAGGTTCACGCCGGCTTTCACGCCGAAACGGAATTGAGCGGAAGCCGAAGCGCAACCCAGCACCACGGCGACAATAGCCACAAGGGCTGTTTTCCAGTAGGTTTTCATATTGGTCGATATTTGTTATAGTTCACAAAGGTAATTATTTTTTTTGAGACAGAGGGGGTGTCCCGAAATTTTCACTAATTTTGTGAGCTGAAACGCGGGGGGAGGCCCCCATAACACTCTCTAAGACATGGACGATAAAAACACTCAAGACAAGGAGATGGAGATCACCCGCAAGGCCATAGATGTGCTTCGCACGGTGTTCGACCCTGAAATCCCGGTGAACATATATGACCTTGGCCTGATCTACAAGATAGACTATGACCCGGCTGACGGCAACCTGCATGTAGACATGACGCTGACGGCGCCCAACTGCCCGGCGGCCGACTTTATCCTGGAGGATGTGCGCCAGAAACTGCTGAGTATCGAAGGCCCCACCGGCGTTGACCTGCGCCTGGTGTTCGACCCGGTGTGGAACCAGGACATGATGAGCGAGGAGGCCAAGCTGGAACTCGGATTCCTTTGAACCGGCAGGGACACTTTCTGTATGGGGGGCAAGTCTACATATTTCCTGAGTGACCTTCACCTTGGCGCGAGGTATTTCAAGGATCCGCATGAGGTGGAGAGACGGGTCGTGCGTTTCCTTGATTCCATAAAGGAGGACGCGGAGGCCGTGTATCTGGTGGGCGATGTGCTCGACTATTGGTTCGAGTACCGGTATGCCGTGCCGCGCGGTTATGTGCGCTTTTTAGGCAAACTCGCCGAGCTGTCTGACAGCGGGGTTAAAATCACCTGGATGATAGGCAACCATGACATCTGGATATTCGACTATCTGCCCCATGAGCTGGGCATAGAGGTGGTGGACGGGGTCATGGAGCGAGTTATCCAGGGCAAGAGATGCTTCATCACCCATGGAGACGGTGTGGGCAAGCTGCCCCGCATGTTCCGGTTCATACGGGGCATGTTCCGCAACAAGGTGTGCCAGAAGCTGTATGCCGGCATCCACCCGCGCTGGAGCATACCCTTCGCATACGGATGGAGTTCGCAGAACCGCAGCGGGCACCCGGTGAGCGAGCCCTACGGAGGCAAGAGCGAGGAGCCTTTGATGCTGTTTGCGGCGGAGCATGCGGCCACCCATCCGCAAATAGACTACTACATTTTCGGCCACAGGCATGTGCTTGTGGAGGAGAAAATAACTGATAAAGCCTCGGCTGTAATCCTGGGAGAGTGGATTGACCTCTGCTCATACGCCAAGATGACGGACGGTGTGCTGACCCTTCATTATTACAAAATGATATAACATGGCAAGTACAGATATTCATGACTCATTCGACAGGGAGCACCTGTGGCATCCGTACACGTCCACCCACAACCCGCTACCGACTTATAAGGTGCGGGAGGCGCACGGGTGCGTGATAACGCTGGCCGACGGCACGGAGCTGATAGACGGCATGTCGTCATGGTGGTGTGTGATTCACGGCTACAACCATCCGGAGCTCAACAAGGCGGCCCATGAGCAGATAGAGAAGATGAGCCATGTGATGTTCGGCGGCTTCACCCACGAGCCGGCCATAGAGCTTGGCAAGCTGCTGAAAAGCATATTGCCACCCTCGATGAAGCATATCTTTTATGCCGACAGCGGCAGCGTGGCCGTGGAGGTGGCGCTGAAGATGGCGGTGCAGGCGCAGGACAATCCGCGCCGCACCAATTTCGCCACCATACGCACCGGCTATCATGGGGACACCTGGAACGCGATGAGCGTCTGCGACCCTGTGACCGGGATGCACGGCGTGTTCGGGGGCGCACTGCCTGTCCGCTATTTCGCGCCGTCACCACAGTGCCGTTTCGGAGGAGAGTGGGACCCGGCGGATTTCATCCCCATGCGCGAGCTGCTCAGGGAACATGCCGAAGAACTGGCCGGGGTGATACTGGAACCCATAGTGCAGGGCGCCGGGGGCATGAGATTTTACCATCCGCAGTATCTCAGGGAGCTTCGCAAGGAGTGTGACGAGCTTGGCATATATCTGATATTCGACGAGATAGCCACAGGGTTCGGACGCACGGGCAAGCTGTTCGCCTGGGAGCATGCCGGTGTCGAACCGGACATAATGACCATAGGCAAATCCATCACCGGGGGGTATATGACATTCAGCGCCGTGGCTACGAATGCACGTGTGGCAGACACCATCTCGGCCGGAAAGGCCGGAGTGATGATGCACGGGCCTACGTTCATGGGGAATCCGCTTGCCTGTGCGGTGGCCCTGAAGAGCACGCAGATGCTGCTGGCACAGGACTGGCAGGGTAAGGTGCTTCATCTGGAAAAGCTCATGACCGAGCTTCTCGCTCCCGCCCGGGAGATAGCCGGGGTGAGGGACGTAAGGGTGCTTGGAGGCATCGGCGTGATAGAGATGGACCGCGAGGTGGATTTAGGCAAGTTCCAGAAACGTTGCGTGGAGGAGGGGGTGTGGATACGTCCCTTCGGCCACAACGCATATATAATGCCACCGTACCTGGCCGTGACCGACGACCAAGTGCGTAAACTGGCCACAACGCTCATCATGCTGGTGAAGGAACAACTGGAGGAGGAATGAGCAGGTACTCGGAAATATTGGACGGATACAGGGCGGAGGGCAGGTTGCGTTCTATTCCCGCAGAAGCTCCTGAGGGTGTGATGGACTTGTCTTCCAACGACTATCTCGGTCTGGCACGCAGGCGTGATCTTGTGGACGAGTTCCTGAAAGAAGTGCCTTTGCCTCCATTCACATCGGTTGCCTCCCGCCTGTTGGCCTCCCGCCAGTCTGAGTATGACGCGTTGGAGCGTTGGCTTGCCGGTGAATACGGAAAGTCGGTCCTGCTGTTCAATTCAGGGTATCATGCCAACACAGGCTGTGTGTCGGCCCTCGCGGTGGAAGGCACGGCCATAGTGGCGGACAAGCTGGTGCATGCCTCGATAATAGACGGCATAAAGCTCGGGAACGCGTCGCTGCGCAGATTCCGGCATAATGACCTTAACTCACTGCGCCGTGAGTTGGAGAAGGCGTCAGCGCAGGCTGAGAGGGTGTTGCTAATAGTCGAGTCGGTGTACAGTATGGACGGCGACATGGCTCCGCTCAGAGAGATCGTGGAGATGAAACTGGAGTTTCCCAAGGTGATGCTGTATGTTGACGAGGCCCATGCGGTGGGAGTTTATGGCGAAAGAGGGCTCGGCGTGTGCGAGGAGTCGGGTATTCTGCCGCAGGTAGACTTGCTCGTAGGCACATTCGGCAAGGCTTGCGCCTCTATGGGCGCGTTTGCCGCCACGAGCCGGGAATTGAGGGAGTTTCTGCTTAACAGTGCCCGCAGCTTCATTTTCTCGACGGCGTTGCCCCCGGTTAATGTGGCGTACACCCGCTTCATGCTCGGCAAGATAAAGGAGATGACGGAGGAACGCAGGCATCTGGCTCAGATAAGCCGCAGGTTCAGGGAGGGGGTCTCCGAGCTGACAGGTATGGCCAATGTCTCCTCTTCGCAGATAGTCCCGCTTATGGCCGGGAGCAACTCGCGGGCCATGGAAATGTCTGAGGCGTTGAGGCGCAGAGGAATCCTGGCTTTGCCTATCCGACGCCCCACGGTGCCTGCCGGTACCGAGAGGATTCGTTTCAGCCTCAACGCATCGCTGACCGATGCGGATATAGACCGTTTGCTCGACATAATCTCAGAGATAGTATGAAACTTCAGTTCCTTGTGCGCACGGGTCTCACCGACCGCCTGATACTCATGTTCGCGGGGTGGGGGAGCGACGAGAGGTGCTATGCCCATATCGGTATGCCGGGCTGGGATGTGGCCCTCGTTTCGGGATTTGACGGTGCGACTCCGGATTTCTCCCTGCTCACTCCATACAGAACGGTGTATGTATATGCCTGGTCCCTTGGCGTGTGGGCTGCCGAGAGGGCGCTTCCCGGCAGGCTGGAGCCTGTGAGGGCATACGCGGTGAACGGCACGCCCTGGCCGTGTGACGATGAGAGGGGGATTCCCGCCAAGGTGTTTGGGGACACGGCAGCCGGGCTTTCGCCTCGGAATCTCTACAAATTCAGGGTAAGAATGTGCGGAGGCGTGAGCGCCTATCAGGCCAAAGCCGACATGTTCGAACACTTGCAGGATGTGGATGCCCTTCGCGGGGAGCTGGAGTATGTGGCCTCGCATCCTAATGGGAAGCATCTTACATGGGACGGTGCTTACATAGGGCACGATGACAGGATTTTCCCCGCGTCCAACCAGCTGAAGGCTTGGGAAGGGAGGACGGGAGTCCATGAGATATCGTCCCCGCATTATATTGATTTACAAGAGATTGTGCTGCGGACTGTTGTGGACGTGGCAAGGGTGGGCAAGCGTTTCTCACGAAGTCTCTCCACTTACGATTCTCACGCTCATGCACAGCGTCTCATAGCCGAGACATTGGCCAAGAAGGCGTTTGGGGACAAAGCAGCCTCCAGTGTTGGCACAATAGTGGAGATAGGCCCCGGCACGGGTCTGTTTACGAGGGAGTGGAGCAAGCGGGTATTGCTGCGAAAGGCTGTATTCATGGACCTTTACGAGATGCCTCGTTACGGTATAGCAGAGGAGGAAGAGTACAGGTGCGGGGATGCGGAGGCCGGGATGCAGGCTATGGCAGAGGCTGCTCCAGCCTCGGTATCGGCTATAGTCTCGGCCTCGGCCATTCAGTGGTTCAGCAACCTGCCCCTGTTTTTCGCCAACTGCGCGCGCGTTCTGGAACAGGGGGGATTAATAGCCATGTCGAGTTTCGCTCCGGGGAATCTGAGCGAGCTGCGAAGGCTGCGTGAAGACCATTTGCAGTATGCCCCGGCAGCGTCTCTTCGGGAAATGCTGGAGCCGTTGTTCCGCGACGTGCGGGTTGTGGAGGATGCAGTGGCTCTTGAGTTCACCACCCCGCTGGAGGCGTTGAGGCATCTTCAGCTCACCGGGGTGACCGTGTCGGGAGGCAAGCGGGCGAGCATGTCGGAGTTGCGCAGGTTTGCCGAAACATTCCCTATGAATCCAAGAGGACGCTATACGCTTACTTTCCGCCCTATATATATTTTGGCCCGAAAGGGCTGATGGCTTTTAGAGCATGTTTGCTTTTAGTCTCAGGACGGATTCTTGTCCTTCGCTTCCAGGGCCTTACGCTCTTCCTCGGCCCGCTGCAGGTCCTCGAGACGCTCGCGTTTCAGCTTTTCTCGTTTTCGCAGGAAGAAGAAGAGCAGTGTCAGCACCACGAGTTCGGCTCCGAGCGTGCCGAAGAAACGGAGATAGTCATGATAGACCGTGAGCGTCTCCCGGTTGATATATGCCATTACACACATGTATATGAAGAGCGCGCCTACTATAATCGCGGGTCTCTTGTTCAGGTTCGGAGCTGAGGAGTTTTGTGTCATGGGTTTTCTATGTCTTTGAGGTATGGTGATGAGAGTGGATTGAATTGTCCTGAGGAGAGATAGTCATAGATGTGGATGCAGCTTATGGCGTCGAAGGCGGCATAGTTTATCTGGGCGGGGGAAAGTGTTTCGGTTTCCCAGTTCGTTAGACGTTGGCCTTTGGAAATGCGCTGGCCAAACAGTATGGCGTAGATGCGGGAGAGTGAGTTGTCGGTTATCCCGAATTTCTTTACATATTGCTGAAGGTCTATGAATCCGTCGGGATGTAAATCACATATTCTCTCCAGGGAGTGGAAATCGTCTCGCAGGGATACCCCGACTTTCAGCCTCTCCGTATTCTCAAGAATCTCTTTGAGCGGGAGGGGCAAACCCAGCTTTTTAAGTCTGAACAGGAAGCAACGCTCCGGAGTCGCCAATTGCAGCAACGACACCGAGAAGCTCAGTCCCTTTCGGAATGAAGGGCGGGTCTCGGTGTCAAATCCTATTATGCGGGCCTGGTTGAGATGGGAGATGGCTTCTTCCAATCCCTCGGTGGAGTCTATCACGGTGGCTCCGTCTGTGTAATGCGCTGTGGATAAACCTGAAAGCTCCTCCTTGGATATGGAGATTCTTTTATTTTTCAAAACTGATGCCGTCATAATTCATGGCAAAGTTACGAAAAAAAACGCATACGGGAGCAATGAGGGTCTCTCCAATTCAAAGGTGTTCGGGCATTTCTAGGTAGAGGGTGGCGGGGAAATGAGTGTGGAGATAGTTCTTAAGATAGCGGCGCGTGTCGGAGCAGATGATCTTGTCCTTGTCGAAGAAAGGGTTGTAGACCACTGCGGCGATGCTCACGCCACGGGTGTTGAGGGCCTCAAGTGTCAGCAGCGTGTGGTTTATGGAGCCGAGCTGTCCGTTGGTCACTAAGACTGCCGGGAGCTTGTGGTCGGCTATGTAGTCGGCTGCGAGGTAATCTCCGTGCAGTGGCACGAGCGCGCCTCCGGCACCCTCCACCAAGACTGTGTCATATTCTTTAGAGAGGGTCTCGGTGGCTCGTGTAGCAGTCTCGAAATCCACGGTAACGCCGTCTATCTCTGCGGCGAGATGGGGCGAGGCGGGGTAGGAGAGGATGAGCGGGGCCGTGGTGTGGTCCAGGTCTCGCGCCTGCATGGGTATTCCCATCACGCGGCGATGTACGTCTATGTCCTCGCTATATTCGCGGTTGCCCGTCTGGATGAATTTCTGGGTTATGACTTTCTGCCCCAGGCGCGTCAGCTCGCGCGCGAGCCAGCCGGTGGCGTAGCTTTTGCCGACATCTGTGCCGATGCCGGTTATGAACATTGTTGATGGAAGGGTTTTCATCGTTTTTGCAGTGTAAAAATATGGCCGGGGTTTGCGGCCCGGCCATAATAGTTGTATCGTTTCAGTGCATGATCACCATGCGAACATGGGATATTCGTTCATCATGTCGTTGACCTCACGGCGCACCTCGGCTATCACTGCCTCGTCGTCGGCGTTGGAGAGCACGCGGTCAATCAGGTCGGCGATTTTGAACATGAGCTCTTCCTTGGCGCCGCGAGTTGTGATGGCGGCTGTGCCGAAGCGCAGGCCGGAGGTGAGGAACGGGCTGCGTGTGTCGTAGGGCACCATGTTCTTGTTTGCGGTGATGTCAGCCTCTACCAGCACGCGCTCTGCCTTCTTTCCGCTCATCTCGGGGAATTTGGTGCGCAGGTCCACCAGCATGCAGTGGTTGTCCGTGCCGTCGGAGATGATCTTGTAGCCCTTCTCTACGAGAGCCTGGGCCAGAGCTGCGGCGTTCTTCTTGACCTGGATGGCGTACTCCTTCCATTCGGGCTGCAGACACTCGCCGAAAGCCACAGCCTTGGCTGCTATGACATGCTCCAGCGGGCCGCCCTGTACGCCGGGGAAGACGGCGCTGTCGAGCAGTGCGCTCATCTTCTTTATCTCTCCCTTGGGAGTCTTCTTGCCCCAGGGGTTGTCGAAATCCTTGCCCATGAGGATCATGCCGCCACGGGGACCGCGCAGGGTCTTGTGGGTGGTGGTCGTCACTATGTGGGCATGCTTTACGGGGTTCTCGAGCAGGCCGGCTGCTATGAGGCCTGCGGGGTGAGCCATGTCCACCATGAAGATGGCTCCGATTTCGTCAGCGACTTTGCGTATGCGGGCATAGTCCCATTCGCGGGAGTAGGCGCTTGCGCCGGCGATAATCAGCTTGGGCTTATGTTCGCGTGCCTTGGCTTCCAGTTCCTCGTAGTTCACGCGTCCGGTCTCGGCGTCTACCGTGTATGAGATGGGATTGAACACGAGGCCGGAGAAATTGACGGGGCTGCCGTGGCTGAGGTGACCGCCGTGGCTGAGGTCCATGCCCATGAACGTGTCGCCGGGCTGGAGGCATGCCATGAATACGGCCATGTTGGCCTGTGCGCCGCTGTGGGGCTGCACGTTGGCCCATTCGGCACCGAAAAGTTTCTTGGCACGCTCTATGGCGAGGTTTTCGGCTTCATCGACTACCTGGCATCCGCCGTAATAGCGCTTGGCGGGATAGCCTTCGGCATATTTGTTGGTAAGGCATGAGCCCATGGCGCGCATCACCTCGTCGCTAACGAAATTCTCGCTGGCGATCAACTCCACGCCGCGACGCTGACGCAGGTGTTCGCGGTCGATAATGTCAAAAACTTGATTGTCTCTTTGCATTGCAAATGTGTTTATTATGGTTATTGATTATTAGCGGTTTATGCTTTTGTGTCGCAAAGCGGACGGATGGGTTGACCCGCCCTTTGCGGTGCAAATTTACGGAAAATATTCCACCCGTGCAACCGCCACGCAAAAAAACTTAAGTGAACCGAGGTGAGGTTAAATAATGTTAAAACTAAATTTATAGTTTGGTGACTAAAAATATAGTTGTAACTTTGCGGCACGGTCATCATAAGGCCGTAAGACACAATGAGAGATAAAGAGGAAAATAGAGACAGGAAGAAGCTCTCCCCCAAGGAGGAGGAGATTATGTCATGCTTCTGGCAGCATGGCCCGTTGTTCGTGCGCGAGGTGGTGGACATGATGCCGGATCCCAAGCCGCATTTCAACACCGTGAGCACATTCGTGCGGTCGCTTGAGTCGAAAGGGTGGCTCACGCATGAGCAGATGGGCAACTCATACCGGTATGCCCCGGTAGTGGAGATGACGGAATATCGCGAGCGGTCGTTGCGCGGTTTTATCGACCGTTTCTTCGGTCGCTCATATCTGAACGTGGTCTCTTCGCTGGTAAAGGAGGAGAAGATTTCCACTGACGAGCTTCGAGAGCTGATAGAGCGTATCGAGGCCGGTGGAGACGGGGAGGAGGTGTGACATGGGCGCGTTCATCAGCTATCTTTTGCAGGTCGGCCTCGTAATGGCATTGCTCTTCTTGAGTTACAAGGTGTTGCTTTCCTCGGCCACTTTCCATGCTTTCAAACGCTTCACCCTTTTGGGCGTGTTGCTGGCTGCATGGATTCTTCCCCTCGCCATGCCAAAGACTGAATTGCCGTTAAGCCACCAGGATTCCGGTGGTGTTCCGGTGGAACGGGCCATTGAAGCGGGGACGGGGAAGGGCTCCGTGGAGATTGGCGTGCCCGTGCTGGTCGAGGTGGTGGATTCCTCCGGGGAGCCCGTTCCTCATGGCACATGGTTCAGATGGCTCGTGCCAGTATATGTGACCGGGCTGCTTTGCGTGTTTCTTTTGACTTTGGTGTCCGTCTTGCGGCTTGTCCGTATAATCCGTATGGGAGACAGGCGGCGTCGGAGAGGGTTCACCATTGTCTTGAACGACGGGGCACCCGGGCCTTTCAGCTGGGGAAGATATGTGGTGCTTCGCCGCCAGGATTGCGATTCAGACCTGTCGCTCGTGATGAAACATGAGCTGAGCCATATACGCCGCCGACACTGGATAGACAATTTGTTCGCCCAGATGAACATGATGCTCCTGTGGTTCAATCCGGTGTCCTTCATGATAATGCGTGAGCTCAAGCGCATACACGAATTTGAGGCCGACCGGTCCGTATCTCCCGGACAGGCGCGCCGTTACCAACTTATGCTAATAAAGAAGGCTGTCGGCTCGAGTTTCCCGACCTTCGCCGACAGCCTTAATCACAGTCAACTTAAAATACGTATAACTATGATGATGAAAAGAAAATCAAGTTCGGCGCGCCGTCTCACGGCGCTTGCCCTCCCGGGGGCTGCTCTCGTGGCCATGTCCATTCTCAGCCAGCCGTCAGTGGCGCAGATTCTCGCTGATGTAAGCGCTTCATTTGCGGCAGCGGTTCCGGACCGCAAAGTTAGTCAAAATGCGGCTGACGAGCAAATCATCGCCATGGTCGAGGCATTGGGCGGCGTGGAAGAGGTTTCCTCCCGACAGCAGGCTGATGTTACGGAAGAGAGTGTGCCTGCACCTGAAGAGACGGTCGTAGAGGAAAGTCCGGCCGAGACGGCTGCGGTGGCAGACGAGTCGGTGACGGAGGAGAAGGCGCAAGGTGACGTGCCCGTGTATTTCGTGGACGGGAAACAATTCGATGGGGATTTGCGCGACCTCAAGCCGGCAGACATCAAGAGCATGACAGTGGTGAAGAACGATCCGCGCTATCCGCAGGGAAAAATCATGATTGAAATGGGCAAAGGTGGTGAGGATGTGACGCTTGCCGCAGAGCATGTGGCCGAGTTCAAAGGCGGATACAAGGCTCTTTATGAGCTGATAGCCGAAAACATGCAATATCCTAAGGGAATATCCGGCCACGTGCGTGCCGTAATCCAGTTCACTGTAGGAGTGAATGGCGATGTGAGCGATTTCAAGGTGTTGCGCAGTGCCGGAGAGGCCGCCGACGCAGAGGCCATACGTGTCCTTTCGCTCACCGACAAGATGTGGAACCCGGCCACGACCGACGGCAAACCCGTGACAACGAAATACGTGCTGCCTGTAGTGTTCAAGGCCAAGTGACACGACCACATCAACCCCATACTTGAAATAGGAGGGTTCGCACTATGGCGCGAACCCTCTGTCTTTTTAATGTACTTTTTTCAGAGACTCTTGAGGAAAGCGATTATGTCGGCGATCACCGCCTCGTCTATTGTGGTCTCTATCTCGGCATATTCAGTCGCCTTGCCGGTCCGGCACGGCTGCATCAGGTGGTTCAGCCCTTCATACACCTTGACTTTGACGTTGGGGTTGTACTCGCGTATCGCGGCGGCATTGGGTTCCGCGCGCACCTGAGTGTCCTTCTCGCCGTAGAGCGCGAGAGCTGGGCAACTGCCGTCCTCTATGTGTTCCGCAGGCCAGGAGCACAGGAACTCCAGCATCCAAGGATCCAGGATGAACGAGAGGTCGTTCCTCATGGCTTCCAGCATTTCCCACTCCTTGAATTTCGGCGAGGACCACTGATTCATGCTCTCGCCCATGCACTCGCGCACCATGGCCTCCAACGCTTTATCGGTGATGGTTAGGTCTCTGGTGGTAATGGCTTTGAATACGTCCGCAAGCACTTTCCCGGCCCTTTCGCGCTCATCCTTGTTTAACCCCGTCTCTGCCAGCTTTCCGTCAATCTGGTCGAGCATTATCTCATAGCCGGGAATTGCCGGAGCGCCCATAGTGACTATGAACCCTGCGTAGTTCGAGAGCATGAAGCCTATCAATCCTCCTTCGCTGTGGCCCAGTATGCCTACATTCTTGAATCCGCGCTTTAAGACCCACATCATTGCCTGGTTGGCGTCATAGGCGAAATCGGTCGTCGTCACCCCTTTCACCTCGCCGGTGGAGGGGGGTACCCCGCGCTCGTTGTATCTGAGCGAGCCTATGCCGGCGCGGGCCAGCCGGTCGGCGAGAACGGCAAAAGGCTTGTGGCCGAACAGTGTCTCGTCCCGGTCCTGAAGGCCTGATCCCGTCACCATCACCACTACAGGCGTGTCGGATGTGGCGCCTTCAGGGAGTGTAAGAGTCCCTGCCAGTGTGTAATCGCCGTCCTCCACGGTGATTGTCACCTCCTCGTTGGTGTAGGGGAAAGGGGGCTTAGGCGTTTGCGGACGCAGGCGCACGCTTTCGCCACGGGTCATCTCCAACGGCAGGCTGTTGCCCATCTGGGTGAACGTACCTTTAAGGGTGTCGGCTTCGAGTTTGCCGGAGTAGGAGAGGGCCATCTGCGGCAGCGACACGGCTATGGAGTCCGGGCTGTAGAAGTCAGTATGCACCGGTATGCCCTTGGCTCCTTGGTCAGGACTGTCCAGGGTTACGGCAGGCAAGCCGTTTTCTCCGTTGGTGTCACTTATGTGCAGTACGAGTCCCAGCGACATGCCTCCGAGGTCGAGTTTTCCGCTCCAGGTGCCTGTAAGAGACTCTGCGTTCATGTCTGAGGTTCCGCAGGCCAGGAGGCACAGGGCGGTTAAAAGCTTTTGTTTCATGTGGTGGGGACGGCCGGCAGGCCGGGATTTGATTGGTTTGTATCTGGATTCGGCGCGGTGCCGCAGAGATAGCTGCTTATCCGCCGAAATTGTCGTAATGGATATTCTCAGGTTCCACGCCGAGGCTGTGAAGCATCTTGTTCACGGCGTTGCTCATGGGACCCGGTCCGCACATGTAGTACTCGATGTCCTCCGGGTTCTCATGGTCCTTGAGATAGGTGTCGAGCATCACTTGATGTACGAAGCCCGGGGTATATTTCACACCTGCGGCGTCTGCGGC
>URZM01000048.1 GCA_900552315.1 uncultured Bacteroidales bacterium | reverse complement strand
ATGCCGTTTATCCATTAACGACTAAAGAACTGCAAGAACAACTCGGAATAAATTCGTATCAAATGCGAGCCATTATTTATGCCTTAGCTCTAAAAAACAAGCCCAAAAGACACACTGAAATAAAACATGGTGATAAAGCAAATCCCATACACAAATATTCTCAATCATGTGCTGACGTTATAAAAGGACTTTTTGACAAGCATGGCAAGGAGGCTTTTATTATGGATTGCGTTACTAAATATAAAAATTTCATTGCAGCTAAACCCAAGAAAAAGCGAAAAAAGAAATGATTATGGCAGCATTCAACGAAGCTCAATTGGAGCAGGCATTTGTCGAACTGTTCATGAAACAGGGGTATGATTATGTTCATGGAGACAGCTTTGTTCGCGACTCCCGCGATGTGCTACTGTATGATGATCTGCGCGATTTCCTTAGGCATCAATATCGGCATGTCGGTATTACGGAGAATGAGATTTCTACGGCTATTGCGCAACTTGAAAAGACTGATGGTGGAGGCGTTTATGCAGAGAATGTTGAGGCGATGCGTCGCATCATGGATGGGTTTACAATCAAACGTGAAGACCCGTCGAAGCCTAATCTTTATATAAATGTAATTGACTTTGACCCGAAGGGAATAAAGAACAATTCATTCAAATTTGTCAATCAGTTCGCTATCGAGGGAGAGCATACACGAATACCGGACGGCATCGTGTTTGTCAATGGTATTCCTTTGGTGGTATTGGAGTTCAAGAACGCCATCAAGGAGAACACCACGATAGAGAACGCCTACACGCAGCTCACTGTGCGTTATCGTCGTGACATTCCGAAATTGTTCCGCTATAGCGCGTTCGTGGTAATCAGCGATGGTGTCAACAATCGTTTCGGTTCTCTGTTCGCTCCCTACGAGTTCTTCTATGGCTGGAGAAAGGTTGAACATGACGACCCCGAAGTTGAAGGCGGCTTCAACTCCATGTTTACCATGATGCAAGGTCTTTTCCGCAAAGACAGGCTCCTTGATGTGGTGCATAACTACCTATTCTTCCCCGACACTCCGAAAGATGAGGATAAGATAGTATGCCGCTATCCTCAGTATTTTGCGACGACACTGTTGTTCGATAATATATTAAAGCACAGCCGTCAGAATCCAGGCGGTGACGGTAAGGGCGGCACATACTTCGGTGCCACCGGTTGCGGAAAGTCGTATACGATGCTTTATCTCACCCGCCAACTGATGCGCTCGACTCGTCTGAGCAGTCCTACAATCGTGCTGATAACCGACCGCACGGATCTTGATGACCAACTCGCAAAGCAGTTTATCAACGCCAAGAAATTCATCGGCGATGAAATGATTATGCAGGTGAGCAGCCGCGAGGATTTGAAGACTCAACTTGAAAACCGCACTTCTGGCGGTGTGTTCCTGACCACCATACAGAAATTTGAGGAGAATACAGGATTACTGAGTAATCGAACCAACATTATCTGTATCTCTGACGAGGCGCACCGCTCACAGGACGGTCTGGAACAGAAAACAACTGTAACCGACAAGGGCGTGAAGCGTCGCTATGGCTTTGCCAAATATCTCCGTGATTCTTTCCCAAATGCCACTTATGTAGGCTTCACTGGTACTCCGCTTGACAACACGATTGATGTATTCGGCCCTATCGTAACCCGCTACACCATGACCGAGGCTGTTGGATGAAATTACTTGTAAAATTGTCTATGAGGGTCGTGCGGCCAAAGTCCTTCTCAATTCCGACAAGGTGAAGGATATTGAGAAATATTACGAAAAATGCAAGAACGAGGGTGCGAGTGATTACGCCATTGAAGAAAGCAAAAAGCAGATGACCCGCATAGATGTGATTCTCAATGACCCGGAACTACTTGCAAACATAGCCGCCGATTTCGTGCAGCATTATGAAAAGCGAGTTGAAGAAGGCTCTACGGTTGAGGGTAAGGCAATGATTGTATGCAGCAACCGCTCAATTGCGTGGAATCTCTATCAGGCTATCGTCAAGATTCGTCCTGAATGGGAGGAGGTCAAAGAGTGCATCGAGGGCGAAACACTCACGGACAAGGAACGAGAGGAAATCAAACCGATGCCACGTATATCGCTGGTAATGACCCGAGATAAAGATGATGAGCCTCGACTATATCAGCACCTCGGGACAGATGAGTATCGCAAGACACTCGATAAGCAGTTTAAGTCGGTGAAGAGCAATTTTAAGATTGCCGTAGTGGTTGATATGTGGATTACCGGTTTCGATGTGCCGAGCCTTGATACTATGTACTGCTTCAAGCCCCTCCAGATGCACACGCTTGTGCAGACCATCTCTCGTGTCAACAGAGTGTATCCCGGCAAAGAAAAAGGACTTGTGGTGGATTATCTCGGCATCAAGCGTCAGATGAATGAAGCTTTATCGCACTATGCCGGTGGTGATGTTGACGGGAATTCGCTCGATACAATTGAGCAATCTCTTAAGATAGTCAAGGATGAACTGGATATTATTCGCCGTCAGTTCAATAAGTTTGATTGGAGCAAATATTTTACAACTAAAAGCGTCGAACAAGTAAATGTGCTCAACAGCGCAGTGGAATATGTGCTGAGAACAAAGGAATCAGAAACCAAATTCATGCAGCATTGCAAGAAGATGAAGGCTGCCTTTGCCATTTGCTCTAACAGCGATCGGATTTCTCAGGAAGAGGACGATGACATCCATTTCTTCTTTGCTCTCCGTTCCATTATCTTCAAGCTCACTAAGGGTGATAGCGCGGATACCACCAAGATGAACCGCCATGTTGCTGGGATGATAAAAGACGCTCTTATCAGTGAAACGGTAGAGGAAATTGCCAATATCGGTGTGTCGGAAGAAAGCGAGATTGACCTCCTTTCGTCTGACTATATGAAGCGACTGGCCCAACTTCCAGAGAAGAATACCAAGGTTAAACTTATGGAACAGCTCCTCAAGAAAGTCATTGACTCAATCCGGAAGGTCAACAAACAGAAAGGGGTTGACTTCACTCAGCGCCTGGAAGATATTGTGAAACGATACAATGACCGTTCGGATGATGCTGCACTTGCCAATGATGTTATTGATGAGGTGGTTCAGCAGATGATGAATCTGATGGAAGATGTGAAAGACTCCCGCACCGCCGGTGATGAAATCGGCCTGTCATTTGAAGAGATGGCGTTTTTCGATATCCTGAAAGCCGTAGCCATCAAGTATGATTTTATCGCAGATTTCCCTGATGAAAAGCTGACTGATTTGGCCAAACAAGTCAAGGCACTCGTTGAGCAACAAGCCACCGTTGCTGATTGGAATAACCGTGATGACATAAAGGCAGAGTTGAAAATGAACGTCATTATCTTGCTCGCGGGTGCCGGTTATCCCCCTAAGATACACGATGAAGTGTTCAAGGAAATACTCGAACAGGCAGAGAATTTCAAACGGAACTCTTCGCCGTGTCCGTACTCTACTTTTACAGTAGATTCAATCTCAATAGCAGCAGAACCATAATATTACACTGACCCGTAATTTAGTATAATAGTCGGGTTTTTAAGGGTGTTAACGGTTGGGATTTGAGAAAAATTTGTTAACTTTGTGAGAAACTTAAAGTGATTTGAGGATGAAGAAGATAATGGTATTATTTGCTGTCGCAGTGGTGGCTGTCGGCAGTGCGCTGGGCTCGCCCCGGTTCAAGGAATTGAACAACAGGCATGGCAAAACAACCGTCAAAGTTGAGTTCCCGGTTTCAGATCTTTCGCAAGTTACGGTGATAAAGGACTGGAAACTTCACAATGGCGGCAAGGTGTATGACGTGAAGAACGTGGATGTAAAAGGGCGCGAAGGCAATATGTTTGTATTGGAATTCAAGAAGCTCACGGAGTTTTCGGACTGCTCGCTTTCATTCACTGTCAACGGCGAACCGGTCAGCATGGATCTCCAGAATATGATGAACCGTTGATTCAGTGCCCTCGCGATGTCGGGGGCTCTTTTTTTAACGCTCTACAAATCGAGGGCGGCTTTCTTGGCTTGCGAGTGTTGGTGTTCGCGCGGGATGGTGTATTTGCGGCCATCTTTGATGAGGTAGGAGCCTGTCTGGTGGAATGTGAACGGTACATGCGCCTCGGCACACTGGGCGCGTAGATGCAGCACCCAGTCGAGGTCCAGGGGGCGCGCGTATTTTCCGGACTCGCCACCTGTAGAGACGGACTCGATGAGCGCAGGGTCCAGGTATTGGCGCAGGTCCACGCGCTCAAGCATGGGGGCCACCACCACAAGGCGATGCCTTATGGGCAATGACAGGAAAACCGGAAGCCTGAAGTCCGCGCGGTCCTGATTCTCGACGGTACAGCCTACCGCCACATTGTCATATCCATCGCCCCAGTCAGGGGGCAGGCACCGTGCCAGGCAGTCGATGCGTTTCGTGAAAAAGAAAAAAGTGCAGTCGTGCCGGCAGCGTATCATGTCCCAGACTGCAGGGCGCCACACGTCTGCCTCCTCTATCAGGAGGTCAGAGGTGAAACACAGTCCGAACTCTGTGCCGGACGGGAATTTCCAGTTCTTGCGGCGGTCGCGCCTTACGGGCATGTTGAACGCGGCGGTCTTGCGGACCTGGCTCGAGGCCTCCCTTACCCCGAAGGCCGCGTCCTCGCGGTAGACGTAGCAATGCCTGCATCCCTCGCTTATCTTGTGGCAGCCATGCCACGGATTCCACATGGGCATGCGGCGGTCAGCTGTAAAGGGTGAGGACTATTGTCCTTTCGCCGCCGTAGTCCCTGAACTCGCAGAGGTACACGCCCTGCCACGTGCCCAGATCCAGCCTGCCTCCCGTGACGGGTATGGTCAGCGACACCCCCATGAGCGATGACTTGGCGTGCGCCGGCATGTCGTCCGCCCCCTCCATGGTGTGGGTGTAATAAGGCTCGTTCTCAGGCACCATACGGTCCAGTATTCTGTCCATATCCCTGCGCACGTCGGGGTCCGCGTTCTCGTTTATGGTCAGGCCGCACGAGGTATGTTTCACAAACACATTCAGCAGTCCCTTCTCAGGCAGCGGGGCAGGGAGGTGGCGCAGGACGGCCTCGGTGATAAGGTGGCATCCGCGCCGCATGGCCGGAAGTCTAAGAGAGTGTTTGGATTTAAATCGGATTAAGATTCTATAAAGATTCCATGCAATCCTTGATTTCATCACGGAGGCGCTTTGCGGCGCTTTCAGCCAAGTCTCATCGGTCGCATAGCCCGCTATGCTCCCTCTTCGGCTCGCTGAAATCATCCACAAACCACTCTCCGTGCTAAAATCATTTAAATCCAAACACTCTCTAAAGGTGCTCTGCTCAATCATGGCGGGTAAGGATTTTGACGAAGGATTCCGGCAGGCGCACGTTGTACAGTTCCAGCGCCTCGGCGAACAGGGGGGCTATCTGCTCGTCCGTGAAGCCTGCTATGCCGCAGCCGATGCGTGTCACAAGGAACGTGGTCTGGTCCCATTCGCGCGCCAAGGCTATGAATTCAGCCACATAGGGCTTGATGGTCTCCACGCCGCCCTGCATGGTAGGGATGGCGTAGGACTGCCCCTGCAATCCCACGCCCTGGCCCCATACGGCACCGAACCTCTCGAAAGCCACACGCGCTGCGCCTCCCATGTGCTGTCCGGCCAGATTGCTTCCGAAGACGAAAATCTCGTCCTCCTTCAGCCGCGATATATTTTCAGGTGTATATTCCATATCTCAGTCATTCTTTGAATCTACGGGCAAAGTTACATATTATTTCGTTATGGAGGTGCAGGGATTCCGGTTTTATGTCCGATGCCGGGGGCTGTATTCCGAATATATAGAAAGAGCCCGGCGCGGTGCCGAACTCTTTGCAGGTCGTTTGAAAATAAACTTGTTCGGGGGGGAGCGGGCCGCTTAGAGCCCCAGCTCGGATTTCCAACCCTCAAGCTCCTTGCGCGAGGTCCCGTTCAGGAGTTTGCCGTCGGTCCAGTTGATGCCGGGATACTGCTTCTTCAGGTTGTCCACGCACGGACCTACGGGACTGCCCCCGGAGGTGGCGAAGCATATTACCGTCTTGCCTTCGAGGTCGTTGCTCTCTATGAACGTGTTGACAATCGTGGGCGCGATATACCACCATATAGGGAAGCCCAGGAATACCACATCGTACTGGCCCATGTCTTCGACCTTGTCTGTAATAGGGGGGCGGTAGGTGGTGTCGTGCATCTCCACGGAGCTGCGGCTCGTGGAGTCGGTCCAGTCGAGGTCCGCCTCGCTGTAAGGCTTCTCAGGAGTGATCTCATGGAGGGTTCCTCCCATCACGTCCGCCAGGTCGGCGGCAGTCTTGCGTGTGGTTCCCGTAGCCGAGAAATACGCCACCAGAATCTTGTGCTCAGACTTTCCGTCATTCAGCCCGGCGCCTTTCTTTTGCGACTCCTGTACCTTCGTGTTGGAATCATTCTCAGTCATTTCTGCTCCTTTCTTTTGCGCGCATGATGTCAGGGACACGAATATCCCCAGCAATGCGCATAACATTAACTTGAATTTCATCATTATTTTAGAGGTTGTTTAAAAATAAACGTTAAATTTGGGGTCGTTCATGGCGAACGGCTTTTGCCTTTTGGCAGGAACGAGTCAATCGGTATTTTTAAATTCCTGTATCTTTAAATTAATGTTTCAAACTCTGGCTGTTAAAGAAATTACCCCGGGTCCGGCTGATTTTTGCTAAAAGCCTTTCGCGCCTTATTCACATAGCCCGCTATGCTCCTGCGGCTTAAAAGGCTTTTACCTAAAAATCAGCAGCCCCAAATTTAAACGTTTCTTTTTAAACAACCTCTTATTTTACGTATCGTACGGGCCGGGTTGCCCCCCACTATGGTGTCAGAGGGCACGTCATGGGTCACCACGCTGCCTGCTCCCACCACACTGTTCTCGCCTATGGTCACGCCCGGCAGTATGGTGGCTCCCGCACCTATCCATGCGCGGCGGCCTATGTGTACCGGCTTGCACGTGATCACCATACGGTTCTCCAGATCATGGTTGTTGGAGATCAGCTGCACGTTGGCGGCTATCTGGGCGTCGTCGTCAATAGAGATGCCCCCTGCCGCCATCATCAGGCACCCCGGCATGATGATGACACGTTTGCCGATCTTCACATTGTGTGTCCGCACGCCTGAAACGGGGGAGTGGATTATGGAACCCTCCCCCATGTTCGGGAACACCTCGTGGACAAGCCGGTCATACTCATCCGTGTCTGGCGCAGTGTGGTTGAGCCGGAACATAAGCAGGCGCAGATGCCTGGCCAGCTCCAGCTCCTCCGCGCTCTGGTGGGCGCAGTCTATTCTGGTTTCATCCATGTTCTTGTGAATTTTGCTGCAAAATTAGCACACCGCCGGAAAATCCCGATAACCACAAATGCGGACAAAGCTACCATTTACCCCTATTCCAAATGTAGCGAAAGGCTTTTATCCATAGCACATAGAAGCTGGAAGTTTTTTGCCAATAGAGCCATACCGGATTACTGGCATACGGTGGCGGAATTTCTGAAAGCCACTGGCCTGACCTCAGAACAGGTTATGAAGATGTCTTGGATCTTTTTATGCGGTGAGTCTGAGCAGGCAGCGATGACGGTGGGGGCAAATTGGGGGGATTTGGAGTATTGGGTTTATTTTGCTAAATTTGCAGTTCAAATCATACTTTGTGCTATGAGCGAGGCTTTGGTTATCATCCCTACCTATAATGAGATTGAAAATATCTCGAATATCATTGACGCTGTCATGGGGCTGCCGGCGCATTTCGATGTGCTGGTGATTGACGATGGGTCGCCGGATGGCACCGCTGAGGCTGTCAAGGAGAAGATGGGGGAGTATCCCGGTCGTGTGTTCCTGGAGCAGCGGCAGGGTAAGCTCGGTCTGGGGACGGCTTATATCCATGGGTTCAAGTGGGCCTTGCAGCGTGAGTATGAGTTCGTGACCGAGATGGATGCCGATTTTTCGCATAATCCGGAGGATCTTCCCCGTCTGTTGGATGCACTCAAGGAGCAGAAGGCGGATGTGGCCATCGGTTCTCGCTATATCACGGGAGTGAATGTGGTGAACTGGCCTATGGGCAGGGTTCTGATGTCATTTTATGCGTCAAAGTATGTGCGTGTGGTCACCCGTATGAAGGTGCGTGACACCACGGCCGGATTCGTATGCTGGAGGCGCAGGGTGCTTCAGGCTCTGGAGCTTGACAAGATCGAGTTCAAGGGCTATGCCTTCCAGATAGAAATGAAATTCAAGGCTTACAAGCGCGGGTTCAAGATAGTGGAGGTCCCCATAGTGTTTGTCAACAGGGTGTTGGGTACATCCAAGATGAACGGCAGCATATTCGGGGAGGCCGTGTTCGGGGTTATCAAGCTCCGTCTCAAGTCCATGTTCAAGAAGTTCCCGCAGGCGGAGCCGTTACAATAAGACACAGATGCCTGTTTCATCATTATTGCTTCAGATGCCGAATCCGGCGACCGTGACTCCGGAACCGGCTGACAGTGTGGCGGGAGGGTTCGCCGCTTCCGACACCATCCACCAGATGGAGAACATAGCCACCTCTGACACGCTCGACAAGGTGATAGAGGCGCTGATAAGTTTCGGCTTCAAGTTGGGAATCGCCATACTTGTGTTCATAGCCGGGAAATTCATAATCCGCAGTCTCCATTCATGGATTCGCAAGATAATGGTGAGGCGCGAGACGGATGCCTCGCTCACATCCTTCGTGCTGTCTCTCGTGAAGATTACCCTGTATTTTATCCTCATTGTCACGGTAATAGGCATACTGGGCATAGAGACAAGCTCGTTCTTGGCCTTGTTCGCGTCGGCCGGTGTGGCCGTGGGTCTCGCCTTGAGCGGGACGTTGCAGAATTTCGCGGGGGGTGTGCTCATACTCCTGTTGAAGCCGTACAAGGTGGGCGATTTCATAGAGGCACAGGGTTTCTCGGGCACCGTCAAGGAGATCCAGATCTTCAACACCGTGATAAATACACCTGACAACAAGGCCATAATCATTCCCAACGGAGGGCTGTCCACCTCGTCTATCAACAATTATTCATTGGAGCAGCGACGCAGGATAGACTGGAGCATAGGTGTGGCATACGGCACGGACATGGAGCGCGCTCGAGCCGCCATCCTGGAGATATTGGCCACTGAAGAGAAACTTGAGAAGACGCCCGCACCGGTGGTGTGGATCAACGAGTTGGCAGACAGCTCTGTGAATCTGACCGTGAGGGCGTGGGTTCCTACCGCAGAATATTGGGATGTTTATTTCCGAATGAACGAGCTCTTTTACAAACGTCTGCCTGAGCAGGGCATAGAGTTCCCGTTCCCTCAGATGGATGTGCACCTCGTCAAGAATTAAGCGGTGTCTTATCTTTGCAATTTACCAATAACCAAATCACATACCACTTGATCGATGAAAAAAGAGAAACTCATTATCTATCAGCTTTTCCCGCGACTGCTCACCAATATGAACGACCGCAGTGAGCCGGGAGGCACTTTGGCGCAGAACGGGGCAGGGAAGATGAATGACATCGATGACAAGTTGTTGCGCTCCATCCGCTCATTGGGCGTTAACTGTGTTTGGTATACCGGTGTCATAGAGCATGCCACCAAGGAGGCGTTCCCCGGCATCCCGGCGGATGACCCTCATGTGGTGAAGGGACAGGCCGGCTCGCCATACGCCATAAAGGACTATTACGATATATCGCCGGAGATAGCCACCGACATCCCGGCGCGTATGGCCGAGTTCGAGGCGCTTGTAGAGCGTACCCACAAAGCCGGCATGAAGGTGCTCATAGACTTTGTGCCGAACCACACGGCACGACGTTATCATTCTGACGCGGCACCGGCCGGAGTTCAGGATTTCGGCACACAAGACGACACTACCAGGTTTTTCGCTTCGGACAACAATTATTATTACCTCACGAATCAGAAATTCCAACCGCAATTCCCGATAGGGGATTACTGTGAGTTCCCGGCCAAGGCCACAGGCAATGACGCCTACACCGCGTTTCCCAGTGAATATGACTGGTATGAGACCGTGAAGCTAAATTATGGCCATGACCCCGGCAATGGATTCCAGGCCATGGAACCAATTCCCGACACCTGGCTCAAGATGCTCCACATCCTCAGGTTCTGGGCCTCCAAGGGCATTGACGGTTTCCGCTGCGACATGGTGTTCATGGTGCCTCAGGTATTCTGGCATTGGGCCATACCGCAGGTGAAGAAGGATTATCCTGAGCTACTGTTTATAGGGGAGATATATGACATAGGGCTGTACCGGCCTTTCCTGGAGTATTGCGGTTTCGACTATCTGTATGACAAGGTCAATCTTTATGATACCCTTGTGGGAATACAGACGCACTCATGGAGCGCCGCGCGCCTTACCGACTGCTGGCAGTCCTTAGAGGGTATCTCGGCCCGTATGCTCAATTTTCTTGAGAACCATGACGAGGTGCGCTTCGGATCCAAGGCGTATGCCGGCGACCCGTCGCTCGTATTGCCGTCACTTGTGGTCAGCTCCATGTTCAACACCGGGCCATTCATGCTCTATTTTGGCCAAGAGATAGGGGAGTGCGCCACCGAGAACGAGGGCTTCGCGGGCTACAATGACCGCACCACCATATTCGATTTCTGGAGCTACGACAGCATGAGGCGGTGGTATGACGGCGGCAGGTGCTCGGTATCCAAGCTGACCCAAAAGGAGAAATGGCTCAGGAAGCTATATTCGCAGGTGCTTCATCTCTGCAACTCGGAGAAAGCCATAAGTGAGGGCACGTTTTTTGACCTTATGTACGTGAACCTTCAGAATCCGGATTTCTCACCGCACAGTAATTTCGCCTTCTTGCGGCACTACGGGGATGAGACCCTTTTGATAGCCGTGAATTTTGCAAACGCCCCGTGCCGGATCAAGGTGAATATTCCTGACGCGGCTTTCGACATGATGAAATTGCCGACAGGGTCAGGCGTTTGTCGGGAACTGCTGTCCGGCAAAGAAGGCGAGATTTCCTTGTTCAGCCACACGCCGGTGCCTCTATCCATCCAGGCCAATGGAGCCGTAGTCTGGAAAATAGACAGCAAAAAAATTTCATAGAAATGAAATTATGCGGCGTGTCGGTTTCATGGTTAAAGCAAAAATCATTAACTTTGCATGGTCAAAAGATCCACGCGTTGCAAATCAGTGCAAACGATGCGCGTAAAACCGAAGAAACAGTAACTAAATACAATTTATACATCTCACACATCCATGAGCACTAACCTCCATCCAATCAAGGTTTTCGCCGGAACAAAGTCCCATTATCTCGGCGAGACAATCTGTAAAGAACTTGGCATAGAACTCGGCAAGATGAAAACCGAATATTTTGCTGACGGCGAGTTTGAAGTCGGCTTCGAAGAGTCCATCCGCGGCGCCGAGGTTTATCTTGTACAGTCCACGTTCCCCAAGGCGGACAACCTCATGGAGCTGTTGCTCATGGTTGATGCTGCCAAGCGTGCATCGGCCAACACCATCGTGGCCGTGATCCCTTATTTTGGCTGGGCACGCCAGGACCGCAAGGACAAGCCCCGTGTCTCCATCGCAGCCAAGCTGGTAGCCGACCTTCTGACAGTGGCAGGCGTGAACCGAGTCATAACCATGGACCTTCACGCAGACCAGATCCAGGGCTTTTTTGATGTTCCCGTGGACCATCTGTACGCATCCTCTATCTTCATACCTTATATCCAGAGCCTGCATCTCAAGGATATGGTAATCGCATCGCCCGACGTAGGTGGCGCCAAGCGAGCCAACTCATACGCCAAGTATTTTGACGTGCCCTTGGTGCTGTGCCACAAACAGCGCGCCAAGGCCAATGTGGTCGACAAGATGACCGTGATTGGAGACGTGAAAGACAAGAACGTGATTCTCGTGGACGACATCGTAGACACCGCAGGCACGATAACAAAGGCAGCGGACCTGCTCATGAGCCAGGGAGCCACAAGTGTGCGCGCTCTCTGTTCGCATGCCGTGATGAGCGATCCCGCCACCGAGCGCGTGAACGCCTCCGGCCTGACGGAGATAATCTTCACGAACTCCATACCCTACGAACGCACAGACACAAAGGCGACGGTGCTGCCCGTGGCCAAACTGTTTGCCGACACCATCCGTCGCATCCACAACAACGAGAGCATCTCCTCGCAGTACCTCTTCAAATAATCTGAAGCGACTCTAAGAGAGTCTCACGCTAAAGAACTCATACATGTCACAAGTCGCATCGGAGTTGTTCCAGTGCGACTTTTTTATTGCTACGCATTTTTCGATGCGGTTGTCCTGTTTTTATAGTTGTCTGATAGCCAAAATATCGAGAATAATTCGTAACTTTGCTACATAATATAATTTTAAGAAAATATGAAAAAGATACTGCTTGTCTTAGCAATGTTTATAGCCATTGCCACTTATGCCCAAGAGCGCGAGCATAAGAGTTGCTCAGGTGCAGGTTGTTGCATCCAATGTGATTCAATCAATCGATGGAGTGGAAGTCCAGGAGATAAGCGGTATTGCATCTGATGACATCGTCAAAGTAGATGTCATAAAAGACCCGGCAATTACTAAAATATTTAGCCCAAGACTGGGAGGTGTGGTTCTGATTACCACTAAATCAAAAAAATTCTTGTCTCCTATACTGGAAGACTTTAATAAGCGCATAGAGGAACAAAGGCAACAGCGCATACCGGGTGAATTTCGCATCAGATAATGATCATGTTCGTGCACCACAAACGGTCCATAACTTTGTGGAAAACAACCACAAGTTATGGACCTGTTTATTGATGTTCGGTTGTGAAAACCGTAGGTGTATTCTAGCTGCGGTCAGGGTCGTTCAATCGCGGAGGCTCGTGGATATTGCGAAAGATCACAATAATTGCGGTTATGTTAAATAGCGTGTAAGGGATGCCCTCTTCTTTTAGGTTTATTTGTTGTTATCACATTTAATATAGTGTCCCCTACATGTTGGGATGAGCATTTACCATGTGCGCAAACATAACTGACAGGTCGTGGGTCTACAGTGCATGACAATTTTGGGCTCACTGTTTTCCACAGGCTTGCTTCGATTTTTTGGGTTTCATCAATAATGTCCGCGATGACGAAATCGAATCCCCATGAAAATAAGCTGAAGCGCCTGCGCCCATTGCTATTCATCATATATGTCGCTGTATTTTAAACGGTTATGCAAGGCTGTATGAATAATGGTTATATGCCAGATTGCGTTGCTGCTTGATTTTTCAGTTAATTAAGAGAGTGTTTGGATTTAAACCGAATTAAGATTATATAAGGATTCCATGCAATCCTTGATTTCATCACGGAGGCGCTTT
>URZM01000047.1 GCA_900552315.1 uncultured Bacteroidales bacterium | reverse complement strand
TTTACATCCTGACCCGTATGGTTTATTTTGTTAGGAGCCCTTCGTCAGTCAGCTGTATCGACGGCAGTGGTGGCCGCAGCCGCAGGCACGTCGGCACGGTATTTCGCCTCCCAGCCCAAGGCAGATGCGCCAAGCACTGCAGCGTCGCTCTCCTTAAGCTCGGAAAGGATGATATTGGTCTTTCCACGGAATATGGACATCACAGAGTTGTCCAAGGCCTCTTTGAGCGGCTTGAGCAACAGGTCTCCGCTCTTGGCCAAGCCTCCGAAGAGGATTATAGCCTGCGGGCTCGAGAAGGCGATCATGTCGGCGAAAGCCTCCCCCAGAATCTTTCCCGTGTATTCGAAAATCTCTTTCGCGAGTTTGTCGCCTGTCATAGCTGCGTCATATACATCTTTGGACGTGATTTCCTCGATGTCAAGGTTGCGCAGTGTGGAAGGGTCGCTTCGGAGCTCAAGGAACTCGCGGGCCGTGCGGGCAACCCCGGTGGCGGAGCAGTAAGCCTCCAGACAACCGGTACGTCCGCAACCGCAGATACGTCCATTGTTGCGCTTTACAATCACGTGACCCAGCTCCCCGGCATAGCCGTCATGACCATAGACCACCTGTCCGTTAATCACAATGCCTGAACCCACTCCGGTGCCGAGCGTGATCATTATGAAATCCTTCATGCCGCGGGCCGCTCCGTATGTCATCTCGCCTATGGCCGCTGCATTGGCGTCATTTGTGACAGCCACCGGTATGCCATTGAAGGCGCGGCTTACTTTCTCCGCAAGAGCGACATTGTTGCCCCAGGGCAGGTTGACGCCGTTCTCAATCATGCCGGTATAGTAATTGGCGTTGGGCGCTCCTATGCCTATGCCCTGTAATTTGTCCTCTGCATCATTGGTCTTAAGCAGACGGGAAACCTCGGTATGGAGCTCGTCGATATAGTCGTCGAAATTGGAATGTTTGCGAGTTTTGATGGAATCGCTGGCCACTACATGGCCGCGGGCATCGACAATGCCGAACACAGTGTTTGTGCCGCCTATGTCGATACCGAGAACATAAGGTTTGCTCATAATTCGTAAGTATTTGTATTTAGTTAAATATGCGATAACGTGAAAAACACGCGCCAGACGCTAAAAATCCGGGAAAGTTCCGTGAAATAAATTCACAATGCAAAATTAATAAAAATATAATCCGAGAGCAAATTATTCTCCATAATATTTACAAGGCTGTCCCAAGCATCAGGCGAGCTTTTCTGCCAAACGGCTGAACCATGCTTGGGTTTGTATTGTTGACAATCTGAAAGAGGGCTGATCATAAGAAATGATTCTTTGATATTCTCCTCAGATTCCTCCTTGGAATCGAGTACATTGCAAAATATTAGGATTTGACATTGTCATCTCAAATATTTTATGTACTTTTGCATTGGTTTAGCAAATATTGATTAATCATAATTTAAAAACAAGGTAAAATGAACATTGAATCCATTGGCACTTGGGCAGGTGAGGTTTACAAGGCTCTTGACGGTTCCGAAACTCACGTGCTCGGTCTTAAACAACTCAAAAAAGCCACCAAACTTAAAAAAGACGAACTGATGGCAGCTTTCGGATGGCTCGGCCGCGAAGGCAAAATCGTGATTACGACCAATGACGAAGAAATCATAGTCTCCTTGGTTTAAATTCAGACTATTTTTTCTCATCCCATGATATACGAGTGACAGGTTTCGGCTGTGGCCGGTACCCGTCACTTTTACTTTGTAACAAGCTGAATGCCACGGTCTGTACCACGGTCTGTAAATTTGACGATAAAAAATTATACTGATATATTTGGTGGAGAAATAAAAAAGCGCTAACTTTGCAGTGCAAAAGGGGCAAACCCATGCTTGGTCTCATGTCCGAGTGGTTAGGTACCGGTCTGCAAAACCGTTTACACCAGTTCGAATCTGGTTGAGACCTCCTCGAAAAGGCACATCCATAATGATGCGCCTTTTGTTTTTATACCGATAATCCATGCGTGCCACCCTTGAGTTCCTGTATAACAGATATGATGAGTTCAATCGCGCGATCTTTTCCTCGTCTCTTCCTGCCATTGAAATACGATTGAGCAATGGCGCTCATGTCCTTGGATGCCTACGTCGTACTCGCGTCAGAGATGTTCTGAGAACGTGGTCTTACACTATCTCCATCTCCACTCGCTATGATTTCCCCGAAAGCATGCTTGAGGATATTCTGATACATGAGATGATTCATTACAAGATAGCGCTTGACGGCGAACCTGACACCTCGACGCATGGACGCAGATTCAGGATGCTCATGTCCCATATCAATGAGACATTTGGCCGGAATATCAAAGTAAGGATCAGCCTGCCTGAAAATATACGGATGTCGGACCGGCACCTGTCTGCAAATTACATTATTACCTGCCGTATCAGGAAACGTGACATGTTCATGAGATGTGCCTCGACCCGGATATTTGAAATCAACAGGGCGATGGCGAGATGCCGTGATATAGAAGGGACAAAAGTCTATTTCAGCCATTCTCCGCTATTCAACCGATTCGGCAGGTCCCGGACACTGCGATTCTATGAGATGACATACGATGTGCGTCATGAGCTCGCCTCTTCACCCGAACTCGTAATCAAAGACGGCACCTTGTATATGAAAAACAAGGGTGCCGTATGATCGCACGATGCCGTCACCAAGAGGTCATTTCCGGGCAGGAGATGCAAAGGGTGACTCCCCCGGATGGCCGTCCACGCCGGGCATAAAAGGATAGGGGAGGCCATAAAGGTTGGCGGGGTTGCCTGCCGCCTCCAGATAGCCTTCGTTGACGGTATCGCGGCTGGAGGGATTCTCGAAAGCGTACAGCCCGAACATAGGCATGATGGCTGCCACGTGCTCGAAGATTTCTGACTGTATGCCTTCGTACATCACCCAAGCCGAGGTGTCAGTAAAACAATATATCTGGAACGGGATGCCTCCATTGGTCTGCTGGAGAGTGTTGACAAAACAAAAATCCTGCTTGGATATATGCTCGTTGGAGTCAAGATACATTTTCATGTAAGCCCTGAACAGACCGAGATTTGTCTCGACGCTTCCGTCTGCAAGTCCCTCTGAATTGTTCACGTTCTCGACCTTTCCGGCTTGTTTTTGCGCCAGTTTCTTGGTGATATAGTCATTCATGAACGGAATCTCCTTAAAGCGTTCGAGCATGTCAGGGGTACAGAACCGTACCGTGTCCGTGTCAATGAAATAAGTACGGCGTACCGCTCTCCGACATGCTCCTGTAATTCTGAAAGGACCCTGAGACGAGGGAATATGGCGGAACGGTGGTGATGGTTTTGTCCCAGTTAAGGACCTTGACCGAGGATAGCGTCACATCAAGCACAGTGCCGTTGGCAGACGTGCCGTCTACCTTGATCCAGTCGCCGACGCGAAGCATGTCGTTCTCGGAAAGCTGGACACCCGCCACCACACCGAGTATGGAATCCTTGAAGACCAACATAAGCACGGCGGCGAAAGCGCCGATGCCGGCCAGAAGCGTGGCCGGAGATTTGTTGACAATTATACCGACAGCGATTATTATGACCACAATCCAGTTAAAGCCCTTTATGACCTGCACAAACCCTTTCAGAGGAAGTTTCTTTTTGTTCTCGCGCTCGTCTATGTGCATCCATATCACGTAAATCAATGTGTTAAGGGCCAAGGCTATGCAGTAAAGTATATAAATCCATATACCCTTCTCGATCCAGTTTATGACTACATCCTCGCTCGACAGCGCGAATTGCATCAGCAGTATCATCATGAGCGGCGGTATGACGCGGCATATCTTGGAGAAGAAATTGTTGCGTCGCAAGTCGCGCATGAAAGCGTACTGGGCATGTTCAGCTATTTTACGAACTATCCAGAGAATTCCTGAACGTAACAGTCCCCCGACAACTATACCAATAAGTATGACAAGCGAGGCATACAGCAGACCGACGAAATCGTCATTGTCCTCAATCCCTACGGCGTCACATATCACGCGCACTATGTCCATGAGCAGCGATGCCACAAAGTGCGCGCTCTCGTTCGCGATAGCGGGCAGCTTTATAGCCGTGTCAAACTTTTCGGTAGCTCCAGAAGATGCACCGACCGTTCCGGAAGATAAGGCTGAGACAAGGACAGAGTATAAATATGGGAAAATAGCCATGTATAATAGTTTATGGAGATTCTAATAGAATTGACAATCCTAATGAGAGAATTGTTCGTTGACTTTCATGCAAACGAATGGCGTATTCGTAATAGCCTGATAATAGGGAGGATTGTATGGTGTTAACAAATTTTAGCACACACCGGGCGCTCATTTTGCACACGGCGGAAAGCGGTGTGCAATAGAGTAAAAATATGCTCAACAACATAATTCCGACACAAAACACTTACAATCAAGTATTTAAGGCTTTTAAACAAGACTAATACACACTTTTTATCATATTTTATGTGTCCGAACAGTTGCATATCCTTTGGAATTGTCTTACCTTTGAAGACGTCAAACGGGAAGTCTTAAGAACTGTTAACAGGCCAAAGGCATCCACGACGGCACAACTCCAGCGAAATCCGCTGCAGCTGACATTAACTTAAAAACTCGAAGTCAACAGGAATTCTTAAACATGGAACAGACACTCGTCATTCTCAAACCCTCGGCAGTGGAACGCTGCCTTATAGGAGAAATAATCTCCAGGATTCAAAACAAGGGATTGATAATATGCGGTTTGAAAATGATGCAGCTCGATGAGGCCATACTGCGTGAACACTATTCCCATCTTGTAGATAGGCCGTTCTTCCCCTCCATAGTAGAGAGCATGACAGCTTCGCCGGTGATAGTGATGTGCCTGAAAGGTGTAGATGCAGTATCCGTGTTCCGCCAGATGACGGGAGTCACCAATGGCAGGAGCGCCGCCCCCGGCACGCTGCGCGGCGACCTGTGCATGAGCGGCCAGGCAAACATAATCCACGCTTCCGACAGCGTGGAGAACGCCAAAATCGAGATTGACCGCTTCTTCGCGCCCACCGAGATTTTTGATTACACACCGGCATACGCCAAATTCCTATATTCGGACGATGAGATGAAAGCCTGACGGCTGTCAGTCCCACAGCACTCTTAAACACGATATGATGAAACTCAAAAACATACTTATGCTCGCCGTCATGGGGCTCGGATTAGGCTTTACGGCCATTGCCCAGAACCCGCACGCGGCAGCACACAAGAAACTCATAGCGAAGCAAACCTCTCCTGCACAGCAGGTGACGCTTAAGAAAAACGCCGAATTTATAGATTTCTCCCGCGAGGAAGAAGAGCCTGAGATCGATATCTATACCGAAGGATGGAACAGCAAGCGCGTGAACCCGTTCTCCGAGGCAAGCGTGCCCAACAGCGCGAACATCGACATCCGAGGTTTCGTGTTTCCCTCCAAGAGCAACAGGCTTACGTCACCTTATGGCTACCGTGCCAAATTCAAACGCATGCACAAGGGCGTGGACATAGGCATCAAGATGAATGACACAATCTATGCCGCTTTCGACGGAAAGGTGCGTCTGACCAATTTCGAGGCGCGTGGATACGGCAATTATGTGATTCTTCGCCATCCCAACGGTCTGGAGACCGTGTATGGACACCTGAACAAATTCCTGGTGAAACCGGACCAGACCGTGCGTGCAGGGCAACCTATAGCGCTCGGAGGCAGCACCGGTAGGAGCACCGGCCCTCACCTGCACTTTGAGACCCGATACATGGGTTACGCCATCAACCCCCAGGCTATAGTAGATATAAACAACCGACGTGCACATGGCGAAACATACGCGTTCTCCAAGAGCACCTACACACAAGGCGCATCCGGCAAGACCTATGCCTCGTCCAAGTCGTCGGGCACTTATACCGTGAAAAGCGGAGACAACCTCACCAAGGTGGCGCAGATGAACGGTATCTCGACCCGTCAGCTCCTCCGTCTAAACGGTCTTAGGGAAGAGGACCCCATCCGTCCCGGCCAGGTGCTCAGGGTGAAATGACATGTCCCTGACAAAACTCTGCGGATAAGTTTATAGAGTCATGATGTGTCACTCATGCGTAAGTGACATGTCATGGCTTTTACTGATTGCAGGCCGGTTTTATAGTGCGAGACGCGCGGCATTATGTCGCCGTCAGAACCATGAAGGACTCACTTAACCCGATGATATCCTCTTAGAGGTTGTTTAAAAAGAAACGTTAAAATTTGGGGCGGCTGATTTTTAGATAAAAGCCTTTCAAGCCGCAGGAGCATAGCGGGCTATGTGACCAAGGCGCGGAAGGCTTTTAGCAAAAAGCAGCCGGACCGAAAGCGATTTCTTTAACAACCAAGGCTTGAAGCATTGATAAATTTAAAATACAAGGAAATTTAAAAATAGCGATTGACTCGTTCGTGCCGGCTGCTTTTGCCTTTTGGCTCAGTCACATAGCCCGCTATGCTCCCTCGCCTGCAAGGCAAAATCCGCTCGTCATGAACGACCCCAAATTTAACGTTTATTTTAAACAACCTCTTAATAGCTTTTCAGGTGTTGAAAATGAATATATTATTTAAAATCAACGTATATGAAGAAATTTAAGTTTATCGCCATTTGCTTCGCTGCAATAACGGCAATGTCCCTGATGTGCTCTTGCGGAGGCAAGAAAGACAAGGGCGATGACAAGAAGGCTGAGAAAAGGCTGACATGACAAAAAAGGGAGTCAAGACAGCTGACGTATCCGTCAATCTGGAGGACTTTGACGCGACCATGAATTACCTTGAGAGCAATGCTCCTTCGTTCTTCCCTAAGTTCAACCAGTTGATGCAGCCTGTCCGTAATGCGCTCGAGACAGATGTCGTGCCTACCGAAAGCGAAGGCAAGCAGCTGGAGTCTTTCATCAACTCCAACCAAAAATATTTCGAGGCGGTGGGAGCCATTCTCGGACATGAACAGCAAGGCAATCTTTCTTCAGACCAGGAGGCACGCCTGGAGTCTTTCTCAGACAAGTACCAGGAAGGTCTGGAGAATGTAGGGGTGCTTATTGCCATCGGCCGCTCAAGGCGAATAAATCTCTCAGCCATAGGAATGACATATCTTGAACAGGCGCATTATCCCCCATGATGATGCGTCTGTCCATTCTATTATGGAATACCATATTTTCAATCCCGACACAGAGATGTCCCTGGCTTCAGGAAACATAAGCTATACACCTCCGGCTGCAGTGTGCCGATTCACGGAGCGACTGTCACTGCTGCCGGCTCTCTATGCTCCGGAGAAGTCCATCCTTCTTTCGACATCCAGCCACCCCGCCAACCTTCCATATTACAAAATCGCCATCGCCCGTGGAATGAAAATATGCGGCGTCAGGAACATCGAAGACTATCCTGTGATTCCGTGGGGTTGGAATCTGGCATTGAAGGCACGACTGGCCAGAGCCGGAAAACCGAGAGACACAATGCCGACCGACAGCAGACTTGACACATGGCGAGGTCTGGCACACAGATCCACGACAATACAGATATTGGGGTATTTCGATGACATAGAGCGCCGTGGTCTGATGCCGAAATACTTTCAAGACAAGGACGCTGCGGCTGAGTTCGCCACACGCCGATATGGACAGGGGGGAGGTATCGTGATGAAATTGCCATGGAGCAGTTCAGGCCGTGGAGTGTTTTTCAATCCTGACACCCATACAATCAGGAATGCCATGTCAAGGCAAGGAGGAGTGATGATTGAGCCTTTCTGGGAAAAGACTTTTGATTTTGCATCGGAGTGGGAGTGCTCGCAAGGCAACGTGAGGTTCAGGGGGTTATCTGTTTTCCGGAACGAGGGACAAGGCAAATACGGAGGTAATGTAGTGGCTTCGGGCGCATACCTCAAAGCGCTCATTTGCCGTTATTGCGATGAAAAGTGCCTTGATGGCAGCATCTCCACTCTGCAGCGAGCCCTTGAGAACGTGGTGGCTCCCTACTATGAGGGGCCTCTCGGGGTTGATATGCTGTGTGACCGCAATAGGGAGATCCATCCATGTGTGGAAATGAATCTCCGCATGACGATGGGACATGTGGCCTTGCGCATGTACGAACTGTTCGGGCTCCCAGATGGGGCAGCATACCGCTTTTGTCCCGGCATGAGATTGCCGTTTGAGTAAAAAACATTATATTTGCAGACATGAACAAGGTAACAATAATTGGCCAGGGCAATGTAGCCATGCACTTGTGCGTGGCCTTGGCCGGTACAGTAGACGAGCTTGTGAATGTCTCATCCAGAGAGCTTGAAGACCTTCCCCTCGATTCCGACATATACATAATTGCCGTGAGCGACAACGCAATAGGTGAGGTTGTGGACCGTATGCCTGATGTGCATGGTGTCGTGGCACACACGGCGGGCAGCGTCGGGATGGATGTGGTGAGCAGGCGGTTTAAGGACGCAGGGGTGTTCTATCCCCTACAGACTTTCACCAAGGGCGCATTTCTGGACTACTCCGTCATACCTGTGTTTGTGGAAGGTACAGATACTGCGGTAGAAAGCAAATTGCTCGGATTGGCCTCTCTGTTCACCTCACATCTGATGAAGGCTGACTCCGCACGACGTGAGAGACTGCATATCGCCTCGGTGTTCGCATGCAATTTCACCAACCACTTGTGGAAGATAGCCGACGACATACTCCGGGAGGATGGCATGACCTTAGAGGTGCTGATGCCGCTCATAGAGGCGACAGTAGAGAAATTGCGGCATCTCACACCTGGCGAGGCTCAGACCGGGCCTGCATCGAGAGGAGACACCTCCGTGCTCGCGCGTCATGCCGAGAGGCTTGCACGCACTGAATATTTGGATATATACAATATTACCTCTAAAGCAATACTTGAAGATACGCATGAGCGCGATTGATTACGACTTAAAGAAGATAAAGGGAATAGCCTTTGACGTTGACGGGGTGCTGTCCACCTCCACCATCCCGCTTTCCGAGAACGGAGAACCGCTACGTCTCGTAAGCATAAAAGACGGGTACGCCATACAGCTGGCAGTGAAGCGCGGCCTGAGGCTTGCCATCATCACCGGAGGCAAGACCATAGGTGTCCGTCGCCGTTTCGAAGGACTTGGCATAAAAGACGTGTTCATGGGCTGCGCCCGGAAATTGCCGGTGCTGGAGCAGTGGATGGCTGAGGCCGGGCTGAAGCCCGAGGAGGTGATATTCGTCGGAGACGACATCCCTGACATACCGGCTATGCAGCATGTGGGGCTCCCGTGCTGTCCGGCGGACGCCGCTCCGGAGGTCAAAGCCGTCAGCCGTTATATCAGCCGACATGAAGGTGGATATGGAGTAGGACGAGACATATTGGAACAGGTCATGAAGGCCAATGGCGTGTGGATGAGCGACAACATCGCCTTTGGATGGTAACAAACTGCTCACCAGACATCTATAATAAATCTATTTAAGAAATGCTTGACAATATTTCACGATATAGGGTGCTTCTTGCCAGCAAGTCCCCTCGAAGACGCGAGCTCTTGAAAATGTTGGACATCCCATTCGAGATAGCCGAGGCTATAGAGGTCGATGAGACCTATCCGGCAGACATGCCACCCCGGGAGGTGCCCCTTTACCTGTCTGCTCTTAAGGCAAAGGCATATTCGGAGCTCATACATAGCAACGAACTTGTGATAACCGCCGATACCATAGTCATAAACAATGGCGACATACTCGGCAAGCCCCGCGACGTGGACCAGGCTGCGGCCATGCTGCGCGCCATGTCAGGCCACACGCATACGGTGGTCACCGGTGTCAGCCTCACGTCAGCTGCCAAGCAGGTCAGTTTCGATGTGACCACTGATGTCGTGTTCGCGTTTTTAACATCTGAGGAAATAGCCTATTATGTAAACAACTATAAACCTTTGGATAAAGCAGGGGCATACGGTATCCAGGAATGGATAGGAGCCGTGGCAGTATCCGGCATAGAGGGCAGCTTCTATAACGTCATGGGACTTCCGATTCATCAATTATATCGGAAACTCAGCTGTTTCTGAAGCATATACGTTCCCAAAAAGCCTTGGTGCCGAAATAATACCTGTTTTTTCACGTTCTTAAATTGTGAAAAAGATTTCGAGAATTATAAGTCTTGTATTGGTGGCATTGCTCTCAGCCATTCCGACCCTGGCAGAGAATGTCACGCTCACGGGCGTGGTGAAAGATCAGGAAGGTCACCCCATCGAATTTGCGACCGTGAAAGTGCAAGGGAAGGCGATAGGCACCCTCACCGAGCTTGACGGGTCATATAAACTCGTGCTGGCTGAGGCGGACACGATTCCCATGCAATTCAGCTGCATGGGCTACCGAGAGGTCAAGAAAAACCTTATAGGAGCGAAGGGGAACGTCACCCTTAACGTGATGCTCCCGCACGACGACATCATGCTCCAGGAGGTTGAGGTGACCGCATACCGCAACAATGTCGGCGGCATGGACCAGATAGACCGGAAAGACCTGAAACTGTCTCCTGACGTGAGCGGAGGCAGCGTCGAGGGTTTGCTCACCACCATGGCCGGGGTAAACTCCAGCAACGAGATGAGTTCGCAATATTCGGTGCGCGGCGGTTCGTATGACGAGAATTCCGTCTACATCAACGGCACGGAGATATACAGGCCGCAGCTCGTGAGGTCAGGCCAACAGGAGGGGTTAAGCATAATCAATCCGGACATGGTGGAGAGAATCAAATTCTCCACAGGAGGGTTCCCGGCCCGGTATGCCGACAAGATGTCGAGTGTGCTGGACATCACTTACCGCGAGCCGGAAGCGTTCGAGGCAGGGCTTACGGCTTCACTAATGGGTGTGAACGCATATTTGGGGACCAATTCGGGCAAGTTCAGCCAACTGCATGGCTTCCGGTTCAAGAAGAACAACTCGCTGCTGTCCTCGCTTGAGACGCGTGGCGAATATAACCCCTCATATCTCGACTACCAGACCAACCTGACCTGGACACCGTCTAAAAAATTCTCGGTCAATTTCTTGGGCAACATATCCTCGAACCATTACAATTTCGAGCCGGCAGACCGTGAGACATCTTTCGGCACCTCGACCAATACAAAAAAATTCAAGGTGTATTTCGATGGAGAAGAGAAAGACCGTTTCGACACATATCTGGGAGCCCTCAGCCTGAACTACAGGGTAAACAAAGCCACGGATTTCACGCTGGGGCTATCCGGATTCCTTACCAACGAGTTAGTAAGCTACGACATTTCAGGCGAATATTGGCTTGACCAGGCAGGCACCTCCGGAGAAGGGGGCGTTGGCGGAGAGCTCGGTGTGGGCAAATACATGGAACATTCCCGCAACCGCCTGAAAGCCTCGGTGCTTCAGGCAGTGCTGAGAGGCAATACTGTGATCAAGAACAACCATGTGTCTTACGGCCTGCTGATGCAGAGCGAGAAATTCTATGACCGCACCCGCGAATGGGAATGGCGCGACTCGGCCGGATACTCCCTTCCGACCCAGCCTGAGGGAGTGCATCTCATATACAACCTCTCGTCGCGCCAAGACTTGACGACCACCCGCGCGGCATTTTTTGCGGAAGACACTTATTACCTGGAGACCGGAGCCGGGCATTTCACCATCAACGGCGGCGTGCGCCTGTCTTATTGGAGCTTCAACAAGGAGTTCCTCGTCTCCCCGCGTGTGAACGTGACATTCTCGCCCGCAGCCTCTAACCGCTGGAGATTCCGTATGGCGGCAGGCATGTATTATCAAAGCCCGTTTTACAAAGAATACAGGCAGGCGGTCACCGACAAATTGGGTAATGCCTCAATATCGCTCAACCGCGACATAAAGTCGCCTCGGAGCATACAGGTGCTTTTTGCGGCGGATTACGATTTCCGAACCATGAGCAGGCCATTCAAGATATCGGCCGAGGCTTACTACAAACGTCTCGACAATCTCATATCCTACGAATATGACAACCTGAAGGTGCAATATTCCGGAGTCAATGACTCCAAGGGTTACATAATGGGACTCGACTTTAAGCTGTTTGGGCAGTTCGTGCCTGGCTCCGACTCTTGGGTTTCCTTCTCGCTCATGAAGACACAGCAGGACGTAGGAGGCGTGAAGACTCCGCTGCCCTCGGACCAGAGATATGCTTTCTCATTGTTCTTCAACGATTATTTCCCGAAATTCCCCAAGCTCAAGTTCTCGCTTCGCGGCATATTCTCAGACGGGCTGACCATGGTCGCCCCACGTGTGAAACGCGAGGTGAGCTGGTTCCGCGCCCCCTCGTACAAACGAGTGGACATAGGTCTGAGTTACCAGATACTGGGCGCTCCTGACCAGAAGGAGCCCACCGGATTCTGGAAGAATTTCAAGAACATATCGGTAGGGGTGGACGTGTTCAACCTGTTTGACATCTCCAATGTCAGCTCATACTATTGGGTCACGGACGTGAACGGGATCCAGTATGCAGTACCGAACTATCTGACCCGCAGGCAGTTCAACGCCCGCATCACATTCGAGTTCTGACCCGTGCGTTCTCGGCTGACTCCGCTGTTCCGACCCTCTCGGCGTTATTTCAGAGAGGGTTTTGGTATGTCTGCGGAAATTTGTAACTTTGCACTACGTTTTTGAGCCTTCCTATTTTGCGTGGCAGCGGAAAACGGGAAGGTGAAAATCATTTAATTTTTATCAATATGAGAAAGAATATTGTAGCCGGTAACTGGAAGATGAACACAACTGTTCAGGAAGGCGTCGAACTCGCCAAGGAAGTCAACGCCGCCCTGTCGGCGCCGCACAACTGCGATGTCGTGATATGCGTGCCTTTCACCCATCTGGTGCCGGTGGCTGGTGTGATAGACAAGAGTGTGCTTGGTCTGGGCGCAGAGAATTGCGCTGACCATGACAAAGGCGCATACACCGGAGAGGTGAGCGCACCCATGGTAGCCTCTACCGGCGCCGATTATGTGATTCTGGGCCACAGCGAACGCCGTCAGTATTACGGTGAGACGAACGAGACTCTCAAGGCAAAGACGCGTCTTGCCCTTGACAACGGCCTTACCCCCATATTTTGCGTAGGTGAGGTGCTTGAGGAACGTGAGAACGGCACATACAACGACGTGGTGGCATCCCAGGTCGAGGCCCTTTTTGACCTTTCGGCTGAAGATTTCGGCAAAATAGTCATAGCATACGAACCTGTCTGGGCCATAGGCACAGGCAAGACAGCAACAGCAGAACAGGCACAGGACATGCACGCTCATATCCGTGGCGTGATTGCGGCCAAGTACGGCAAAGAGGTGGCAGACAACACATCCATCCTTTACGGCGGCAGCTGCAAACCGTCCAACGCCAAGGAACTGTTCGCCAAGCCCGATGTGGATGGCGGCCTGATAGGGGGCGCGGCTCTCAAGGCCGACTCGTTCATGGGCATAGTGGAGGCATTCAACTGACAGACATAACAGGCCATGGGCAGCATGCTGCCCATGGCCCAATACCGTTTCCATACATGACAACACGCCTTTCGCTCTTGACCGCCATGCTCTGCGCAGGGCTGTGGATCTCCGCCTATTCGCAGACACAGTCTCCGCAAGGCATAGTGCAACATATCGTGGAGTCTACGGACAGCACAGTCTCCATAGACCTGTCTCCGTCTTTGGTC
>URZM01000046.1 GCA_900552315.1 uncultured Bacteroidales bacterium | reverse complement strand
GCTCTGACGTGCTTCTGCAACGATGCGCTTGATTACATACTCTCCACGGTCAGGTGGATTCTGGGAAACGCAACCGCAGCTTTCCTGAAAAACGTAGGTGAAAGGTGCGTATATATAAGTTTCCTCTGCATTTCCATTCCAGATTTTTTCCAGCATTAAAAGGGCATTTTCCATGATATCGGCTTTGGAGAAGCCTACCGTGGTAATTCTGGGCTCATAATAGGAAGCCTTATCTTCGTTGTCAAAACCGGTTACCAGAAAATCCCCGGGAATAGAATATCCGGCTTCCTTGGCGGCCAGACAGACGCCTACAGCTGTATTGTCGTTGACACAGACAAAGGCATCTGGAAGCAGGTTTTTCTCTTTAAATGTGGAAAATGCCTGGATTCCGGTTTCAATTTCATAATTATGATGGATCACGCGCTGCTCCTCGAAAGGAATTCCATGGCGAAGAAGGGCATCCCTGTAAGCTTTGAAACGGAGCTGATTTTCCCTGTTAAATTCTGGCCCGCCGATGAAATTTAAGGTACGGCATCCATGCTCTGTGATCAGGTGCTCAACAATCCGGCTAATGGCTTCGTAGTTGTCAATTCCGGAATGGTACAGTCCTGGAATCTGCTCAAGAAGAGAAATTGCTGGGATGCTGCTGAGCTTCGCGCGTTCAATTATCTCTGCAATCAGGTCTGGCTGGGACACGGTGGCAAGATCCAGAAGGATGCCGTCAAATTCTGAAAAATCCGGAAGCCGTGCAATGTTATATTCTCCTGCATTATGCTTCTCATCCATACTGAAATTCCCAAAGCTCTGAAAAATATATAAATCCATATCTGACTGGTGGGCAGCCATGTAATTTCGATATCCCTGAATCCAGGTATAGGTTACATAACGTCCCCAGCCATCTGTAATAAGTGCTATTTTTTTCATGCAAAAATCTCCCGAATAACAGATTTCACAATGTTGTGAAAAACTATAAACATTGTGAATATTATATCGAATTTTTTATGGAAATGCCACATTTTCTGTGAAAAAATATGTAAAAAATCATAAAATACTGATAATCAAATGCTTGTAGACAAGCGGGCGCATGCCCGGTTTGCTGCCTGTGGCGACATGCACAATAATCTGGAGAGACAGCGCGTTAAGCTAAAAGGACGCACCAACCTGCGCCCCGTATATCTGTATGAGGAAATTGTTCTACATCCTGCCGCTGCTGGCATTGCTGTGCAGCTGCAAGTCACATGAGAATCTGGCCTATTTCTCCACCAACACTCCCACGCTGGAGCAAGTGGTGGCAGACACGGACTGGAAACTGAAGATCGCCCCGGACGACGAGCTGGCCATCACCGTCACCTCGGAGGTGCCTGAGGCCACCGCCATCTACAATCTGCCTGCCGTGAATCCGGCCACAGGGCGCAACACCTCCGAGACCGTAAGGGAAAGGAGCATATCCGCCATGACGCAGATACAGACATATATAGTGGATCGCGAAGGAAATATCAAGTTCCCCAAGCTCGGTACCATACACGCGGCCGGATTGACCACCGCGCAGCTTGCCGACGAGCTTACGCGCCGTATAGCCGAGGATGTGGAGGCTCCCTACGTGCGCGTGGAGCTGTATAATTTCAAGGTAAACGTGCTCGGCGAGGTGGCCAAGCCGGGACTGGTGCATATCCCCACCGAGAGGTTCAGCATCCTGGACGCTTTGGCACAGGCCGGCGACCTGACCATATTCGGTCGCAGGGACAACGTGACTCTCGTGCGTGAGGAGAACGGCAAGATAACGTATCACCGTGTGGACCTCAATGACGCGAAGCTCTTCGAGAGCCCGTACTATTATCTTCAACAGAACGACGCCATCTACGTGGAGCCTACGGAGGCGCGCCGCGGACAGGCCGAATACAACCAGAACAACGCATACAAGATAAGCGTGGTCAGCGCCATAGTGAGCGGCTGCAGCGTCATAGCCTCGCTCATCATAGCCCTTGCAGTCAAAAACTAATACACCTACCTCGAAATGGATAACAACACAAGCCCGGAACCCGTTAATCTTCCCGTGGCGGAGCCTCGTAAGGATGTCATAGATTTCGGTTCTATGTTGCGCAACTATCTGCGCCACTGGTGGTGGTTCGTCATATCGCTGGCCCTTTGCGTGGGCGCTGCCGTTTTCTATGTCAAGAAGAAGAGCCCGGTCTACCTGATGCAGGGCATGATTATGGTGAACCAGCAGGAAGACGGGGGCATGGGCCAGTCCGGAGCCATGTCCGCTCTGATGAACTCCATGGGATTCGGCTCCACCACCGGCGCAAACCCGGAGAACGAGCAGATGAAGATGATGTCGCACACCATGCTGCTCAAGGTTGTCAAGGCGCTTGACCTCAACACCTCTTATTGGCAGGACAATGGCTTCTGGAAAAGGCGCGCGAACTATTACAAGGACGAGCCTGTGAAGATAACGATACCTGAACAGATAGTCGATACATTGGGTACCAGCACCCTGTTCAGGATGGAGGGCCCGGTCAAGGGACCGTGGAGGCTTACGGTCAAGCAACACAAGACCGATGTGCTCGACACCGAGGTGAAGCAGCTCCCTTACGACGCCAAGACCCCTGTGGGCACATTCCGTATCGCGGCCACCGACTTTTTCCCGAAGAGCGGTGACCTGAACGTGTCGGCGGTGTACATGACCAATGCCGACGCGGTGGACTGGCTACAGGAACATCTGGGCGTGGACTATGTGTCCAACAAGGCCGATGCGCTCGTGGTGGGCATGGAGGATGTGGTGCCTGAGCGAGGTCTCGACATCGTGAACACGCTCATGGACCTGTACAACGAGGGAAGGGAGTCCGACCGTACTGCATATAACCAGGGATTGCTCGATTTCATCGACAACCGCCTGCTCTCCCTCTACCATGAACTGGAGGAGTCGGAGTCCAAGATAGAACAGTTCAAGAAAGACCATAAGGTGGTGAGCGCCGACGCCGAGGCCGAGTACATCTTCACCCGAAAGGGGGCCATGGACCAGAGCACCGTGGAGCTGCAGAGCGGCATACAGGTGATGGAGATGATACAGCAGATGCTCTCCTCGCCTGAGACCAAATACTCCATGATTCCCTTCTCCGGGGGAGGTTCCCTCGGCCTGGGTGAGGGATACCTCAAGCTCATAGAGGCGTACAACGACCTCATCATGCAGCGCATGACCCTGGCCTCCTCGGCCAAGAGCGGCAACACGGTCCTCACGAAGCTCGACGAGCAGATAGATGCCATGCGCTCCAACATACTGTCCTCGGTGGGCCGCGAGCTACAGAGCGCGCGCATCAACTACAAGACCTTGCAGGCCGAGCAGAGCAAAGGGAACCAGCGTATGAGCGAGATTCCCGGCATGGAGCACGAGCTGATAACCCTGTATCGCGACCGCGAGGTGCAGAACGCCATCTACGGTTTCCTGCTCCAGAAGCGCGAGGAGACGCAGATAGCGCTCTCCCAGAGTCAGCCCGTGGGCAAGATTATTGACCGTGCCTACATGAACCAGAAACCTGTGTCCCCGAAGCCGATGTTGATTTATGCCGTAGCCCTGCTGTTCGGTTTCGGTATGCCGATCATGATTCTCCAGATGCGCCGCCGCAAAAAGTGAGGCCATATCGCCAAACCTCCATCTGCCCATGAGACTGGTCACCACCAAGTATCAGCTGATATGCAACATTCTGTTCGTGATGTTTTGGGTGCTCGCCACCTACAATTTCGTCACGCAGGAGGTGGCAGGGCGCGAGGTGCCTGCCGTGGAGCAGGGCGTGCGCGTGCTTGCTCAAGGCATGATTATATTGTTGGGGCTGTGGACACTGCGTTCGCGGGTCGACATAATTATCATTGCGGTGTTTTGCGCCCTCACGCTTGTGAGCACGGTTTGGGTCAACCACCAGAGCTTTTTGGTATGGATAGACGGACTGCGCCTCTACGTGGGCTTCCTGTTCATATTGCCCATACTCCGCTACCTGCTGGCCGACCGGCAGATGCGAGGCTGGTTCATAGCACGTATGGAACGCAACATTTACCGCTTCCTCTGGCTTCAGGTCCCCTGTATCCTCTGGCAGTTTTCACGATATGCCGATTTGGATCTTGTCGGCGGCTCGCTCGGATATATGATGAGCGGCGCCATTTCCAACCTCATTTATCTGTGCTCGTTCTATCTGATGCTGCGCAGGTGGGACCAGACCAAGAATTATGTCCATAACCTGCTCTCCAACTGGGAATTGCTTTTTTTGCTGTTGCCCTCTTTCCTGAATGAGACGAAAGTGTCGTTGGTCTTCATGCTCATGTATTTCTTTTTCCTGATACCGATGGACCGCAAGTTCATCAAGCGGCTGGTATGGCTTTCACCGCTCATGGTGATCGTTATGGCCGGCTCCGTGTATCTGTACATAAGTGTGGTGGGCGGCAGGAGCTACATCTACGACTCTGCCACGGCCGCGCAATACCTCATAGGAGACGAGGCCGCCCTTAATATGGTGGAGGGTATCATGGAGCATAATGACCTTACCGACGCCAACGATTTCCCGCGAGGCCTTAAGCTCGTCATAACCCCCGCCATCATGAACAGGAATCCGCCGGCCTGGATATGCGGCTATGGCATAGGCCAGTACAAGGTAGGCGACAGCGCTGACAAGGTGCCATTCGCGAAGCAGTACCAGTGGCTTCTCATAGGCACCATGATGCAAGGCCATGTCTTCTGGCTGGAGACCGGCCTCCTCGGGGTGGCCCTTTACCTCGTTTACTGGTTCGTCATCATGAAGGTGTTCCGGCGGCGCGTGCACCGCAACAAGCAGCTTCAATGGTTTCTGGGAATCAACGTGCTGGTGTTCACGGTCTACAATACCCCGTTCCTGATCATACCTTTTTGCATCATCTTCCTGTATATGATACTTGTCTCCAGTTGCTGGGACAGCCTGCCGCCCTATCAGCCCGTGAGGCTGTTGGGGGCACGTCCCATAAGATGGAGCCTGCGTCCGGCCTGTGACGACAAGCCAAGAAAGGAGGCTCTTTGATGGCCGGGCAGGGCAACAGTATAGCCAAGAACACCCTTTTCCTTTATCTCAGGATGCTCGTCACCCTGTGTGTGACCCTCTACACCTCCAGAGTGGTGATCGAGGCGCTGGGCGTCACTGATTATGGAATCTACAACCTTGTGGCCGGTGTCTCTACCTCTTTCGTTTTTTTCTCTGCGGCCTTGTCCGTCTCCACCCAGCGTTTCCTGAACTACGAGATGGGGCGTGGTGACTCCGTGCGCGTGGGGCGTATCTTCTCCATGAGCCTGGAGATATTCGCAGCCCTGGCATTGCTTGTGCTTGTGGTCGGTGTGGCCGTGGGCGACTGGCTTGTGACGGACAAACTCGTGATTCCCCAATCCAAGCGCCCTGAGGCGCTTGTGGTGCTGTACGCCATGGTAGGCTCACTGGCCTTGATGCTCGTGGCCTCCGTCTATGAGTCTGTGCTTATAGCCCGCGAGAACATGAAGCTCTATGCCTATCTCGGCGTCACGGACGCATTGGCCAAGCTTGGCATAGCTTTCGCCGTGATATATCTGCCTCACAAGCTGGTGACGTATGCCGTCCTGATGGTCGTGGCCCAGCTCGTGCCATACTGCATCATGGCCGTGTATTGCTTGCGCCGGTACCCGGAGAGCCGTCCGCGCCGATACTGGGACAGGGCCACCTTCCTGGAGATGTTCGGCTTTACAGGCTGGAACATGTATGGTTCCGTGATATGGATGGTCAACGAGCAGGGCATAACCGTGCTTCTCAACCTCTTCTTCGGGCCGGTGGTCAATGCCGCGCGCGGAGTGGCCACATCCGTCAACAATGCCATAAACAATTTCTCTACCCAATTCTTCACCGCCGTACGCCCGCAGTTGGTGAAGCGGTACGCCGCAGGCCATATCGACAGTCTCGTGTCCCTGATATTCGGAAGCACCAAGTTCACCCTCTACCTCCTGTGGCTGCTATGTTTCCCCGTTATGCTGCGTGTGGACTACATCCTGCATATCTGGCTCAAGGAGGTTCCCGATTGGTCTGGACCTTTCGTGGTGTGGACGTTGGCCTATACTATGGTCAACTCTCTTAACAACCCTACCTATACGGCGGTTTCGGCCACCGGCAGGCTTCGTCGCACCGTGCTGATAGGCAGCAACCTATTCCTGTTGGCCTTTCCCTTGAGCTATGTGGCGCTTAGAATCGGCTTGCCTCCCGTTGCCGTCTACCCGTTGCTCATGGCAGGCAGGTTCGCGTTTTACCTGGTGTCCATACGGGAACTGAAACGCTATGTGCCCGTTACTTTCGGCGCGTATCTGCATAAGGTCGGATGGCCGGTGCTGAAGGTGTTGGGACTTTCGATGGCGGTGATGTTGCCCCTCAACCATGTCGTGCCCCGCTCCTTCGTGGGTTTGCTTGCGGTTGTTTCGGCAAGTCTTATTGTCAACCTGCTTCTCATGCTGACGGCTGGTGTCACCCGCGCTGAGAGAACCGCTGTGGCCGGGAGGTTTAAAAACATACTTAGTAAATTCAAGAAATGAACTCGATAGCCCGCATATTAGGAAAATGTCTGAAGCGCTTGGAGCGTTGGTGCGCCTTCACGCACTTGAACCCTCTGGCCACGCTTTATGTGAACCTGCGCGTGCTCCCTTTAAGGGAGGCCATGCGCTTCCCTATCTTCGCTTATGGCTGGCCGCATTTCATAGACCTCTCGGGCACTGTGCGCTTCACCTGCCCTGTGAGGCGCGGGCTTGTGCGGCTGAATGTCGTGGACCTCGCTCCTTCGCAGCGCGGCAGCAGCCTGGAGCTGGCCATGCAGGGCGACGTGGTGTTCGGCGGGAAAGCCTTGGTGCGAAGCAATACCAAGATATATGTGGACCACGGCGCTCGTCTCGTCATAGGGGACAACCTTCGTCTGGGAGCCGGCATCATCATCAATTGCCACAGCCTTATAGAGATAGGGGAGGGGGTGCGCATCGGCCATCGCAGCCAGCTGCTCGACTCCAACCTCCATTACATGCTCGACCTCAACCGGCGGAGAGTGGCTCCGCTCCGCAAACGCATAGTGATAGGCCCTCACTGCTGGCTTACAAACAGTGTCACGGTCTACGGAGGCGCGGTGGTGCCACCTTACTCTATCGTGGTCTCCGGCTCCATGCTTAACAAGGACCTCTCTGGTCTGGGACAGGACTGCATCTTAGGAGGGTCGCCTTGCCGAGTTATAGCCAGCGGATTCCGCCTGGTGAACAATTATGTCAAAGAGCATGAGCTGGACCGCTTCTACCGCGAGTACCCACAGGGAGATTTCCCGGTGGAGGACCCCATCAACGAGAATGACTGGTTTATAAACAAGTGAGCCATGGAGTCGGAACGCAAGAAGATACTTTTCATACAAGAGAGCCTGACCGGCGGTGGTGCGGAGAAGGTTTTTGTCGATTTGATGCGGCGCCTCGACCGTGACAAGTATTGTGTCACCGTGCTGCTGCTCTACGGCGGAGGCGTACATGTGGCCTCGCTGCCTGAAGACCTGGAGCTGATAACGCTTTACGAGCGTCGCTCGCTGCTTCATAAGGTCAGGAACCATTTCATTTTCACCCGGGACAGGATGCTCTGCCCTCAAGGCTTTGAAAGGCCGCAGGTTCGACACTGTCATCTCTTTTCTTGAAGGTCCCGCCATGAAGGTCCATTCGATGGTGCGTGAGCTGGGCGACAGGCATCTTACTTGGGTGCATACGGACATGCGTGCAAACCGTTGGACGAATTATATGTTCCGCGACCATGAGGAGGAGAGGTCTATGTATGCGGCCATGGACGCCATCTTGTTTGTCTCCCGGGGTGCGCTTAACTCGTTTGCGGAGGAATACGATGTAGACCGGAGGAAGCTGGCCGTGATTCCTAATATTGTGGATCGTGATGCGATTCTGGAAAATGCCGCGAAATTTGATGCTGAGAAAAGCCGGTTCACCATTGTGAACGTGGGGAGGCTGGCCTCTGAGAAACGGCAAGACCGTCTTATTGACGTGGCACGCATCTTGCGGGACCGTGGTCTCGATTTCGAGGTCTGGATTGTAGGCGCCGGCCCATTGGAAGAGCGCTTGAAGAGGCACGTGGCTTCGCTGGGGTTGGAGGATAGGGTGCGCTTGATGGGCTTTTGCTCCAATCCTTATCCATATATGAAGGCGGCCGATCTTTTCCTGCTGACCTCGGATGCCGAGGGATTCTCGCTGGTGGTGTGTGAGGCGCTCAGCTTGGGCCTCCCCGTGGTGTCGACATGTGTCACGGGAGTGAGGGAGCGCCTTTCCGGGGGCGCCGGGGTGCTTACCTCTTTTGAGCCGGAGGACATTGCGGACAAGGTGTATGCCCTGGCCACGGACCCTGAAGCCTTGGCAGGCTATGCCGCCTGTGCCCTGGAGAAAGGACGGGAGTTCAACCCCGACGAGGTCTTGAACAAGATATACAGCCTTATTTAAGCAGTTCCGGACGCAGCAGGCGTGTGCGTTCCAGCGCCTGTTCGTGTTTCCATTCGTCTATTTTGGCCTGGTGGCCGCTCAGCAGGATGTCCGGCACCCTCCACCCCTTGTATTCCGCCGGGCGCGTGTACACCGGGGGGGCTAACAGATTGTCCTGGAACGAGTCCGAGAGGGCGCTCTGCTCGTCGCCTATCACGCCCGGTATGAGCCTCACCACCGCATCGGCTATCACCGCAGCCGGCAGTTCCCCGCCGGTGAGCACGTAGTCGCCTATAGAGATCTCGCGGGTTATGAGATGTTCACGTATGCGGTAGTCCACACCCTTGTAGTGTCCGCAGAGTATTATGAGGTTCTCGGCCAAAGAGAGGGTGTTGGCCATGGGCTGCGACAGCACCTCGCCGTCGGGCGAGGTGAATATCACCTCATCGTAATCGCGCTCGGCCTTCAGCGCCGATATGCAGCGGTCCACAGGCTCTATCTGCATCACCATCCCGGCTTCGCCTCCGAATGGATAGTCATCCACCTTGCGGTGCTTGCTGAGCGTGTAGTCCCGCAGGTTGTGTACGGCGATGGTCGCGAGCCCCTTGTCCTGGGCTCGTTTGAGGATTGAGCAATTCAGAGGCCCGTCAAGCATCTCGGGCATTACGGTTATGATGTCTATGCGCATGGTCGTGCTTTTTGCGGCTGCAAAATTACAAAACACAGAGTTCTTGGAGATGTTCTTCAACACAGTTTAACAGAATTAACAATATTTAACACTATGAAGAATTGCTTAATTCTTTTAAATGATTAAATTTGCAACATCCTATGAAAATGTGCAGATTCGCCATATACCTAATCCTTGCGGCATGTCTTATGAGTCTGTCCCTTGGTTCGTGCGTAGCCGATGCGGCTGACGCTTCGGACTCCGTCCAGGCTTTGACGCGTGCCGCTGCGGCCGTCTCGGAGCCGGTCATGGGGGAGTCCGGGATGCCTGAAAGAGTGCCGGTGCCATACTCCAACGGCAAGGCGCGAGCTTTGCTCGATAAGTTCCGTGCCGATTCTCTTACGCAGCCCGACTGCCTTGAGGCCATGGAGATGCTGGAGCAGGCTACAGAGGATGTGCATTCCGCCATGCTTGAGATTGTGAAGTCGGCCACCTCGCAGGTTGAGGCCGTAGAGAATATCGGAGACAGGGAGCGCGAGTTCAAGGACAAGTACCGATACCTCACCCAGCTGAGGCAGATGATGCAGTCGTTGCCCGAGTCAGGCATGGGCGCGGACCTTCACCGCCGCTTCACCCTCTGGGACCGCAACGTTACCGAGATGTTCGTGAATCTGGAACAGCGCGTCAAGGCCAAATTCCCACAGCCTTCTTGTCGGCCGGACTCTGCGCGGACACTGTAACATGTTATCGCTTAATATTTAAACTAAGGATATGAAAAGACTTACCAGACAGATGAAATGGATGCTTATGCTGCTCTTCGCGGCCACTCTTGCCGTGGGGTGCAACAAGTCTTCTTCCGATGAGGAGGATACCGCTGATGCCGTTGACAATTCCGAGTTCAGCGAGTCCCGCGTCACCAAGCTGGCGGACAAGTACGCCGAGGGCAAATTCACAGAGAAGGATTACAAGGAGGCCATAGACATAATAGACGCGTACAACAACGCTCTCTTGGAGAAGGCCGAGTCCTTGGCCAAAAGCGCCAAGACCCAGGAAGAGTTCGGACGCAAGATATCCCGCTTTGAGAACAAGTATGCCTATATCCGGGAGTTGAATTTCCTCTACAGCGACGATGAGTACAAGATGGGCTCCGAGAATTATGAATACCTTCAGAAGGTGCAGCAAAAATTCCAGGAGCGGGCGCAACGGATAACCGACAGGATAATCGAGCTGCCCTCAAGGTCGTCTGTTTACGGTGCTTGCGATACTACTGAATCTGTGGCGGTGTGTGCGGAAGCTCCTGCCGAGGTTTATGAAGAGGAGGCTCCGGTCGCTGAGGCTGCTGAGGCTCCTGCCGCTGAGGCTCCTGCCGCTGAGGCTCCTGCCGCTGATGTTTATCCGGCTAAATGAGAATAATTTCAATATAACCCTGAGCTCGGTATGGCTTTGATTCGGAAAATATGGGTTGCAGGTGTCGTGGCCCTGTTGGCGCTGGGCGCGACGGGCTGCGGCAAAGGCGGAAAGGGCGGCGAGGCGACGGTTGCTGCCACTGGCTCCGCACAGGCTCCGGGAGCCCGGGAAATGTATGACCCGGTTCGCGCCAAGGAGATTTGCGACATGTATGGTGCGGGAATGCTCTCCGAAAAGGACTATGCCGACATTATCCGTATGGTGGGAGTGGCCTTCGACGCTTGGCAGAACGGATGCGAAGACCTCTTGGATGTAGAGAGGGACTCTGCCGGTTTCAGCGATGCCTGCACGGATCTCAACGGCCACTGGCGCGAGAGCTATCCATACGCCGATGGCCTGTTTACCATAATGATGGAAGCAGACTCGGTCCATATAGGAGCCGGAAACCTGGCGGCCAGGGACCGGCTCGCCTCCCAAATCAGGGAAAGGGAGACAGCCCTCAAGGACAAGGTGCGCTCCAGGTACGGCCAGAGAGAATGAACACAAAAGAACAAACCTCATATAATAAGACACCTTCCTGATGAGTTATATAAGAACAAATCGCCAATTTGGAATTAAAACACGGCAATCACAATATTTTTAATACGAATAAGGTGACAGGCAGGCTATCAAGACAAAACGAAAACAACAAATAACTTTAGTATCAACAATCTAAAAACACAAGACGATGAAGACAATCAAGTATCTTGCAATGGTGGCCCTCGTGGCACTGATGGGCGTGACCATGACCTCTTGCGGCGGCTACAGCAACGGCAAGGCCAAGGACATGATCGTGAAGGACAATGACGGCAAGCTCGAGGAAGAAGACTACACAACCATGATCGAGTGGCTTCAGGACTACAACGAAGGCATGCTCGAGGACATGGAAGGCATCATTGAGGACAACAAGGATGACTACCAGCAGTTTAGATTTGCCGTAGCAGAAATGGAGGCAGACAAGAATGCCGAGTACATTTTCATTGACGACATCAACAGAATCGTCGCTTCTGCCGGAGAGAAGAAGATGGGCAAGGAGAACAAGGAGAACTATGATAAGCTCAGTGCCAAGTGGGCTGAGCGTGCTGTGGCCCTTGCCAAGAAAGCTCCTGAGAAGAAATGACAACTTGACTGGTCCTTGCACCGCCTGCGTGTGAAAACGCGGCCATTGGCGGACAAGGAGGTCGCTAAAAGACACGTACTCACCTGAACTGCCCCCGAACAGCGTATTGAAGCGTTTCAGGCCGGTTCGGGTGAGTATGTGTTCAAGTCCCCGCTCCTCTATTTATACTGCTTCTGATTTATGCTGCTCCCTGCCGACAGGGTCCCGGAGGGAAGCGAAGCATGTCAACCCCGGGTGACAGACTCCGGAGAGACCCTATAGCACAATCATCGGCCCTATTCAGGGGCTGGAGAGTTTATGCGGCAGTTACGCCGCGCCCGGTGCCGGACACCGGAACAACAGAGAAACTTAAAAACCAAAAAATATATAAACATGAGACTGACAAAAATTTTGGGCGCCATGGCCATAGCCTTCATCTTTTCCCTCGGCCTCACCTCATGCGGCGGATTCAGCGAGAAGGCCGCCGAGAAGATGGTGGAGAAATATGATGACGGCGACATGAAGAAGGATGATTTCTCCAAGTGCATCGACTGGGTGGAGAAATATTACCAGGACTATGAGAAGGGAATTGAGGACGCTATCCAGGATTCCAAGAACGAGAAGAAATTCAGTAAGAACATAGAGGATTTCGAGGATAAGTTCGAAGATAAGTGGGACGGCATCGAGGATGTTATAGAGATGCTGAACAGGGCCAGCTATGATGATGACAAGGACATGGGTTCTTCCAACATCAAGCGCTGGGAGAAGCTCACTGAGAAGCATGGCGAAAAGATAGACAAGCTTAGAGAGAAGGCTGTCAAGAAATTCGACGACTAAGACATCTGCCTGAAGAAGCTGACTGCGCCGGAAGCCAGGCCACCGCATGTGTACCGGGTTTCTGGCGCGGCAGTGTACTTTCGGGTTAATGACAGGAGATGGAACAGGAGATTGAGATTTCGGTGGTTATACCGGTGTATCGTGTGGAGGCTTTCCTGCACGATTGCGTGGAGTCGGTGCTTGCCCAGACCTTCCGTGAGTTCGAGATAGTGCTTGTGGACGACGGCAGCCCCGACCGCTGTCCCGCCATCTGTGACGACTATGCCGCGCGGTATGCCGACCCCGCGCAAGGCCCTGTGATACGTGTGGTGCACAAGAAGAACGCCGGCCTGGGTATGGCACGCAACACCGGCATGGATGCGGCGCGCGGCCGCTACATCACCTTCCTGGACAGCGACGACATGCTGCATCCACGCACCTTGGAGCGCCTGCACGAGGTGGCATTGCGCACCGGGTCCCAGGTGGTGCATGCACGCCATTGCAAGTTCGTGACTCCCGGCACGTATTCCACAGAGGTGCATACCGACCGGGAGCATGTGATTTCCGGGGCGGACGCCATGCGCCGGGTTGCCCTCTGCAGCTTCGCCTCCTATCCCGGCGACGAGCCTTATACGCTCGAGGGAGCGGCCTGGGGGGCGCTTTTCGATTTCTCCTTTCTAAGGCGGGAAGGCCTGCGCTTCAAGAGCGAGCGCGAGTACATCAGCGAGGACTACGTCTTCAACTATGAGCTCGCACTTCGGGCCGACAAGGTGGCGCAGCTGCCTGATACGCTTTACCGCTACCGTGTGAATCCTGACTCGCTCACCCATGCCCCCCGGGAAGACGTGATGCTCCGCACGGTGGCCTACTGCGAGGCCATAGAGCGGATGATGGCCTCCGACGGCTTCGGGGCCGACGCTGCCAAGTACGCCTTCGGGTACGCCGCCTCGCGCATTCGAGCCCAATACAAGTATATGTTCGTGGGCGCGGGGAGCCGTTCCGCAAAACTCGCGCGAGCCCGCGAGTGGAGGGCCTACGGCTATTTCGGACGTATGGCCGGTGAGTTTGACCCGCGCTGCATGAGTCGGCTCCATCGCCTGAGCTACGCCCTGTTCCGCAACGGCAGCTTCCGCACCCTCTACGCCTTGGTGCGTATGCAGAGCCTCATGAGGCGTTTGCGCGGCCGCATAGGCGACTGACAAAGCATTTCAAGACATTTCTACAAAAACAAAGAATACATGAAGACAATCAAGTACATAGCCATTTTCGCATTGGTAATGGCGCTGGGCATCGGCGTCAGTTCCTGCGGAGGCTACAGCAACGGCAAGGCCCGCGAGATGATAAAGAAGGCGGACAAGGACAAGCTGAAGAAGG
>URZM01000045.1 GCA_900552315.1 uncultured Bacteroidales bacterium | reverse complement strand
TATTTTTATATCTTAAAAGACTTTTTATGTTTTCGAAATAAGTTTAAATCACTTCATAAAATAAACTTCTCAAACAAAATGAAATCCTCCAAAGGAAGAAGAATAATAAGAGATTTGGCAGTATGTTTGACCAATGTTTCGCCAATGTTTGGCCAAAGGCTTGGCAATCGCCTCAGACCGTCTCAAATGGCGCGGTTTGTTTTGCCAAATGCAAACATGACACACTTAACACCCTCATACACAGCGACCTACTCGCTTTTCAACGAAGACGAGTATTAAGCAGATTTTTTAACGCAACTACCTGATAGTCAATGGCCAAGCAAAGTAAAATTTGCTTGGCCATTGCTGTTTTTATCGTGTTTGTCTCTATGTTTTGGAGGATACGTTGGCGCCACTCGCTTTGTCATAGATCATGTCCGGACATGATGATTGTGAATCTGATTAAATCTTCGGGCAATGTGTCTTCATGATTCACATACCAGATTACGTTGATCGACTCCGGGAGAATGGTAATCATGGCGGAAAGATGTGTCATGTCATTCACTGTTACGGCAGGTTGTCTCTCATGGTTGAAATATAGATGAGCGGAAAGCGACCCTATACCACGGACATCGACATTCTCCAATTCTTTCTGCATCTTAAATCCGGCGTCCTCAACGCTTTTATCAACTGTAGTCAGCGCCCTGAAGAAGCGGGAGTCGCGGAGTACAGCGCATAAGTCATTGAAATCATAGCACATGTAGCCTGGGGAAACTACAGGCAGAAACAAAGATCTGATTATTTCGGGATAGCTTTCATGCCCTGCATCAGTTGCGACACTATCGTAGCATGACACATCGGCGTCATGAACCAAACCGACTGCCAGTACACCGGCGTCATGATAAGTCTTGGCTATTGCATTGGCGATTTCCTCATTATCCCGTGCTACGATAATGACCATTTTGTCGTCATCCATAGGTATGCAGTCATTGAGATTTTCCGCAAGAATACAGTCTACGCAGTCATAACCGAACGATTTTACTTTCTCGATTATGTCGTTTGCTCCCGTGCCGACTCCGATTACTCTGAAACTCACCGGGAAGGGCTGCTGGTATTTCTCAAGAATTTCTGAATCAGTCATCGTCTTCATCATTGATTGGTTTGCTTGATATGAGTATAAACTGGAGAGCGATGTCTGCTTTTGCCTCATCGTCAACACCTTTGATAAATGTAATCGGTATTTTGGGCGCAAATGAGGATAGTATGTTTCTTAGATGCCGTTCCTCTCCATCGGTCAAGGGTGTCGTCTCTGATGTGTAAGCGGCTATCAGCAGTTCTTCTCCGCCTCCGCATATATCGCGGAACGTAGGGAAATAATTTGTCAGGAGGTCTTCAAGATAGTTGGTGCGATTAGCCAGGTCTGCGACATGTGAGTCGCGCCATGTCTCATTGATGCTTCCGGCTGTCATTATCCGGCTTTCAAGCTGAGGATCATGGAATCCGCATTTCTCGTGAATCGTGTCAATCAGATGCTGACGCTTGTCGAGACGTTTGAGTTGGGCGATGCGCTTTTTGAGACGATAATACCTTTTACGTTTGGCCCGGTTCTGATGCTTTTCACAGTGATGAATCCGTTCCCATGTCTCCATTGAGAACGCGATACCGAAAGGCATATTCTCCTTGCTTTTCAGTCTCCGCTTTTCACGTTTATCTCTGATATAGGGCAGATACAATCTGCGTTCAAGTCGTTCAGCCCGTTCTCCGAATGAGGTGAAACGTTCTTCGCGTGGAGACCATCCGGCATGTCTGCTGAAGCCGTAGAACGTCATGCCCCAGAGGATCGCTCCGGCGAGTTCTGCATCAGTGAAGGGGTTATCTTCGGGTTTTACCACTGTCTTGCCCACCGTGTTTTTCCAATGGTCACCTTCAACGTTGTTGGCGAGAAGAGGAAGCGAGTCTGGACTATCCCATTTCTCCTTTGGAGTCACATCAAATGTCACCTCCCCACCTTCGCCTTCAAAATCCGTCAGACAGATAACATCGAACGCTTCTTTATAAGCGACGACACCCTCTATCGACCGGTCATTTCGGTGTGTATTCCGCAATGCGTTGATTACTTCGTTGAAAGTAAGCGAATTAAAAAGTTCTTTTACAGTCATGGCTAACTTTGTTTTGATGCAAAGTTAGCCATGAGGTGTCTCAATTCGCGATACAGGAAGTTGTTTTTTAATTCTCTACCGGTTCAAGTCGGGTTAATTGTGAGCGCATCTTTGCCGCACAGTCTTTCAAAGAAAGCTTCTCATTAAGAACAATCTCCCACATTTTTACAAAAATCGGAGCGATCAAGTTATGGCATCCCCAATTGTTGGACGGGTGAGGCAGCTGAATCGCCGGAGTTCCAGCAATGGCGCCGATTTCCAGAGTCATTTTGCCCTGTCTGTCCCTTACGACTTTTTCCCGCTGCACATCGGCTTCCGCATATTTCGTCATACAGTCAAAAGCGTCTGAGCCTAAAAGGACGATTCTTTGGGGACTTAAAATTTCGATGAGCCTTATGAGGAATGGCAGCGAAACCTCGTAATGTACCTTCTTGAGTTGCTGAGCATTCACTGTAGCAAATGGTGTCAGATTGGTCCATACGGTTTTTGCGTCATCATCAAAGCCATTGATATGGCAGCTTTTGTCGCCGCAGATAAAATAGTGGGCATTCCCAAAGAATTTCGCCCATCGGTCACTGACCTCGGAACCTTCGGCATAGTTCTCAAAACGATGATTCCAGCATGGATTTCCGGCAAGAAATTCTTCGGGCGTAATGGCCGTCACCCCCGGCTGGGCACTCCCGGGATTGATTCCTATGACCATTGTCTCAATCCGTTTGCTGATGCAGTCCAATGGCGACTGCTGGATATATCGCGTATTGGTATCGGCACTGACACCATTGAATATTCTTACCGCCTCTTTCGCCCAGTCAAGGAGTTCTTTTTGTATATTATTCTTTAAGTCCATATTTGTCGTGTGGGTTACTTAAGCGACTGCAAAAGTAATAACGCGAGTTCGGGATAAGAAGCACCCTAAAAAAGTTGAATCGGCAGCTTGGAAAAGTTGCCGATTCTTTTGGTAATCTCGCTGATATTTAGCAATTTAGAGGTATCAAACTTTAAAACACATATCATGATTACCGAGAGTAAAGTTGCTGAAATTTTCTGTATCGCCGATGATTTCTGCAAAGAATTTGAGGTGGAGATGGCGAAAAACGCCCTTTCGTCTTCTCCCGACACCCCGAAACGCCGCCGGAAGCGCATGATGTCCGATGCGGAGGTCATAACGATCCTGATCTGTTTCCACTTCAACACATACCGCAATTTCAAGCATTATTATCTGTCACGTGTATGCGGACAATGGAAGCATCTGTTCCCTCGCCGCTTCTCGTACAACCGGTTTGTCGAGGTCATGCCGCGCTGTTTCGTGGCGCTGACAATGTTCCTGCGGCTTGCCTGTTTCGGGAAATGCACCGGTGTCAGTTTCGTTGACAGCACTTGCATCCCGGTCATACACGTATTCAAGGGCGTCGCCGCCAATGGCAAGAGCACCATGGGATGGTACGTGGGCTTCAAACCACACCTTCTGTGCAACGAAAAGGGAGAGCCGGTGAATTTCGTCCTCACCCGTGCCAATGTCGACGACCGCCAGGAGGCGGTCATTGACACGCTGACAGACAAACCGAACTCGCGTAAATAAGGTGGGGTGTGGATGAGAGGTGTGAGAGGGGTAGAGGAGTTTAGGGGTGGGGGAGTCAGGGTGCGTCGTCGGTGGGGGGAATGGTGCGGACAGGCCGGCAGGGGTTGCCTACGGCTACCGTGCGCGGGGGAATGTCGGATGTGACGACGCTTCCGGCTCCTATGACGCTGTCGTGGCCGATGGTCACGCCTGGCAGGACGCATACCTGGGCGCCTATCCAGACGTTGTCGCCGACTGTGATGGGGCGTGCGTATTCCAGCCCTTTGTTCCTGTCAACGGGGTCGATGGGGTGTCCGGCTGTGTAAAATCCGCAGTTGGGGGCTATGAATACGTTGTCGCCGAATGAGACTTTCGCTTCATCGAGTATTACGAGGTTGAAGTTGGCGTAGAAATTCTTGCCGACGGTGATGTTGTAGCCGTAGTCGCAATGGAAGGGCTGCTCTATGAGGATGTCTCCGGCCACTTTCCCGAGTAGCTTGCGCAAGAGTGCGGTGCGGGCTTCCGTGTCTTTGGGCCGGAGGTCGTTGTAATCGCGGCACATCTCTTTGCAGTCGAGGCGTTCGGCGATGAGCTGCGGGTCGAAGTTGGCATCGTATATCATGCCGCTCAGCATTTTCTTTTTCTCAGTCATTCTTTTGTCGGTTTAATCCGGGTGCAAAGTTATGTTTTTTTCTTTGAAACCGGGTAGAAGGTACTTATATTTTTTTGAAAGGGCCTTGGCGGGGCAGACCCTGCGGCCTTGAATCGCAGGTGGATTTGCGTGCCGGTTTATGTTCGGGGAATTTTTTGTAATTTTACGGCCGTAAATAACAATGTTTTATTGAGATGAGAGTCGAATCGAGAAAGGATGGATCCGAAGGCACCGGGGGAGTGTCTGACAGCCGTTGGTATGTAGCCGTGGTCAATTCCCGCCATGAGAAGAAGGTGGCGGAGCAGTTGGAGGCCTTGGGCATAGAGTGCTATGTGGCCATTCAAAAGGAGCTGCGTGTATGGAGGAACGGGAGACGCAGGATGGTGGACCGTGTGGTGATACCGTCGGTGGTTTTCGTTAAATGCACTGAGAAGCAGCGCCGCGAGATTGTGGCTTTCTCTTTTATTTTGCGGTTCATGGTGAATCGGTCTGTGGACTCGGGGACGATGAACAAGCCTGTGGCGGTGATCGCTGACTGTCAGATAAGGAAGTTGCAGTTCATGCTCGGGCAGTCGGACATTCCGGTCAATTTCGTGTCGGCCAAGTACAAGGTGCATGACAATGTGAGGGTGATCAGAGGCCAGCTTGCGGGCCTTGAGGGTGAAATCATGCGTAATTCAGACGGCTCGAGTTCCTTGACTGTGGGGATACCGCTGTTGGGTGGCGCCACGGTGATGATAGATTCCCGGGACGTGGAGCTTATCGCGGGCGCGTGCTCCATGGCCTGAAGAGAGATGTGCCACACATTCAGGAGCACCTTTCTCGGTCACTTGATGGTGTCGGAGTTCTGGCTGTATGCTTTTGCCACGTATTTCCAGTCGCCGTCGAGCATTTCGGGCAGGACGGTGTCTGCGTTGAACGGTTCTTTGGCACACGTACTTTATCCCTCGACCACGATTTCATGAATTTCATGGCGCTGACGGAACCACTCCGTATGTCTTGATTTTGTCTCTCATACGTAATAGTGGATTTTGAATTGTGGAGGATTTTTGTCGGATACGGGATACGCTCCATGCGGTGGCGAAGAATGTGCAAGGATTTCGGGGGATTGTGAAACCGGTATCCCGTTTTTTGTGTTTAACTTTGCGTAAAGAAAAATCTTTAAACAAGCGAATATGGAATATATAGAACTGAGCAACGGGGTGAAGATGCCGATGATAGGCTATGGTGTGTACCAGGTGGACCCTGCGGAGTGTGAGCGATGCGTGAGCGACGCGCTGAGGGTGGGTTACCGCATGGTTGACACCGCACAGGCATATCATAACGAGGAAGGTGTGGGTCAGGCCGTGGCCAAGAGCGGCATACCTCGCGAGGAGCTTTTCCTGGTGTCGAAGATATGGATCTCGAATTATGGCTATGACAAGGCCAAGGCGTCGATAGACGAGAGCCTGCGGAAGCTCGGCACCGGGTATCTGGACCTGATGCTACTGCACCAGCCTTTCTGTGACCGTTACGGGGCATACCGCGCGCTGGAAGAGGCGTACAAGGAGGGTAAGCTGCGTGCCATAGGCGTGAGCAATTTTTATCCGGACCATTTCATAGACCTGGCCAGCAACGTGGAGATACCCCCGATGGTGAACCAGGTGGAGACCCATGTGTTCGACCAGCAGGTGCGGGCGCAGAAATATATGGAGGAGTATGGGTGCCGCATCATGTCGTGGGGACCGCTGGCCGAGGGCCGCAACAATCTTTTCACGAATCCGACGCTTGAGGAGATAGGCGCGAAATATGGCAAGAGCGTGGCCCAGGTAGCTCTCCGCTGGCTTGTGCAGCGCGGGGTGATAATCATCCCCAAGTCGGTGCATGTGGAGCGTATGGAGCAGAATCTGGCCATACTCGATTTCACACTTTCCGGGGAGGACATGGACGCCATAGCGAGCCTCGACACGGGCAAGAGCTTGTTTTTCGACCATCATGACCCGGAGGTGGTGAAGATGTTCATGGGCTGGCGCTGAGCATATCTCTTACAGATAACGATATGAGACCAATGCGAAAAGCCGGGAGGCAGAGGGAGGAGAGTTGGGCGCTTGAGGTGTTCGACAAGGCTCCGTATGTCACCGTTAGCATGACCAGGCCTGACGGCTCCCCTTACGGCCTGCCGCTGTCCTTGTGCCGCAAGGACGAGCGCACGTTCTATTTCCACTGCGCCGGGGAGGGAGAGAAGCTCGACTGCCTGAGACTCAATCCGGCGGTGAGCCTTTCCGCCGTGAGCAAATGCACTCCGAGATATGAGGAGGAGAAGCGTAATTTCACCGAGCATTACCACTCGGCCGTGGCCATAGGGGTGGCGGAGATCGTGGCAGACGACGCGGAGAAGACCGAGGCCCTGCGCCTGCTGTGCGAGCGTTTCTTGCCGAGATACATGGACCGTTTCGAGGAGGCCGTGGCACGCAGCCTGGGTCGCACTACCGTGGTGCGTATAACGCTTACAGAGCCGGCGGTGGGGAAATGCAAGCCGTGAACGATGCGGAATGTTGAATCGGCGGTTTGTCATAATAGCCAATCTGCGGCGTTGCTTTCGACATTCGGGCTCGGTCGTGTACTTTAGTATACTCTCATCAACCTCAGTCTCAGCGCCTTACATCTCGGCCATTCTGACAAACCGCAGAGGGTGAGCCAAAATCGGAGATTTTGACACACCCTCCGTGCTGGGTCTAATGGCGAGTTGACAGTTTTTTACTTGCCGAGGTCGGCGCTCGGCTTGAATCTCACGACCTTGCGGGCCGGAATCTCGATTTTCTCCTTTGTACGTGGATTGATACCGACGCGGGCCTCTTTCTCCTGTATGGAGAAGGTGCCGAAGCCGAGCAGAGCCACCTTGTCATCGTTTGCGAGAGCCTGCGCTATCGACTCCAGACAGGCGTCGAGTGCGGCCTTCGCGTTGGCCTTGTTGAGACCGGCCTTTGCGGCGATTTCATTCACTAAATCAGATCTGTTCATAATTATATTTTTAGAAAAAAGAATATGGCAGCAAATATAATCAAAACAAATCTGACTCGCAAATAAAATCGTGAAAAAATGCCAAAAAAGGCTGAAAAAAGTTTTGCTCCTGGTTTTGGGAGGCGATTTTACATGAAAATCAGCATTTTCCGAGTGGATTTGCAGTTTACCGGCATGATGCCTGGGTTCGCGGACGCGGGTATTTGAAGGGTTTCCTGAAGCGTCGTTCCGGGCCGCGTGTATTTGCGTGTCACAGGCGTGGTTGCGGGTCAGGAATTTTTTTGTAACTTTGCACTCATGTTGGATTACTGCCCCCTGTTCGCGAGGGGGCGTGCAATTTCATGTAAGTTATGTATGACACCGGACGTGGCGGCTTCCTCAGATCCTTGCCGCCGGTTACGCTAAACCTGCTTATCATAAATGTGGCGCTGTGGGTGGTGTGCAGCTTCATGCCCGATTTCGGCAACACGATCTACAGGCATCTCGGGCTTCACTACTGGAGCGCGGCAGACTTCAACCCGATACAGCCTGTCACCTACATGTTCCTCCAGGCTCCGCTGGGGTCTGGGGCTGGCCTGGGACACATATTCTTCAATATGTTCGCGCTCTACATGTTCGGGCGCATCTTGGAGCAGACGTGGGGTTCGCGGCGGTTCATGATTTTCTATTTCGTGACGGGCATAGGCGCCGGGCTTATCCAGGAGCTGACCTGGATGGTGGAGGTGAACGGCGACTATGCGAATGCTGTGGCCGCGCTCAACCATATCGGAATAAGGGAAGCCAAGGCGCTGATAGCCGCCAATCCGGCGGAGGCGGCAGCAGGGATGGCCTCGTTCACCAATTCGTATCTGACAATAGGGGCGTCCGGGGCTGTGTTCGGGCTTCTGCTGGGCTTCGGGTGCGTGTATCCGAATGTGCCCATGTACCTGTTCTTCATCCCGGTGCCCATCAAGGCCAAGTACCTGGTGGCGGGGTATGCCGTGCTTGAGTTCTTCTTCGGCATGACGGGCACGCTCGGCACCGTGGCGCATTTCGCCCACTTGGGCGGCATGTTGTTTGCCCTGCCCCTGATATTGTATTGGCATAAAAACGGCACGTTGCATGGCGGGTATAGGTGACATACTCAGGCGGCGTGGCCCGCTGGCGTGGCTGGTGGGTGTGAACACCCTGGTCTTCATGGTTATGGCCGTGCTTGCGGTCATACACAAGGCTGGAGGGCCGTCGTACCTGCACGCCGCTCTGGCAGTGGAGCTTCCCGCCCCGGTGGAGGTGTGGATCCGCCGCCCCTGGACGTTGCTCACATATATGTTCGTTCATGAGAATTTCCTGCACCTGCTGTTCAATATGCTGTGGCTTCTGTGGTTCGGCGATATTTTAACCCGCAGAATCGACAACCGTCGGCTCGTGTGGCTCTACATAGGGGGCGGACTGGCCGGGGGTGTCCTGTATATGTTGTGCTACCGTCTTTTCCCCGGTTTCTACTCAGGGGGGGCGCTCCTGCTTGGAGCCTCTGCCTCTGTGCTGGCCATCATGACGGCCGCAGCGGTGCTGATGCCCGGATATACGCTGCACCTGTTCTTCTTGGGAGACGTGAAGCTCAAATGGATAGCCGTGGCCATGATAGCCTTGGCTTTCCTCGGCCTGGGAGGGGGCAACGCAGCCGGAGAGATAGCCCATATAGGCGGCGTGGCTTACGGACTTGCGGCGGCACGGCTCATGCGCCAACCCCACAGGGTCAAGGCCCGGGAGCCTAAGCGCAGGAACCCGTTCAAGGGAATGGAACAGGATATGCGGCGCTTCCCGGCCCACAATGCCGAGGAGCGGGAGAAGATGGAGAGCCGCCGCCTGGACGAGCTGCTGGACAAGATACACACCTCCGGGTTCAACTCCCTGACCCGGCGCGAGCGCGCGGAGCTGGAGGAACTGAGCCGCAAGGTGACGAAATGAGTATGACAGAGAACACGTACATACGTAAGGCGGCAAAGTATGTGGGCATTGCGCTCACGGCGTTGTTGCTGGTGTGCATGCTGCTGGGCGCCTGGGCCGGATATATCGACCCGGCGGTGTGGGCGGTTCCGGCCATGTTGTGCCTTGTGTTCCCTGTGCTGTGGCTGGTGAGCCTCGCGGCGGGCGCTCTGTGGCTGTGGCTGAGCCGCAGCAAGGTATACGCCGCGGCTTGCGGGGTCGCGCTTCTGGCCTCGCTGCCGACGCTTCTGGCCGTCAGCCCGCTCCGCTTCCCTGAAGGACTGCGTGCGGGTGAGACAGAGCTTAAGCTGCTGACCTACAACGTGGCGCATTTCAAAGACCTGGAGCTGGGCAAGGCCCAAAGCTCGCGCACCCTCTCCTATGTAATGCACAGCGGAGCGGACGTGGTGTGCATGCAGGAGCTGTACTCGCTGGAGCAGGGCAAGAAACGGGGTGTGGCCACGCAGGCCCAGATAGACAGCGTGCAGGAGCTGTATCCCTACCGCATCATGACAGGGCTTGAGGAGGAGGTGCTCCTCTCGAAATACCCGGCGGTGTATGTGTACGGCTACAAGGAGGACGCGCGGAGCTATTTCAACTATCAGGTGTACCGCCTGGAGGTGTGTGGCAGACAGCTCACTCTGGTCAACGTGCATATGCCCTCGTACAGGCTGACCAAGGACCAGCGTGCCATAGCATCGCACCTGAAGCATAACCCGGGCGGCGTGCTGGACCGTGAGGAAAACGCCACTCTTTACCGCAAGCTGCGCATAGCCTTCGAGCAGCGTGCTGAAGCAGCCCGGCAGCTGCGGGACATGACGGACACCGTCAAGGGCCCGCTGATAATTTGCGGAGACTTCAACGACGTTCCCGGCTCGTATGCGTGGCGAACCATGCTCTCCGGAGGGCTGGAGGACGCGTATTGCAAGACGGGCAAGGGACCAATGGTCACGTTCAACGCCAACCACCTGCTCTTCCACATAGACCAGGTGCTGTATCGGCCGGACTGCGGGGTACGCCCCCTGGGAGTGAGCCGAGGCAGCCTCAAGAGTTCAGACCATTACCCGGTCATGGCCCGGTTCGCCCTGGACCCAGACGAGATGAAATAAGATGAAAGTAATGAATCCTAATAATAACATTTGTCCCATGAAACACAGATTTCTGACAGCAGCAGCCGTGGCCCTGACCGTGGCATGCGGAGGGGCCGCCGAGATGCAGGCCCGGGAGAATCCGTTCCTGCAGCCTTATACGGCCAAGTATGAGATTCCTCCCTTCGAGCAAATCCAGACCGCAGACTTCCTGCCCGCCGTGCAGGCCGGCATCGCCGAGCAGCGGGCCAATCTGGAGAAGATAGTCAACAATCCGGAGGCTCCGACTTTCGAGAACACGATCATGCCGCTTGAGAACCTCTCGCCCATATTGGAGAGGGTGAGCGCCGTATTCTATCATTACGATTCTGCCATGAAGACTCCGGAGCTTTCGGAGGCGGCAGAGACCATCATGCCCTTGCTTGAGGAGGCCGGGAACGAGGTTTCGCTTTCCGAACCACTGTTCGCGCGCATAAAGACCCTGAAGGAAGGATTGAAGAAGAGCAAGCTCAACAAGGTGCAGAAGCGTCTGGTGGAGAAATACTACCGTCAGTTCGCCGAGCAGGGAGCGGCCCTGAGTCCCGAGCAGAAGAAGGAGCTTGTGCGTGTCAACTCTGAGCTTACGAAGCAGTACATGCAGTTCAACAAGAACCTGCTGAAGGCCACCAACGATTTCTCGATAGTGGTTTATGACAAGGCAGACCTGGCCGGTCTGCCGCAGAGCGCCGTGGCCACCGCAGCCGAGACAGCCGCCGCCCGCGGTCTGGACGGCCTGTATGTGTTCACGCTGCATGCCCCCAGCCGTCTGCCGGTGCTCCAGTATGCCGACAACCGAGGCTTGCGCGAGGCAATGTGGAAAGGCTATACCTCCCTTGCCTCCAAGGGAGACAATTCCAACGTGCCCGTGATAGAGAAGATAGTGAAGCTGCGTGCCGAGAAGGCCAAGATCATGGGCTTCAAGGACTATGCCTCGCTGATGACGAGCAGGGTGATGGCCGGAACCCCCGAGGCTGCCGAAGAGCTGCTGATGAAGGTGTACGAGCCAGCCAAGAACCGCGTCAAGGAAGAGGTGGCGGAGATGCAGGCTTACGTGGACAAGAACGGCGGGGACTTCAAGATCCAGCCGTGGGACTACTATTACTACACTGGAAAGGTCAAGCAGGACAAGTTCAACCTCTCGGAGAGCGACCTTCAGCCCTATTTCGAGGTGAACCATGTGCTCGACGGTCTGCGTTACTGCGCCGAGAAGCTCTACGGCATCAAGTTCGTGGAGATGCCGGACGCTCCCAAGTATATGGACGAGGTCACCGTCTATGACATACAGGACAAGAACGGGGAGCATGTGTCCGTGTTCATGACCGATTTCTTCCCGCGTCCCACCAAGGTGCAGGGCGCCTGGATGGAGCAGATGCAGAGTGCCGGGGAGTATGAGAACGGCGTGCAGAAGCGTCCTATAGTCTACAATGTGGGCAATTTCACGCCTCCGACCGCCGACAACCCTTCGCTGCTGACCCTGGACGAGGTGGAGACCACCTTCCACGAGTTCGGGCACGCGCTTCAGGGCATGCTTACCCGCGCGCCTTACAAGAGCCTTGCAGGCACCAATGTGGACCGCGACTATGTGGAGCTGTGCTCCCAGATCAATGAGCATTGGGCCACCGCACCCGAGGTGCTGAAGGTGTATGCCAAGCACTACAAGACCGGGGAGGCGATGCCGGACGAGCTGATAGCCAAGATGAAGGAGGCAGGCCGTTTCGGCCAGGGCTTCACCGCCGCCGAGCTTTCGGCAGCCGCGCTGCTCGACATGGCCATCGCCCACTGTGACGGCGAGAATTTCAACGTGGCCGAGTTCGAGAAGGCATACGCCGACCAGATTGGCTTGCCCGCCGAGCTTACGTTCCGCTACCGGCCTACCTATTTCAAGCACATATTCGGCGACGAGGGCTATGCGGCAGGCTATTACACCTACCTGTGGAGCCAGGTGCTGGAGGCCGACGCCTGGGAGCTTTTCGAGCAGAAAGGTATCTTCGACCCCAAGACGGCCGCCTCGTTCAAGAAGAACATCCTGGAGAGCGGCGACACGGACGACGCCATGACCCTGTTCGTGAAGTTCCGTGGCCACAAGCCCAGCCCGGAGGCTTTGCTGCGTCTGCGTGGCCTCGACAAGTAATGGCCTGAGAATCAGTGTCCTGTTGTCCTATGAAAGGAACGGGACGCTTGGATGCTGAAAAATATTCGACGCGCCGTGTCACAAAACGGGGACACGGCGCGTCTTCATTATGAATACAAGGAACAATTAGTGATATGTTGAAGCGAATGATGATTATCGTCCTCTCGGCCTTGGGCGCGCTGAGCGCGCGGGCCGGGAGCCTGGAGGCGGAGTTCAAGCGCCTGTGCGCCGAGAACGGGGCGCAGGCGCAGGAGATGCCCTCGGAGATGACAGGCATTCCCGCCGGTGAGGTGGAGACCTTTGTGGTGGCGGAGGTGCCGGAGGAGACGGTGAGCAAGGCCGTGGCCTCGGCGCGGACAATACCCGAGGAGAACCTGTGGATGACAGTGTCGGAGTCGGGAACGGACCTCACGATGTACGGCGAGGAGCTGGAAGGGGACAAGATAGCGCTCATGCTGCTGCTCGGCGCCAACGGCGAGGGGATGATGATCTACATGCGCGGCGACCGGGAGCTGGCCAAGCATATCGAGATAGATTGAACGCAGAGAGCTGAGGGCTTGGAAGCTGAAAGGTTCAAAATACTTGTCACCGGGGCTTACGGACCTATGATGCGGCAGGCTATGTCCCTGCTGCGGGACCCGGACAGGGCCAAGGACGTGGTGCAGGAGGTGACGGTGCGGCTGTGGCAAAGCCCGCAGGGACTCGAGGCCTCACGCAATCCTGAAGCCTACTGCGTGCGGTGCGTGCACAACGCCGCCGTCTCGGCTCTGAGGGCCACGGCTTCCCTAAGCCCGCTCGACGAGGCACGAGAGGTGGAAAGCCTCCCGGAAGGGGGGGACGAGCAGGATTACCTGCGGGCGCTTTTGGCACGGCTCTCTGAGATGCAGCGGCGTGTGTTCGTGATGCGCCAGTTGCGCGACATGGAGTACGACGAGATAGCCGAGGTGCTGGACACAAGCCCTGCAAACGTGCGCCAGCTTCTTAGCCGGGCACGCAAGACATTGAGAACCCTATATTCACAGACTATATGAACGATAAGGCAACCGACATACAGGAGTTCAGAGAGCTGTTCGACCTATGGCTTGAGGCCGAGACAGACAGGGAGCAGGAGAGGCGGCTCGGGGAGCTGGCCCTGAGCCTGCGGGGAGAGGAGCTTGACGGGCAGCTGCGCGCCGACGTGTTGCTGGCGGCATCCTTGGACATCCTCGGCAAGACTGACGAGCCCCTTGAGGCTCTCGACCCTGATGGGTTCGCGGCCTTTGTGGACAAGACCGTGGCCCGCTCGCCCGGCCCGGCACGCCGCAGACGCATACGCCTGTGGGGAGCTGTGAGCGCCTTTTCCGCCGTTGCCGCCGTGCTGCTTGCAGTGGTGAGCGTAAGGGATGGGAACGAGGCTGTGGAGCCGGTAAAGGCCACTCAAGCCGCCGTGGAGCAACAAGGAGGCAGGACCCTGGCTCTCAGTGTAGAAGCC
>URZM01000044.1 GCA_900552315.1 uncultured Bacteroidales bacterium | reverse complement strand
GTACCTCTACACCCAGTGGTATGAGTACGGCTACCGCCACACCTACGTGTACCGCTATGTGGACGGCCCGTCGTGGGCACCCAAGAAGAGCTCTTTCTCGCCCGTGGAGCCAGTACGCGGAGGGACCCCTGCCCTGCCTGCCCTTACCCCCGGAATCACACATCCTGAACAAGAATGATGAAAGTAAAGCCCAAGAAGGCGCTGGGGCAGCATTTCCTGACTGACCTGCACATAGCGCGGCGCATAGCGGAGACGGTGGACGTGGAGCCTTACAGGAGCCTGCCGGTGGTGGAGATAGGCCCGGGGATGGGTGTGCTCACCCAGTTCCTGCTGGAGCAGGACCGTCCGCTCAAGGCTGTGGAGATAGACTCGGAGAGCGTGGAGTATCTGCACCGGGTGTATCCGGAGCTTCATGTGGTGGAGGGTGATTTCCTGCGTATGGACGCCGACAGCCTGTTCCCGGGGGAGTTCGCGCTCATAGGCAATTATCCGTACAACATCAGCTCGCAGATTTTTTTCCGCGTGCTTGAGCTGAAGGACCGCGTGCCGGTGGTGAGCGGTATGCTCCAGCGCGAGGTGGCGCAGCGCATCTGCGCCCCGGAGGGGAACAGGACGCGGGGCATCCTGTCGGTGCTGCTTCAGGTGTGGTACGACTGCGAGTATCTGTTCACAGTGGACGAGCATGTGTTCAACCCGCCCCCGAAGGTGAAGAGCGGCGTGATACGGCTCACGCGTAACGGCGTGACGGACCCGGGATGTGACCCGACGCTGCTCAAGACGGTGGTGAAGACCTCTTTCGGGCAGCGGCGCAAGACTCTGCGCAATTCGCTGGCGGGGCTTTTGCCGAAGGAGAGCCCGGCGCTCCGCGAGCCTGTGATGGGTGAGCGGCCGGAGCGTCTGAGCGTGGCGGAGTTCGTGGCGCTGACCAATCTGGTGGCTTCGGCGCGGGAGAGTTAAAGGATTTCGGGATTATTTGGGGGTGTGGTAAATGTAGGGACGCGATTAATCGCGTCCTTATGGTGGTGTGAGGTCGCGTATTTATGGTGGTGTGAGGTCGCGGGGGTCGCGGGGGACGCGATTAATCGCGTCCCTACCGGAGGGGTCTTGGATTTTTTTGTGGATATTGGATTTTTTTGTAACTTTGTGGCATATTGGCTATTTAGGGCCTTGGTGCCCTGTTTTCACAAAAATACTGACTATGGAAATTTCCCTGATATCGAATACCGGAATCCAGCTTTATACGCTTCCTGGCGAGCTTACCCTTGAGCTGGGCACGCCTGTGGTGCGTCCGTTGCGGTTCTCAGAATATATGATAGGCGATGTCACCTATCTGGACTGGGTGTATTATTTCCCGGGCAATGACAAGTATGTGCGCCGTGGCGACCTGGAGTTCGGGGGCTACATAAGCCCCGAGGGCGATATAGCCGAGGAGGAGGACATCAATTTCTCGCTGCTGAACACTCTGAGCCAGGACGACGTGATGAGCGTGGGTCGCCTGAACCAGCTTGTGGGCGACAAGCGGCAGCCGGGCCTCGACCAGTTGGAGGGGAAGTGGGTGCCTCTGCCTATGTTCGAGAGCGACGTGGCGGGTCTGCCCGTGACCCCGACGAACTGGGCCAGGGTGATGCTTGTTCGCGACAAGGAGAAGTCCACTGACCAGAAGCGCGTGTACAAGGTGGTGATGGCCGTAGACACGCGTGTGAATCCGAACGAGACGGGTGACGACCGCGAGAGCCCGGACTTCGACGGCCAGGCGCTGAAGCATTACAGCCTGTGCGGCGTGTCACATTCGGAGCTTGACAAGCTCAGCCGCATGCGGCGCAATTTCATGGAGAACGTGGAGATACCGCTGACGGTGTACCGGTATTGCGACATGAGCGTGCGTCCGTGGCTCAACACCATGCTCTCGCAGCTCCTGGGCAGCTCTGACATGGAGAGCCTGCCTGAGGGGTCGCGAATGAAATACATGGTGTATTACATATATTTCATAAGTGTGCTGCACAAGCTGGACGCCATACCTGACATAAAGTTTTTCAACGCCGAGGAGCAGACGCCCATCAAGACGAACCTCGTGCTCGATGTGGGCAACTCTCGTACCTACGGCCTTCTGGCTGAGGACCCGCTGGACCCGTCGTTCTCCAGAAGCGCGGTGCTGACCTTGCGCGACCTGGGGACGGGCGCCGAGTATCCGGAACCGTTCGACATGAGGCTGTGCTTCAAGGAGGAGCGGTTCGGGCTTGAGACGGGGAGCTGCCAGTTCCAGTGGCCGAGCATCCTGCGCCTGGGCCGCGAGGCCATGCGCCTGATATATGACGGGTCGCTGGACATGCAGGACTCGGAGCAGTATGACACGAACCATTCCAGCCCGAAGCGTTATCTGTGGGACACGGACGCGTATGAGGGTCAGTGGAAGTTCATAACTGAGAAGGACCGGACGGCCGGACCGTCGCACTCGGTGTACATGGAGGGATTGATGCAGCAGTTCCGCAGCGACGGCAGTTTCACGCCGGACCCGGCGGAGATGGGCGCCCAGGCCTCCTATTCGCGCTCCTCGCTGATGACTTTCTGCTTCGTGGAGATATTGCTTCAGGCCCGGATGCAGGCCAACAGCTACGAGTTCCGCCACCATGCGGGCAACGAGCAGCGCCCGCGTGTGATTTCGCGCGTGATACTGACGTGCCCGACAGCCATGACGCACAAGGAGCAGCTCATACTGCGGCGGTGCATGGACGAGGCGGCCACGGTGCTGCACCGGTATGACTTAGGTACATACAACTTGCCTTACGAGCCGAGCGAGGATACGGGCAAGGTTGAGATCATACCCTCGGTGAGGGACCTGAAGCTGTCGGCGGAGGACATAGACCTGCGTCGCTCGTGGAACTATGACGAGGCCACGTGCTGCCAGATGGTGTACCTTTATTCGGAGCTCCGCCGGTATATGGGTGACGCGCACCAGTTCTTCAGCCTTTACGGCAAGCATCTGAACGGGGAGGAGCGGCCGAGCCTTACTGTGGCGTCGCTCGACATAGGCGCGGGCACCTCGGACCTGATGATATGCACTTACAGGGACGAGGGAGAGGCCATCATGCCCACACCCCTGTTCTGGGAGAGTTTCCACACGGCGGGCGACGACCTGGTGAAGAGCATCATAAGCGACGTGCTCCTGGAGAACCCGAAGGAGCATGCGGCCGGGATGGGCGTCATCGCGGCCCGGCTCCATGAGACGGGAGTGCGCGACGTGGCCGAGAAGATGCACCATTTCTTCGGGGAGACGGGCAGCATGGGAGTGATAAACCGCAGGATGCGTCAGGAGTTCAACGTGCAGGTCCTCATACCGATAGCCAACCGCCTTCTGGACATGCTCCAGCGCAGGGAGCCAGCCAGGAAACTCGTGTGGAGCGATATTTTCGCCGGGGAGGCTGTGCCCAGCCCTGAACTGATGGATTTCTTCGCCGAGTCTATGGGATTCCGCATGGAGGACCTTGAAATCACATATAACCCCAAGTACCTTAACGAGATAGTGCGCAGGGTGTTCGAGATAAGCCTGCGCAAGTGGGCGGCCATCTTCTATACCTACAAGTGCGACATAGTGATCATGGGCGGTCGCCCGTGCTCGCTGGCCGAGATACAGCACCTGATGCAGCGGCTGATGCCTGTGACCCCCAACCGCCTTATCTCCATGAACGATTACCGAGTAGGATCGTGGTATCCCGGGGCCACGGACGTGGGTCATTTCTCCGACAAGAAGGGCCTGGTGTCCGTGGGTGCGCTGATAGCGTATCTGGCTGAGCAGGGCAAGCTGCCTATGTTCAAGCTGAACGCGGACGCGCTGAAGCGGCGCATACAGCCTACAAGCGAGTACATAGGGGTGATGAACACCCATTCGGGGCAGCTTCAGCAGATGATCACGCCGACCATGAACACCGCCTCGCTCGACATATCGGGTTTCCCGCTGTTCTTCGGGTGCCGTCAGCTTGACGTGCAGGGCTATCCGACCAGAGTGCTGTACAAGCTGGATTACGACGACGAGGCCATCCGAGCTGCCGCCGCCGACCAGGTGGCGCAGCGCACCGGGTTCCCTCCCGGCACGCCGGAGGCCATGCTGCCGCGCCAGATGGTGGTGGACACGGCGGAGTCCATAAAGCTGCGCACGCGCGGGCATGTGCCCCTCCGATTCACCTTCGAGCGCGATTACTATGACGACAAGGAGGCTGTGCGGGTAGTGGACATCATGGACGCGGAGGGGAATCCCGTGAACGCCAAGTATTTCCGGCTCAAGCTGCAGAGCCGTGCCGCCGGGGAGGCCGACTGGCTCGACACCGGCGAGTTCATCCTGCACCTGGGTATGTACGATACCCCTCAGAGCGATTCTATAAGTGATTTGAGCTGATCAACCTGATATTGAACAAAAGAATATGAGCAATATAGACGCAGGCGAGATAAGGCGCCTGATAGAGGCAGAGGCACAGGCCTCGCGGTCCGGCCTTAACTGGGCCAAGGCCAACCTGGGGAGCGAGGCTCTGGCCTCCACCCGCGACAAGATAATAGAGGGCCGCGTGCGCATGCGCCGCATCTCGACGGCCTTGAACGTGAATCCGGCGGCGGCCGTGTTCGGGGAGAGCCAGGTGGGCAAGTCGTACCTGGTGCAGAATCTGCTGAAGAACTCGAATGGCGTGCTTGACGTTCAGACCGACCTGGAGGGAGGCACCCGCAATTTCATATTGGACCTGAACCCGTCTGGCGGCGGTGTGGAGAGCACGAGCCTAATAACCAGGTTCACGGAGCGGAAGCAGGATACGGGCGACCCGTCCCATCCGATAGCGGTCAGGGTTTTCTCGCCTGTGGACGTTGCCTTGACACTTGTGGACTCGTATTTCAGCGATGTCCAGAGCCATAAGTATCCTGACAAGCAGCGGATAGAGGATCGTATCGGCGAGCTGGAGCAGAAATATGGCCGGCGGCCGGAGGTGCAGACCATGATGGGCGAGGACCAGGTGTATGAGATGATAGATTACATAACGCACGGCTCGTTCCCGATAGTGACGTATTTCATAGGCATGCTCCGCAGCACCCGCTATATGGAGAGGCTGGCCTGCATCATAGGTTCCATGCAGCCATCCGAGTGGGTGGAGGGATTCTCACTGCTGTGGAATGACAACGCTATGGTGAGCGACGTGTTCAGGAGCCTTCTCGACCTCCTCTCCTTGCTCGGCTATCCGGAGTATGTGGGTATAGGTGTCGACGCGTTGCTCAAGGTGGACGGCACCATACTGTGCGTGGACCGCATCAAGGAGTTTTTCGGCGTGGTCCGGAACGAGAAGGGTGAGATGATAGAGCAGGCGCGTGTGCCGGAGATGGAGGTGTGGACGGGAACCCGTTGCATAACGGTGCAGAAGAGCGAGTTCACCTCCATAGCGGCGGAGGTGGTGCTTACGGTGCCTAAGGACGAGGGGGCTCCCAAGGAGTTCATGAAGACACTTGACGTGCTGGACTTTCCGGGTGCCCGCTCCCGCATGAACTATGACGAGAGCCTGGTCTCGCGTCCTGAGGTTTGCACCATGCTGTTGCGCGGCAGGGTGAGCTATCTGTTCAACAAGTATTCGCGCAATTACCTGATAAGCACGCTCTTGTTCTGCCATCATGAGCAGAAGAGCGAGGTCATGAGCCTCAGCGGGCTGTTGCGCAGCTGGATAGACGATATGGTGGGAGACACGGCCCAGGCCCGCTCCGAGTATCTCAGGGGTACCGAAATCCCGCCCTTGTTCCTTGTCAGCACCAAGTTCAACATAGACTTGAAGCGCGACAAGACCAAGGAGCCGGCGGACGCCTCGGAGGAGATATTGCTCAACGAGGCCCGTCACCGCTGGGTGCGCCGCTATACGAACGCCCTGAGCAGCATCATCCAGGAAAACAGTGAGAACCGCTGGTTCTCGGAGTGGCTGCCTTCCGGAGCCTTCGACAACATATATCTGCTCAGGGACTACTCATATTCCGACTCCACGTATACGGGATATGAGGCCAACCGCCGGGAGGATGAGCCGGGAGAGGATGTCAGGGTGTATCTGCAGAGGCTCAAGGACTCGTTCCTGAACCATGAGTTCGTGCAGGTGCATTTCCGCGACCCGAGGAAAGCATGGGAGGAGGCGGCCGAGCCCAACAAGGATGGCTCCCGGTATATAATAGACAATCTGGTGAAGGCCTCGAGCCATGTGGTGTCGGCCCGCGACAGGAGTTTCGCCCAGATGGTAAGCGAGAATTTCCATACCCTGTTCGACACCCTGTTCTCCTTCTATCATGACGACAACTCGGACACGATGCTGGCGGAGGCACTGGAGAGCGCGGGACGCATAGAGCTTACCCTCGGCATCCTGTTCGGCACCAAGCCGTATCTGTTCACGGAGCTTCTTAGCTCGATGCTCGTGAGCGAGGAGAACCTGCACGGGCACATACTTGACGTGGCCAAGGAAATCAAGAGCCTGGAGAAGACCGACATGAACATCCTGTTCGCCATACGAGAGCGTGCCAAGATAGACCCTGCCGCCACGTATGAGGACAACGTGGGGCGCCTGCTTGGCACGTATCACCTACGCAGCGAGGAGGAGCTGACGGAGTACCTGTCCAATTTCGGATTCTCTGTCACCGACATAATCAATCCGCCTACGGTGCAGAACCTGCCGCAGATAGTGGCCGAGGCGCTGGAGAACTATTGGGTGGACAAGTACATCAACGTCTCCAACCTGGAGCGGTTCACCAAGGACGGGATGCCGCAGAGTTCCCTCCAGGACATAGCCGACAACCTTCGCGCCCTCTATTTCGACAAGCTCCGCATCACGGACCGCGTGATAGAGCGCATACGCCCATACGTGACCAGTCCCAACAAGCTGGCGAACATGGCCGAGATGCTCGCCGACATGGTGGCCGAGATGTTCAACAAGTTTGTCAACACCTTCGGCACGGCGTATTTCTCCAAGGAGCTCTGGGAGGATGTGTCGGAGACTGTGACCCACAACAATTTCGAGGTGGAGGTGAAGCCGATGGACTACAACAACGCCACCTTGGACGAGGAGAAGCTGCGTGGGGACATGAACGTGGTCTTCGACGTGTTCGAGAACATAGACAAGATACTCAACCAGGTGCCGGTGGAGAGCGAGAAGCTGGCTTATTTCTCCAACTATCACAATTTCCGCACTTGGACCCAAAATATGAAAATCGGATTCCTGGCTACGTGCGAAATCCCGAAATATGACGTTAATATGAATAATGAGCTGCGCGCCATCATGCTCCACAGCATCTTTGACTCGCGCGAGCTCCACACCTTGGTGGAGAAATCGCCGCGCCTTGTCGGCATCGAGACTGAGATGAGGGCGGCGGTGCGTAAGTGACTAAGAATAACTTACTTATAAATATTACTGTTTGCAATGATTCAGAAACTGACAATCACGCAGCTTGGAGGCTACAACGTGCTGAGCGTTGGTGGCGACGAGCCTCTGCGTAACTATAAGCGCACCATAGGGGTCATAAAGAGCCGCATGGGCGAGAGGTATGAGGAGTTTCTGGCCGAGCCTCGCTTCATACGCGAGGGAAAGGCTGTGGAGTGGTACAGCACCCTGTTCAGTACCAAGCCTCTGACGCTGAGCGCCCTGGAAGGATCTGAGCGGGAACGTTACACCCGTAGGCTGGCGCAGGTGATGGAGGCTTACCGCAGCTCGCTGCCAGACCCAGACGACGATGCGTATCCGTTGATGACCAAGCTGGTGATAGTGCCTGACGAGGATTCCATCTTCTGCGCCGACGACCGCGTGGTCATCATCGGCTGGGGTCTCAAGCCCCGCAACGGAGCTGCTACAGGACTCAACTTGCTGAAATTCGCGGGCAAAGGCTCGTTCAAGCCGGATACACGTACAGAAACCGGGTCGGTGACACCTCCGAATGATGACGAAACGGTCCAACCGGACGGAGGAGACAGTGTCATAATACCCGAACCGGACCTGGATGAGATACGCCGTCGCCGCGAGGAGGAAGAACGTCGCCGCCGCGAGGAGGAAGAGGAGCGCAAACGCCGCCAGGAAGAGGAGGAACGTCGTCGCCGTGAGGAGGAAGAGCAGAAAAAGACCGCAGCCACGAAGAAACGTCGCTGGCTGAAATGGCTTCTCATAATCCTGGCCATAGCGGCTGTTGGCGTGGGTTTGTTCTTCTTGCTGCGCTCCTGTGGCAACGCGCAGGCCGAGACCGTGGACCAGATGGACAAGACGCTTCCCCCACCCAAGGAGGAGGACATAATCGTGGACAAGGACAGCTTGCAGTACATCGCCTCCAACCGCCTCTCCATTATCGTGCGCGAGGGTGGGGACCTCAATGACTTCACCAAGGCTTTCCGCAAGCATTATCCCGACCAGGAGAAATACAAGCTCGCCTCGCCTGACACCGTGCTCAAGAAGGTGATGCTTCAGTGTCCCGCCGACGAGCGCGAGAACATAAAGAAGGAACTCAAGGAGCAGTTGCCTGATTTCAAGCTGATAATCTCGGACGAGAGCGTGTCTCGCCGCAACGCGCGCACCGCCGACCCGGCCATGCGGAACCAGGACCAGAGCTATTATTTCGACATGGTCGAGGCCATCGACGCCTGGGACATTGAGAAAGGGAGCGACCAGGTGACGGTGGCCATACTCGACGGCGACATAGACATAACCCATCCGGAAATCAAGGACAAGATAGTGAGCCCGTATGATGCCGTGAGCCGCACATCCATGGTACCGCGCGTACCGGCATGTGACGGTCATGGCACCCACACCTCCTCCACTGCCGTCGGTGCCGCCGACAACAACCAGGGAGCGTGCGGCATAGCACCCGGATGCAAGTTGATGCCTATCAACGTGTTCCAGGACTTTGGAGGCGCTTACCAGGACGACATGATCGAGGGTGTGCGTTATGCCGTGGAGAACGGGGCCGATGTCATAAGCATCTCCATAGGAGCCGATTTCCCTCCCGGCACCCGTGCCCTGAGCCGTGCCGACCAGGAGGAGCTGGCGGCCACCACCGGACTTGACGTGGAGGAGCTGTGGGACTATGTGTGCGAGTATGCCGAGAGCAACGGCGTGGTGGTGGTGAAGGCCGCCGGCAACGAGAACGTGCTATCCGCCCTCGACCCCAAGAACCGCTCCAGCCATGAGCTGGTGGTGTCGGCTGTGGACCAGACCGGCGAGCGCTCCGTCTGGGACCCCTTCTTCGGCACCGGGGCCTCCAACTGGGGTGACGCCTGCGACATCTCGGCCCCCGGCACGGCGGTGTACAACGCGCTGCCGGACAACCGCTATGACTACAGCGACGGCACCAGCATGGCTACCCCCATAGTGGCCGGTGGAGCCGCCCTGCTCAAGAGCCACAACCCCTCGCTGTCGGCCAAGCAGATACATGACATCCTCGTGGCCACGGCCAACCCGCAGCCCAAGGATGACATAGGCCCTATCATGGACCTTGTGGCGGCTCTCCAGGCCGATCCAGACAACCTGCCCACCGTCCCCCCGCGCAAGAGGGTAGTAAATCCCGGAGGCGACACGCCGCGTCCTTTAGGCCCGACACTCGGCAACCTTATTTTCGGACAGCAGCCCGGTCCCGGTTTCAACGTGAACCCGATGCCCGGCCCCTCTATGCCTACACCTCAGAAACCCATTCCGGGACAGCTCCCTTTCCCTGTGCCGCAGCAAGACTGTGACGCCATCATCCGCCAGTATCAGGCGCTGGAAGAGATACGCGACATGCTCGACATGTATATGGAGCAGTTGCGCCAGGAGTGCCCTGAATGTCTGTGAAACAAATCTTTAACCTGATATAGACCAACCCATCATGAACTCATTCGTTAAAACGCTGTTAACCGTACTCAGCGTCATAGGTCTGATAGCCTGGGGCGGCTGCGTCTTTGTGGGCGCCCATTTCGCCTCGGACTGCTCCTGGCCCGTATCCGTCTCAGCCGGTGTCGGAACCGCCCTTCTCATGGGCTTCTTCTATTTCCTCGCCTGCCATTACTCAAGCCCTGACGCCCAGAGCCAGTACGGCTCGGCGGCCAACACCAAGAAATGGGTGTTCATATCCATCTACGCCGTTGTGGCCGTTGTATCCGCTTGGTATGTGCTTCACGCCGTGGCCTGCTTCACCACCTACAAGGAGGAGATACAGAACAAGGCAGGCGACGAGTTCGCCGCCCTGCGCGCCATGACCGGCGACAACTCTCCCGGCGGATACATGGAGTATGTGGACCTTCAGCTCACCAATTACCGCACGGCGAATCCCAACCACCTCACTGACAACACCCTGCTGGACAAGGAGGTGGACGACCTCTACGACCTCTACATCACCAACAGCGAATACCCCCAGCTCAAGGAAAAGATAAGGAAATTCGGCGAGCCCGCCTCCTGGGCCGTGGAGAACTGGGACATCCTCACGGTCAGCTCCTACCTGCACGAGCTGGACAAGAAGAAGGCCGAGTGGGACGCCAAGCTCGTGGAGTGCTCGCAGAAAGGCCTCGAGCTGGCTCCGGCCCAGCTGCACGAGGACTACAAGCCCCTCGACCCCACCTACAAGGACCTGGCCAAGCCCCTGCTCAACCCCTCGGGCAAGAGCCTTACCATGCAGGGCGTCGTCACCCTGGTGGTGCTCCAGATTTTGATACTGCTCAACTGGTTCAGCGTGTTCGTCACCACCCGCAAGGGTGCCACGGGCATCAAGTCCTCCTCCCCATACGCCGTCGGCGTCGGTGTCTGGAACCCAGTAAACAACCATTCCAAGGCAAAAAACTGATTCATAACACCTTACATAGATGTGCAACTTAGCCCCATTCGTACCAGCAAGAATGATGACATACAGCGTGGAGGAGCTTATAGCCTACATGAGGCAAGGCTCCGTCACGCTCAAGAACATAGCCATGCTCAAGAACCTGGCCCTGTTCAGTTCCGATGAGCTGATGCAGTTCATCACCTCAGGCGTCTGCACCTTCGAGGACATGAAGCGCTGCGGCCTGCACTTCAAGAAGCAGGCCGAGCTGAGGGAGCGCCTTCAGCTCTGGGTGATAGAGCGCTCCTTGTCTTCGCTCAAATACGAGCTTCTGGAAGACATGCTCCACAACCCCCTGAAATATACGCCACATATGATGCGTGCCCTTCTTAAGGGGGAAGGCAATTACGACCCTACAACGATTACTGATCTTAACCCCACTGATGTAGCCTCACAGTTCATCAACACTGGCTGCACCATCACCTTCCAGGAGTTGCTCGACGGGGGTATCATCCCCCCTAAGGGAATCGAGGAACACGACCTTATGGCTACCGAGTTCGAGTTGCCGCAGACCAAGAACCTCAACGACTTTCCTCAGGACCGCACCGACATCTATTTCCTCGGGGTTCCACGCTCGGGCAAGAGCAGCGTGCTGGCAGGCCTGTTCAACGCAATGACCAAGCGCGGCAACTGGCGCTACGTACCCAACATCAACGAGCAGGGCTACGACAATTCCCTGGCTTATTTCAATGGCTTGGTAAATTCTGTCTCTGCCAAGAAGCCTCCGGTGCCGACCGCTCACGAGACCATAAACTATATAAACATAGACGTGCCCCAGGCCGCCGGGACTAAGCGTACCGCACACCTCAACTTTGTGGAGATAAGCGGCGAGTGCTTCAAGGACCTGGCCTCCTCGCTGGGCGACAGCCGCGACATGTGGCAAAGCCTCGGAGCCTCCAAGGTGCTGGCCAACACCAATCGCAAGGTGCTCTTCTTCCTGCTCGACTACAACACCATCCTGGGCAACCAGTACGGCATTACCAAGTACGAACAGGAGGAAGCCCTAAACAACGCGCTCATCATCCTCTCTAACGACGGTCCCAACCGCATGGATCCCGAAAAGGGCTGCACCATGTCCAAGGTGGAGAGTGTGGGCGTGATCATGACCAAGGCCGACCTCATGCCCACCTCCGACCCCGAGAAGCGCCTGAATATAGCCCTCGACTACCTGCGCGAGAATTTCAGCTCCTTCATGAGCCGCCTGAGCGATGTGTGCAAGCAGTTCGGCATCAACAAGAAGCAGGGGAAGCTGGAGGAGAAAGAGGAGGAGAAGGAGAAGAAGAAGAGCTACTTACCCTACATTTTCACGTTCTCCCTGGGAGAGTTCTACCCGGGCAACACCCTGCTTTTCAACCATAAAAACTCCATGGAGCTGGCTTCGCACATAGAGAGGCTCGTGCCCACCGAGAGGGGCTGGAATCCCTTCTGACCATTAAAACTAAAGAGAAATGGATTTGACATCAAGAATAGCCGTGAGCGGCTGTAAAAACGGCTACGCCGTGTTCGCCGTCGAGAACATGGACACCAACTCCCCCCTGCTCAAGCAGGGCCTGCGTGACCAGCACAGCTACATGCGCGTCACGGAGCCGGGGCATGATTTCTTCACAATGACCATTACCGCCGAGGCGGTGGTGCTTTCCGCCTGCCGCTCTTCGGTAGACGCCGTGGGCTCATCTGGCGGCTACATAGCCGTGAGCATCTTCGTGCCCGTGTACATGCAGGCCAAGGGAGCCGCCACGCTGCTCCACTCCATGCTCGAGGCATACTGGGCCGAGTACATGCACCCCATGTTCGGCTCCCCCCTGCGAGACAAGTTCGAGAGCGCCTTCAAGCTGCGCGAGATGCTTGCCGCCGCCAGCGCCTCATTCTCCATGCGCGAGCTGCGCTACCGCGTCTTCCCCTCCGAGACACAGAAGCCCCCGCTGTTTTGCGAATACGGCGACCTGGCCGAGGTGGACGCCGTGATGGCAAATCCCTTCCACAGGCAGTACTCCCAGGGCGCCGAGGTGATATTCGTGCCTCGCGGGTTCATGAACACCGCCCCGGTGAACCACGACATGGAGACCATCCCCTACGTCACCCCCCAGCGTTCCGCCCCCCTCACGGCCGTGGGCAGGCTAACGCTCCCCTCCGGAGCCATCTTCTCCCTTACAGACTACAAGGTGAACGGCATGCCCTACCCCTCCCCCGCCGACGTAAGCCTCGACTCCCGCAGCAAGCTCTCCTACACGCTGGTGCTGCCCGGCGGCGAGAAGAAGCATTTCGAGGGAACCCTTCAGGAAGCCCTTCAGCGCCGCGTCATATCAGCCAAGGGGGACGACTACCAGGTTGAGCCTCCCCTCTTCACCGTTCGCCTGGCCGTCACCGGAGTCTCGCCCTCGGCGCCTCTGGGCCTCGGCAACGGACGCAGGGACCCGGCGGAAGGCCACCGCACCCCGGACGGCCTCTACGAGTTCCGCATACCCTGCTCCGGATTCCCCTACTCGCTGGTGGAGACGAAGAACGGCAAGGCCCACCGCACCCTGGCCCGCGACGTGGTCACGGACCGCAACGCGGGCAGCCCCGCCATAGAGGTGAAAGTCACCGGCGCAGCTCCCGGTCTGCCCAGGATGGGTGGAAGCGGCGCCGTGGGCCTCAAGCTCACCAAACCCATGCTCATAGCCATAGGGGCCGTGGCGCTGGCCCTCGTGGCCTTCCTCGTCTGGCTCTTCTTCCTGCGTACCCCCGACGTGCCCGAGCAGGGCGAAGGCGAAAGCTCCGGCCAGACCGCTCCCCAGAAGACGACGGAGGACCCAGCAAAGGATGACAAGGGCAAGGACGACGCCACAGCCGAGCCTGAGTACACATACATCATAGTCCCCGCCGAGACCATTGGCGAGGTCTCCAAAGGTAACAAGCAGTATGACCTGCTCCTCTACCCCGTGGCAGACCCCGCGGCGGACCTGGAGGACGCCGGCATCTACTACGACAGCGCACTCAGGATTGAGGTGATACGTATCCCCAAGGTGAAGGGCTTGACATTCTCGGACGACGCTCCCTGGACCCTCAATTTCTTCCAGAAGAGCGGCAACCCCATCAGCACCATAGAGCTGAGCCGGACCAATCTCCCTGACGGCGGTTTCGACGACCTCCGCAATTTCCCGAAGAACAAGCATAACACGTATGTGGTGGTGCCCCAGCGGCAGTCTCTTGACCCCGCTAAGTACAAGGAGCTGAAGGCATACGACCCCGAAGGCAGGCCCTTCAAGC
>URZM01000043.1 GCA_900552315.1 uncultured Bacteroidales bacterium | reverse complement strand
GGCACCGAGAGAAAACGCAATTTCTCTTTTCCTCGCTGTAATTTTCTTTTCACTGCCCAGAAATAGTGATGAAACAATGATGAAAGAGTAACACACTGATATAGATGTTGGTACCATTTCAATTCATCAGTTTATCAAATTCAACGTCTCACCCGGTCGCCAGGTTTTTTCTCTCGGCGGTCACAATCCCGAATTACCGTGTATTCAGAATTATCAGCTAATCCGGTGTGCCGACATCAGTGCGGTATGCCGATACCTTCGAGCCGTGATGTAAACCGAGCTATCGGTGTTGACACGCTTGGCTCAGTTCATCTGTCAACAGAGAACACCCATTTGTCGGATGAATCCGGCGTAAAGTCAAACCCCAAACAATTCGTGTGATGAAAAAACAAGACAACCCCACCAACCCCGCAACCGAGTCAACCCAGTTGGCGGTTGCAACCGATAAAATGACTTCAAAGCCAAAAAGCAAACCCAAAGTGAAATCAGACAACGCCGTCAACAAGAGCAATCAAGTTGCTGACAACAATCAGCCCGGACTGTTCAAGAGTGACCTCGATGCTGTCAATACGCCCGTGGTACCCAATGAAGACGTTGACATTGATGCTCTCTTTGAACAGAGCATTATCAGAACAACCGTTGAGCCGACAGTATCAGACAAACCCGGTACAGAAGCAGAAACGGATACAACCAAAGTGTCCGATGATGCGAATGTCGCTGATGCCACCAATGAACCGAGTGCGGTGGACATTCCCGCGTCATCCGATGCAGTCAATGCCAAGGCTTCGCTCGATGCTGACGCACCGGCAGCCAAACCCGATAATGCTATTGCAGTCAGTGAACCCGATGCAGTCAGTGAAGTGGATGAATCCAGACCGACACGCATCAGCGCAAAACAGCGCAGGGAGGAACTCGACAGCTTCAAGTCGGAATACCTCTTGCCCCACAAGTTCGAGAAGAAGCACAACGTGGCTATCGAGGACGAGCAGTGGGAGCAGCTCGACGTGATAGTGCGTCGTGTCGGTGACCGCAAGTCAAACGCTACCAGCTACCTCAATTCCATTATCGCAGCCCACCTCCGCGAGGTGTTGCCGAAGGTAAAAGAGTGGATGAAACTCTGAGATAAAAATGGGAGCCACTGCGCCCGGCGAAGCCGTGGAGCAGTTTCCCAATGAACGTAGTGAATTGGGAAAGCAAGGATATGTTTCGGGATTACTTTTTCTCCGAAAACGCACCCCCGTAACGTCGCAGCCATAGCCGCTCTTTGCTTTCCCAATCACAATAATCCAAATTTGTAATTCAATGAAGAAGATTGATAATAGAAAGGGTGGTCGCCCCTCCAAAACGACCGACGAAAGGCGTACCCGTACAGTCACTGTAAAGCTGACCGATGCCGAATACTTCGACCTTAAAAAGAGGTCGAAATGCGCCGGTGTGAAACTCTCCGAGTTCATCCGGCACGGTGCGTTCCGGCTCACTATCGTAAGCCGTCTGAACGAAATCGAGACTGAAATCGCACAGAAAATCCTGCGCTTGGGCTCTGATTTTAATCAGGCGGTGACATGGCTGAACAGCCTAAAACTGCGCAAAGCAGCCGATAAATTACTAACTGTCGTTGACGCGATGTTCGACATTCTCAAAAAATTAAGACCCAATAAAGAGACCGACTATGTTTGCAAGAATACTTAGCAGTGGCTCTTTCCACGATGTTGTCGGCTATGTTGTCCGTGAGTTCCACGACAAAAGCAAGTACACTTCCGACACTTGGAGAATCATAGACAGCGGCGATATTTTCACGCTTGACTATAAGAAAATGGTGCAGTCATTCGAGGCCGCACATGGATTCATGCCTGACAAGGAGAATCCAGCAGGGCATATTTCCATAAGTTTTGACAACGCCGACGCTCCTCGTCTGACTGATGAATTTATGATTCAGCTCGCCAAAGAGTATATGGACGGCATGGGCATCAGGAACACGCAGTTCCTTGTTGTGCGGCATCTGGAAACCGAGCATCCACATTTCCACATCGTTTATAACCGTGTGAATATGTCGGGCAAGTCAGTCAACGAGCGCAACAATTTCAAGCGGAGCGACAAGGTTGTCAAGGGAATCAAGGACAAATACGGACTTACATACTCGCCTCTGAAAAAGAAATATGAGGACATGAAACCGGTATTTCATGAAAAAATCAGTCAGGCTATTTATGGCTGTAAGTCCTGGGACGAGTTCCGCCGTCGCCTCGCCTGTGCCGGAATTGAGGTAAAATTCCATGATGATCACAACACCGGCAAGCACATCGGAGTGATATTTTCAGACGGTGACATAACCATGACCGGCTCAAAGATTGACCGTGATTTCACCTATCGTCGTCTCGACAACCTCTTTGAGTTTAACCGCAAACAGGGATGTCAGCAATCTGACACTATCCCTCAGAAACCTAAAGTAACGGTAGAATATGCACCTTCGCACAAGCCTTCTCTCGTTGAGGATGTGCTGGATGCAACTGTCGGAGCTGTCGGCAACCTGTTCACCCTCGGTCCCGGTTATGATCCGCAGGAGGAAGAATTTGCCCGAAGCATGAGAAAGAAAAAGAAGAAACCCACCATCAAACAAAGCCGCTGAATATGTCAAAACTTTACGAAGACGTCAAAAAACAAGGAGTGCAGATTGACGGCCTGCAAAAGACAGTAACCAACCACACCACTCGTATCGAGACCCTCGAAACAAAAGCGAAGGCAACGCCACCGCCACAAGCTCCGGCGGAGCCAACAGAAATCAAAGTGGTGATTCCCGAGGACATCGCCCGGAAGTCAGACATTGACAATGCCGTGACGCGGATTGTCGAGAACTGCAAGACTGGGGAGAACCAATCGCCCGGATCGGTATCGGTTACTGTCAGCCAAATGGATGTTCTCGAAAAAATCGAATTTGATAAGAAAATCCAAAAGGCAGTCAAAGACGAAATCGGTCATACGGAGAATAAGGTCGATGACAACAATGCCATTCTCAAAAGAATGGAGGCCCGGCAGAACAGTTCCGACAACGAGACCACGTTGCGCAACAAACTACTTGCGTTCAAAATCTTGGTTATAGCATATTCTGCTGTTCTCATCGGATTCGGTGTAGCGTTCTTCTATCAGGACAACAAGATTGAGCACCTTAAACGAGTGGAATGGCTCTATCGCTGGAGTCGCATCGGAAAGGCTGATACCGAGGAGTATCAGGACTTTGAACGCCGTATGCTCGACGGTAAGAAAGAGGAACGGAACGGCATGAAGACCAAAATCTTCAACATGGAGCGCAACGCCCCGCAGTTCCTCTACTTCCGACCTGTCGATGACTGGACTCCCGAACCGCCGGAGCCACCCAAAGCGGCAGAGCCGGAGCAATCAAAGCCAAAGGTAGAATCAAAGCCGAAACCGCTGCCACATGAGCAACGCTCTCGCCTGACACCGGGCGAAATCGAAGCAATCAAGAAAGTGCGGGCAAACCCGCATATCCCCGAAGATGCCAAGCCGGAACTACCCGAAGGCTACTAAATCCCAACGCCACCGAGAGATTTGGCTTTCTCTCGGTGGCGCTATTCTACAATTTATTGATTTCTTTTTGTAAAAAATCAAGAAACTGTGCGGCGTGAGCACCGTCCATCTGCGTGTGGTGGAACTGAAACGAGATGGTCAATCGGGTCTTGAACCACGACTTGCGGTAACGTCCCCAGATTATAAACGGATTGTTGAAGATTCCGCTATACATCCCGACTGCACCGTCTATATCGTATTGAGCCAATGCAGAAGTCCCGATTACGATGCTGTCGGTGATGTCGTGATTCTCACAGGTCTCGGCAACTTGTCGTGTCAGACGAAGATAATCGTCATTGAATTGATAGAGGTCTTCGCAGTATGGAATATCACAAGAGCTGACCTCCCCCTGAGAATTGGCGACTATTGTATTGACTGCTATAGAATCATATTTGATGAGTTTGTTCCCTACCGGCAGCATATAGAACTCCTTTACCTGTGATGCGGCTTTTCCAATGCACCAGCACATTAGCATATTGAATTTCAGACCTCGTTTCCTGCTGATACTGCGGAGCCGACTGACATCAAGTGTCTTTATATGCGTCACCATCGGCATCGGAGCCTTCATCCACATTTCAAAGGCGTATGCCCGAGTGGTATCCTTCGGATTTATTTCTTGCATCATCTTTTTTTGATGCAAAGTTACTCCGGTGCCTTTTACTTAGATAGAAGAAATGCGACATTATGTCGGGTTCGTAAACAAATCCGAATATGGAAGGCAGTATTCGCTGAGTGAACGAGGGGTATGTCCGCTCATCGCCTTAAAATCTCTGATAAAATGCGACTGGTCTGAAAAGCCGCAGGCGGAAGCTATTCCGGCATAGTTCTTTTCGCCATTCTGCATCAGCCACAATGCTTTTTGAAACCTCACAACTCGAGAATACTCCTTCGGATTCATACCCACCGTTTCACTGAATATTCGCTCATACTGCCTTTTACTCAGACAGGCAATGTCAGCAAGTGAACTGACAGGCATTGAAGGTACGTGGAACATTGCCTTGATGGATTTGCCAATTCGGGATATATTCAAGATAGGTTTTATATTTGACAACAGGTATTTATCCAGAATGGCGATGCTGTCATCGTGATTTTCGCTGTCGAAGATAATTTGCGCGATTTCATTGAGTTGGCGGTTCTCAATATCATATCCGGATATTTCCATATTGTAGAATGCCGACGGCGGTGTATCTATAAACATACCGATAGTGTGAGGATAGAACACTGCCACAATCATTTCCAATCGTCCATCTGATTGGATATGCGCCGGGAAATTTACCTGACCGCTGATTGTAAATTGCGATTGACTTTTGTCGAGTTCCGGAATATAAAGAGGTGACTTCCTGTGGAAGATAATTTGCGGGCAACCGATAGGAAATGTCAGGACACTGAAAGGTTCATTGCTTTCCAGCACCCAGTAATAGCGCACAAACGGGCGCAATTCTTCACTCGGTTGATAGATCATCATTTGAGACTTAATCTATAGGCGTGATTGTCAACATCGTTGTATGTATACTCGGCAATGAACTTGAATCCACACTTCTTGGCTACACGCTGAGAGGCAATGTTTTTTGCATCGGTAGTTATCAGAAGAGAATCAAGGTGTAGACAGTCCTGGCAGAAGATTATCAATTCTGAAAGAGCCTCAGTCGTGAGGCCTTTGCCCCAATATGGAAAGCCAATCCAGTAGCCCACTTCACGTTCATTTGCCAATGGCTTGAAATGCTCTTCTTCGGGTGGGACAAGCCCGATGCAGCCTATCGGCTCATCTGTCTCTTTCAGCACTATCGCAAATGTATAGGGATTCGGCTTAAAAAAGTCGCGGATAACCTCGCGGCTCATGTCAACCGAAGTATGCCGGGGCCATAGAGCCATTTCGCTCACACGACCGTCAGAGGCATACTTATATAGCGCCTCGGCATCATCCTCGCTCCAACGGCGAATCGAAAGGCGTTTACTGGCAATACGGATTCGTTCTATAATCTCATCAGGAACTCCGATATTGAATCTATTGCAGAGCAACAATACATCCTTGATGTCATTGTCATCCAGTTCATAACTGGAGTGAAAAATGATCTGCCATTCCGGGGCAATGCAATCAACTTCGAGACCTCCAATCTGCCCCTTACCGGAGAATACGTCCTTGGGATATGTAGCACCCTCAAACACAAAGTCATCCTCATTGTTGAGCGAAAAAATATGCAGGTCTATAATCCTCTCTTTGTCATCTTGCCAGACAGTATGATTAAGAGTGGTGTATTCCATTACTTTTTCAGAATATCCATATTTCTTCAGTAGTTTGACTGCATAATCTTTGTTCTGCTGTTCGATGAAGATATCAATATCATTATGTGTCCGGGATTGATAGCCAAGCAGCGCATCGACCCCCCAGCCTCCATCAATGAACACTTTGATTCCTGCATTTTCGAGCGCAGATATTATTTCAACAGCATCCTCTAATTTTACCATATATCACCTGATTATAATAAGAAATTTGAAAGAACAGCGTCACAGAACATTGTCGATTTGAACTCAACAATCTGATAGTCGGCAATGCCATTGATATTAAACGGATCCTGTGAAATGATGGTATCAACAGCGACACGGCTATCGGCTTTCATCATTATCACGCCTCCAATACGAGGGTGTTGAGGACCGGAGGTAATGAAATCGCCTGCGGCATAATGCTCCGCAAGGTAGTCGCGATGCGCCTGAAGAAAGCGGTCAACTTCTTCAAGCGGCTTCCTGTATGTAAGAATTGCTATAAACATATCAATCCTTCCAGCGTTTGAGATGCGGAAAAAATTGGCGCATCTGCTCTTTCATCTGCTCGACTGTAAGATTCTGACCGGAGTTTTTATTTATCTCGTCAGTGAACTGGGCACAGTGGTCTATCATCTGCTCCATCGTCATGTCCTGAGTAAACTTACCGTCCTTGTAGCAGTAGATGCAGTAATCTTCGTTTGGAGAGCCATCGGCATTTGTACCGAGGACTTCGTTGGTGAGCGGCATACCACAGCTCTGACAGAATTTCATTTCCATTGTTATTTTCATTTTTGCCCATCAGTCCTTGTGGGCAGAATATAAATACAGAAGCGTAGACTGCAATGCCACGTCTTATTTGGAGGTCGTAGGAAACCTTGTGTACAGATGTAGTGATAGCAGCCCACGCCGTATGCGTGAGAACCGCTATGCAATCTCAGTACACTGGTGAATTTCCTACGTTCCCAAATACAAGAGAGCATATCGCTTCTTATTTCTAAAATGTCATGGGCAGACTGGTGTCAACCCAACCACAAAGTTACGAAATTATTATGAGATTTTAACGGTTAAGTGTGGTGACCAGACGAAAATATGGCTGAGGTCACCACATTTTTACCGTCGTGGTATAGTTAAAGTCTGTTAAAGTTTGGGGTTGCAGAGGTAAGATGTGGGGTTGAATGATGCTGAATGATTTTGAATAGATATGATTTGTATGCTGATTATCAAAGCATTAAGCAATCGCAAGAATAGATGTGCGCCTGTCGCAACACGCCTAACGCACAATACTACAACGCTTTAGCGTGGGCGTGGTGACTTTTGTGGTGACCCGGAGAGGTACAGATGAATAAAAGACCGCTAACTCATTGAGAATTAGCAGTCTTTTGTGGTGCCACCAGCACCCATTCCCCGCTGCCAAGCATGGAATATATGCCCCAATGGATGAAGATGCCGAAACCTTTGTCTCGGAATTGCTCCCGTGCCTCGACAATCTCGGGTGTAGGCTCGTACTTAGGTTGGGCGGCGTTCAACGCCAACGGGGCGAAGACTGTGCCCAGTGCGAGAAGACATGTCAATTTCATGGTTCTGAAAATTTTATGTTGATAGTGGTAATTATGATTCAGTCAAGTTTCGTCACATCATTCATAGCCATACACATCCCTGTACCAGTCAAGAGTCTTGTAGTAGTCTTCGAAAGAGTCCTTGACGTCTGCAGAGAGCAGATGGCACGACAGGCCGGAGAAATGGGCCGGGTCTATTGTGATTCCGAGAAAACGAGGCGTGGCGAGTTTCAGTGTGACTGCTTTCGACATTGCTGTCTTCAGCTCTTCGGCAATAGCCTCGTTTGCACCGGACATGGCGGTGTACGATTGTGTGAAGTCATAAAAGGAGGCGCCTTGCAGTGAACCGTAGGTCTGTATCCCCGCAGATGACACATACGGGTCTCCGGTGTGAGTGATGATGCGGGCTGCTTGCGCCACTTGCTCCAGACATCTCGTATCCGTTATGCTGACGGTGCAGCTGCGATAGCGCAAGTCAGAGTTGTAGGCGTAGTGGTTGAAAGTGGCCTGTACAGCATCGTGCAAAGAGAAATTGTCTCCGGCGAGAAACGGGACCACCTTGTCGTATGGCGCTCCTCCCGCCAGGATTTCGGTGGGATAAGATATGTATGTGTCACAATGGTCTCGCAGCTGGTAGGCCACTTCGACTCCGCCCATGAGGCAGCAATCCATCCAGATAAAGCTGAACGTTCTTTTTGGAAGCGCCTCGGCCAAGTCAGTGATTGAAATTGATTTGCCGAAATCGTCTCCGAAAGCGTGCTGTATGGGAGGGGCACCCGCAGGTGTGCCCGTTGGCAGCCACCCGGTGGCATGGCTCCAGAGTATAAGCCCGTAGTCCGGCGACGGTGAGAGGACCAGCATGTCGGAGATCACTTGGCGTATCCTGGCCTTGGAAAGTGAGGAGCCTGAGGTGGAATAAGACCTTAGCGTTACTAATGAGGCCATTCCTTTGGCGTCTTTCGTGACTCTCAGGAGCTGGGGAGCATCGTTCCCCGGGGTAGCCTTATAAATCAGTATGTCAGCCGTCGGATGGCTCAGGGACTCGTAGCCGGACAAGATTTCTTGGATGTCCGCAGTAGCGTCGTGCGACAAGGAATTTGTGGCGACCATGTATATCAAGATAGTGCGCTCCATAGGCTCCTCACATGGCGTGTCAGGCTCATCTTTTCCACATGATGTTGCCATAGGCATCGCAAGGACGAGGGGAAGCATGGCCTTGACTACAGCGCCGTCTTTCACCCAGCGGGATTTGCGTATTTTCCTGGCCGTGAAACTGATTACCTTTGGAATATGGCTGAGTATGGCAAGCAGGGCCATGAAGCTTATGAAGATGAGACAGAGAGTCTTGAAGAACTGTTTGTCGGCAAAGGGCGCGTATGCGGCCATGGCGCCCGGTTTGTCTGGAGCAGACTCCATGAAATCATAGGTCGGGATGGCTGACAACGAGTTTTTCCACACTATTTTGCCATCCTTGAGATAAACCACCGCAGGGTTGCCGCGCGCCACCTCTTTGATAGACGTGTCTTCGGCGGTATATATAGGATATTCAGCCAGTGAATGGCTTATATAGTCCTGAATCTGGAGCGGAGTGGCTGCGGCCACGGCTATCATGGAGATTTCGTGCTGCATGCAGTAGGTGTAGAGCGAATTGAGCTTGTAGAAATTTCCGGAACTCAACTCAGGCAAGCCGGTCATGAACACCACTATCTCCTCACCTTGGGTTGAAATGATGTCTTCCGTTATGTCTTCCGGGCCGTCGAATATCGCGAGACCACGCATGGCCTTTTCCCGGTTTTCGGAAGATGCGCTTTCTTGTGAGGAGACGACACGGTCTACAAATTCCCATTGATCCCCTTCAGGGATGCTGTCGGCAGGGACAGTTATTGTCCGCTCCCCGTCGCTCCATACGGCCAGCATCTCCTCGTCTTGCTGTCCTGTTCCCTCGGAATCCATATCGATGAGCGGGCCGCCTACAGGATATGGACGGAAATCGACCATGGGTTGTATCGAATAGCCGATGAAACCGATTATCACCGAGAAGGCCGATGTGCCGACAAACATGAACCATTGCAAGGGCGGAAGAATCAGGCACCTGGCTCGTTTGTTGAAAATCACGAGCCAGACCGACATGATTGCCAAGACAACGTTTTTCCAGAATGTCTGCCAGTTGGTCAGTATCCAGGCATCTCCGAAGCATCCGCAGTCGGCCACTGGATTCTTTAGCGCTATCCACAGGGTCAGGGGCAACATCACAGCCATCATCATGAGCGCCCCGATGGTCCCTATCCGCCGATAGCAGCCCATGACGAGAGCCACGCCTATCAACAACTCAAGGCTGAACAGGATGAAAGCTCCCGGTGTCAACAACGGCATGGCCCATGACAGCCATCCGTCGGGAAGCGCCATGATATAGTCATGCAGTTTATAGACCGTGCCCCAAGGGTCAATAGCCTTGACCACACCGGATAGGATGAACGTACTTCCTACGCCAATTCTGAAAAGCCAGGTCAGTACAGGTATGAGCCGTGAAAAGAGTTTGGCGCGTTGGCTGCGTGAATCATTGTCTTTCCCGGGACCGGAGCCAAGTGTGCCTTCCGGCTGCAGGGTCTCTTCTGCCACACCCTCGTTCTCGGGGGCGGATGATGTCAAGAGCTCCGATGCTACCTTGTCCGGTTGCATGTCGTGCTTATCGCCTGTGGAATCACTGTGCATAGCCTAACTTTATGAGTGCGAATATGGAGTAGTTGACAATATCCATATATCCTGATTCCACTCCCTCTGACACAAGGGTCTTGCCCTGGTGGTCCTCAATCTGTTTTATGCGGCGGAGCTTGGTCAGTATTATGTCTGTGAAGCTGCTTACCCGCATCTGGCGCCAAGCCTCGTCATAGTCATGGTTCTTGTCACACATCAGGGACGTAGATGTCTCGAACATCTCATCGTATAGCCGTATGGCCTCTTCGGGCTGGATGTCCTCTCCCGGCCCCAGCTTGCTTTGTATCAACGCGATTATGCCATAGTTGACCATTCCTATGAACTCCGGGGCGATACCCTCGGCAATCTTGTGTTCATGCTTCTCTTCGATGGAACGCACACGGCATGCCTTGATATAAATCTGGTCTGTGAGGCTCGGAAGGCGCATCAGCCTCCATGACGTGCCATAGTCAGACATTTTCTTGACGAAAACGTCAAGGCATCGGTCATGTATTTTCCCGAACTCGAGTTGGGTGTTATGGTCTTGACTCATGAGTGTCTTTTTATTCGCAAAGTTACTGAAAAAATCCGAATCGGGCGCATGTCGGCGCTGTGAAAGTCTCAAAAATGAGGTGGAACACACACTGTTCCCTCTGAACGCTTTGCCGCCACTGTCTTATAGGAGTTCGTCTGTGATTCAGCCAACCCCGTTGATGAACCATGAAAATAATCCTGCAAAAATGTAAAAAATTTGTGTGGTTGGACAAAAAGTCTTATCTTTGTGTGTGAAAATGGGTGCGGGTGACAGTCAATGAGGTTCTGCTGACATTCGCTTACCTGCTAATAACTGATAGAACCTCCTATAATGCTTTATGAAAAAGTTTTTTCTTCCGCTTGCTTTGGCTATCTGCAGCTTCGTCAGTGCCAAGGCCATCGAGCCCTTTCTGGAGTTTCAACCCATTCAGGCGGGGAGTGGTTTTACTGCTTTCAACGTTCAGGGCGGCATCACCGGCAAAGTGCATCCCAACATTCGCCTCGGTGCGGGTCTCGGCATTACCGAGCGCTGGAATTTCGAAACCAGCCCGCTTATCCCTATCTTTGTGCGTGGACAGCTTGAGGGACGTCTCGGCTCTCTCAATCCATTTTTCAGTTTCGACGTAGGTTACGAGATCAATACGGAGGATACCTCTTGGGGTGCTGTGCTTGTCAATCCTATGGTTGGCCTCAAATTTGACAAATGGCATTTCGGCATCGGCTATCTCGGCCATTGTTGGACTCCGGAGAACGCCGGCACAACCAGTACATTTAACATGAAATTAGGATACAGTTTCTGATCGCTTTAGCGATTGCGGACTATAAACCACAGTTTCTCCTCCGGGGATGCGCATGCCTTCGCTGCGCATCCCCGGATTATTTTGACATCCCAAAGTATTAAACGACAAAGAGAGTCACTGTTTTTATTTTGATAACGCAAATTTACACAAAATTTGCGGAGTGTCTTTGTTGCTGTCTGTTTTCTTGATTTTTGGAGGGGTAGCGGTAAACCACCTTGTCGATATTTTTGACCACGCTTCCTGAGATCCGGTCCGAGAGTCCCGATTGGTCACATCCATCTACTCCAGGGGGCATCGGCATACTCGCGCGTTTTATGGTTGTCTTGCAGACATCTCTTGTAGAGACCAAGAGCAAATGCAAAGTTGCGAAAACTCTTTGAAGAAACGCGCTTTCAGGGTTTCTAAATTCAGTTTCTTCCCAAGCGTTTTAATATCTCGGGAAAATGTATTATCTTTGGGGCGTTTTTTGAATATGATGTGATTACCGATGGTGGATATTATAAAGATATTCGAGGATGTGCTGAGTCGCGCACGTTCCATAGACATGGCTGAGAGCGAGTTCAAATGCCTGCTGTGCGATGACCCTGAACTGCGCGCCTCCTACAAGGAATGGTGCGCTGAGGAAGACACTACCGAGAAACTCGGCTTCGTGGAGTACTGTGAAATGCGGTTTGACGAGGAGGAGACGCTTTGGGACGCGCTTAATGACGATGACTATGAGTGATTTCAGACTTGCCGCTGAGTGGGAGAGGCAGAAGGGTGTGATGCTCGCATTGCCTCACGGGGGCACAGACTGGGCATACATGCTCCCGTCTGTGCATGCGTGTTATGTAGATATTCTGCGGGCACTGGTGAAGCATGACTCGAATCCGTGCCTGCTTGTCCCCTCTGTCTCGTATGCATCCCGTGTATTGCCCCATGATTTAATCGAGTCCATAGCTATTGTGGAGGCTGAGTATAATGATACCTGGATACGCGATTACGGTCCTCTTACCCTCAGAAGCGCCAAGTCGGGCGAGTTGCGTCTCGCTGATTTCGGCTTCAACGGCTGGGGATTGAAATTCGCTGCGGACAAAGACAACCTGGTCGTGAACAGGTTGTTTGGACCAGGCTCTTCCGGTTATCCCGCAAACGGCTACCGCAACTGTCTGGGGTATGTGCTTGAAGGAGGCTCGGTGGAGACGGACGGAGAGGGCACGTTGCTCACCACTGCCCGTTGTCTGTGTTCCCCTAACCGCAACGGCGGATTGAATAAAGCAGAGGTTGAAAAGGTGCTGTCGGAAACGTTGGGTATCAACAGGTTCCTGTGGCTCGATTTTGGAGTTTTGGATGGCGATGATACTGACAGCCACATTGACACTTTGGCCCGCATGTGCCCGTCCGACACGATTTTGTATGTGGGCTGCACGGATGAGCAAGACGAACATTTCATGGAATTGGAGCGCATGAAATCTCAGTTGATGTCCTTGCGCACCTCGGGCGGCTTGCCGTTCAATCTCATAGAGCTGCCATTGCCTGAGGCGATACATGACCCAGAAGACGGGCACAGGTTGCCTGCCACCTATGCGAATTATCTGGTTACAGACCATGCAGTGCTTGTTCCTGTCTACAACCAGCCGAGGCTCGACGACCTGGCGTGCAAGCTGATTCAGGTGGCGTATCCGGACCGCAGCATAGAGCCGGTGGACTGTAGGGCGCTTATCCGTCAGCATGGTTCGCTCCATTGTGCCACCATGCAGTTAAACATTTGAGATTATGAGAGATGGAATATTGAAAGTCGGTATAGCCCAACAGAGCTATGGTTCTGACATTGAGGCAAACCGCGCTAAGAACCTTGACGCCATAGCGTCACTTGCGGAGCAGGGCGTGAAACTTGTCGTGCTGTCTGAACTGCATGACGGCCCGTATTTTTGTCAGACAGAGAATGTGGATACTTTCGAGTTGGCCCACGGCATAGGGACTGATTCGGAGATTGTAGCGCGGTATGCCGCCGCCGCCGCCGAGTATGGAGTGGTGCTTGTAACCTCTTTCTTTGAGAAACGTGCGCCGGGTCTGTACCACAACACCGCTGTAATACTTGAGAGTGACGGTTCTATCGCAGGTATTTACAGGAAGATGCACATTCCTGATGACCCTGCATATTATGAGAAATTCTATTTCACCCCCGGTGATTTGGGCTTCAGGCCTGTGAAGACCTCTGTCGGCACCTTGGGGGTGTGCGTGTGCTGGGACCAATGGTATCCGGAGGCGGCGAGAATAATGGCTCTGAGCGGCGCCGACATGTTGATTTATCCCACCGCCATAGGTTGGGAGTCTACCGATACCCCGGATGAGAAAGCGCGCCAGCAGGAGGCGTGGGTAACCGTGCAGCGTGGACATGCCGTTGCCAACGGTTTGCCGGTAGTGTCGGTAAATCGTGTGGGATATGAGCCGGACCCGTCGGGAGCGACGAATGGAATCACGTTCTGGGGCAACAGTTTTGTGGCCGGTCCCCAAGGCGAGTTCTTGTGCGAACTGCCTGATGACAGTGAGTGTCTGGCAGTAGTGGAGATTGACCTGCGACGCAGCGAGCAGGTGCGGCGTTGGTGGCCGTTCCTCAGAGACCGTCGTATCGATGCTTACGCTCCGATTTTGAAACGCTTCTGTGATGAACCTACACTATAACTTTGCGTATTCAAATGCCAATGAATAAGATACTTTCATTCTTTATGGCTTGTATG
>URZM01000042.1 GCA_900552315.1 uncultured Bacteroidales bacterium | reverse complement strand
TAGAGTTCGCACGCAATGTCTTGGTGTCCATCTCGGTGGAGTTGGCCTCCTCCAGGCCCAGGACATTGCGTGCGAACTCTATGACCATGCACTGCATGCCCAGGCAGATGCCGAATGTGGGCACGTCATGCTCCCTGCACCATTTCAGGGCCACGAACTTGCCCTCTATGCCTCGTTGGCCGAAGCCGGGGGCTATGATCACGCCGTCCATGTCGCGCAGCTTCTCCTCCACGTCGGCGTCGGTGAGCTTCTCGGAGTGTATGTATACCAGGTTGAGCTTGCGGTCCAGGTAGGTGGCCGCCTGGAACAGGCTTTCGTTAATGGACTTGTATGCGTCCTGCAGCTCCACATACTTGCCCACCAGGCCGATGTTCACGAGCCCGGAGGCGTTGGCGATCTTGTCCAGGAACGTGTTCCATGCCGAGAGGTCCGGCTCTCCGGCCGGCTCCAGGCCCATCTTGCGCAGCACTATCTCGTCGAGGTGCTGGGCGTGCATGGTCAGGGGCACCTGGTATATGGTGGGCACGTCGAGGCTCTGTATCACGGCCTCGGGGGCCACGTTGCAGAACTGGGCCACCTTGCGGCGCATGGATGCCGGTATATCCTTCTCGGTACGGAGCACGAGTATGTCAGGCTGGATACCCACCTGCTGAAGCATCTTCACCGAGTGCTGCGTGGGCTTGGTCTTCAGCTCCTTGGCGGCACGCAGGTAGGGCACGTATGTCAGGTGGATGCATAGCGCGTCGTTGCCCATCTCCCAACGGAGCTGGCGCACGGCCTCCAGGTAGGGGGTGGACTCTATGTCGCCCACCGTGCCTCCGATCTCGGTAATCACGAAATCATATTTTCCGGTGTTGCCAAGCAGCTTGACGTTGCGCTTGATCTCGTCAGTGATGTGCGGGATAATCTGTACCGTCTTGCCCAGGTAGTCGCCACGGCGTTCCTTGTCTATCACGCTTTGGTAAATGCGGCCTGTGGTGACGTTGTTGGCCCTGGAGGTGTGGGCATCGGTGAAACGCTCGTAGTGACCCAGGTCCAGGTCGGCCTCATGGCCGTCGCATGTGACGTAGCACTCCCCGTGCTCGTAGGGGTTCAGCGTGCCGGGGTCGATGTTGATGTAGGGGTCGAACTTCTGGATTGTCACCTTGTAGCCGCGTGCCAGGAGCAGGCGTGCCAGTGAAGATGAGATGATGCCTTTGCCGAGCGAGGAAACCACGCCTCCGGTGACAAATATATACTTAGTATCCACGACTATAATGATTTAGAGTTGACAGGCCTGCCGAGGACATGCCCATTTAAAGTGCAAAAGTAGGAAAAAAATCCGATACCTGCAAATAGGGCGTGCCGCGCGACATGCGGCACGCCCTGTCGGTTGCCTGTTGACTGTCAGGTCAGTGTACGGTGACTTTGCGGGCTTTGCCTTCCCGAACCTCGATATAGATTCCGGGACGGAGGTCTGCGGGGCGCATCCTCATCCCCTCAAGGTTGTAGTAGGCAGGGGCCGTGTCATCGGCTCCGGGTATGTCCTCAATCTTTGAGTATGAGCCCTCCAGCGGCAGCTCCAGCCCGTTGAGCACGCTGCCTCCGCGCGCGTCCAGGAGCATCAGCACCAGCTTGCAGTTCTTGACGTCCAGGATGTTGGCGGGCAGCGCGAAGGTGTGGGTGAAATCGTATGTCTGCCCGGCGTTCACCTCCGAGGGGACGGAGCCGGGCACTCCGGTCACCTGCTGGCTGACCACGCGGCCCACATGCGGGTGCCACATGTCCTTGCCGTTGACCAGAGTGGGGAGCGCTCCCCACCCCGGCAGCACGTCGGTGCCGGAGAAGCCGTTTTGCTGTGAATACTCGCGCGAGTCGACATGCACGTCGTTCTCGATGATGAAGTAGCCTATGCGCAAGTCTGAGTTGGAATGAGTGTAGTCGGAGTCGAACATCACCTTCGTGTCAACTGACAGTTCGTCGGTCTCGGTGTCCAGGCGGCACGACGCCTCCTCTATGGACCCTCTCAGTCCGCGCCTGCTCATTTTCTCTATCTCTTGCTCAAGGTCCTTGGGATGGCATCCGCGTGTACGGTTTATCAGGGTGTAGGGGGCTGTCTCGTCGGTGGTGAAGGCGCTCAGCTGCCAGTCAGGCGTGCCCATGGGGTCGTTGCCGTAAGTGTGCAGGGCTATGCCTATGAACTCGTCGCCCATCTTCTCGTGCATCTGCTCGAACATATATATCCCCCAGGGGCAATTGGCGCACCAGGTGCCTGTACGCTCCTCCACCACCCATCTGCGTGTGCGCACGTATGTGGTTCCCGATACCTCGGAGCTTTCGGCCGAGGGGCTGGAGAGGCCCACGGTGTAGTCGAACCGGTCGGTGCCGACAGGCACGTAATCTGTGCGCCAGGCGCAGGCTATGGCTGCCAGAATCGCTGTACGTGAGATTATCATATCTGTGACTTGTCAAGAGGCGGAGGACACGCCTTATGACGCGCCCTCCGCCGGAGATTGAAATGTTGTTGTCTATGTCATTTGAGTATTGCTTTATTCTTGAATCACCAAAGATTGTTTCACCCCCCGATTTTTAACATATTTTAATACAATGGCAGGAGGCCCCGGTTATTGTGGCCGGGACCTCCTGCTATTGCTGGTCGGAACTCTTGTCAGGGCACAAGCACCTTATATGTATTGTCGTCGGCCTTCACCATATATATGCCGGGTGTCAGAGGACATATCAGGCCGTCGGAGGCGTAGCCGGTGCTGTATGCCGTCGTGCCGTCGGCGCGAGTGACGCTCAGGCGCTTGCCTTGCACGTTGGCTCCCCACAGCTGTCCGGGACGGCCATAGACAGCTGCTTCCCCTGCGGCTATGGCCTGCAGGGCGGTGGAGGAGATGCGCACCTCGTTGGATGGCGCGCTCTCGCCGTGGGGGTACATGGCGGTGACGTGATACGAATGGAAATTTTCATCGGCAGGGGTGTCGGTGAATCTTATCTCGGCCCCGTTGGTCCCGGAGAGAGGTTCGGTGTCCCGATATATGTTGTAGCATATCGGGTCTGACTGTTCCGGAAGCGAGGCGGGGGTGAACATCACGTCGTCCACAAGGAAGGCGAAAGCGTCCTCGCTCACGCAGCGTATGGCGAAATATTTAGCTCCCTGGGGCACGTCGAAGCTGTATTCCTTCCATTCGGCGCCCACGCGCTTGTCGTCGCCTGCCTTGATGAAGCTGTCGGGGTCGGTGCCTGTGGTGGAGTACAGGAACTCGAAAGCCTCGTAGCCGTAGGCGTTTGTCTGGGCCTTGGCTGCGAAACGGATGGTCTGCGGCTTGCCGTTGAGCAGGGGCGAGATGGCCCAGTTGTCGTTCACGCTGCTGTCGTCGGCGTTGAAGGAGACGAGGCAGCGGTCGCCTGAGCAGGGAGTGAACTCGCCTTGGAAGGCTGCGTGCTTGCGGTCTATCACCATGTAAGCCATCGGCTTGCCGTTGTTAGGGAATGAGGCTCCTTCTATACCGAAGGTGGTCTTGCCGTCGCGGTCCACGAAGGTCCATCCCTCCACACGGTCTATGACGAAGGGGGTCGCGTTCTCGAAGGACTCGAGTGTCTCGACAGGCTCCTGGCCTTCGGAAGGCGCGCTCCAGGCGAGGGTGACGCTCTTGCCGTCAGCCGTGCCCGCCAGGTCCGTGACGCGAGGCAGCGCCGGCGCGCTTATCTTCACGGTCACCGGCTCAGAGGTGTTGTCCCCATCGTAGGTGTCGGCGCTCCAGTCCAGGCTGGCGGTGTAGACCTCCCGGTCGGTGCTGAACACCGGAGCTATGAGAGGGAATGTCACCTCGGTGCGCGTATCGGCGGCCATGCGGGCCACGGTCTTTTCGCACACCGTCTTTCCGTCGCGCAGCAGCGATACGGTGACATCCTTTGCCTCCGTCAGGCCGCAGTTCTCAATCGTCGCTGTGAATGACGTCTCCGCTCCGGCGGTCATGCGTGCCGGGGCCTCCAGGCCGGTGACGCGCAGGTTGCCCTCCAGCACGTCGGTCACTTTGACGTTGTCTATCACGCCCAGCGCCGAGTAGGAGGTGCACACGCCGTAGAAACCGACGCGTATGGTCCTGCCCTTGTAGTCGGACAGGGGTATCACCACCCGGTGCCATCCCGCTCCCTCTTGTCCTAATGTGCGAGAGCCTATGGTGGAGAACTCCCCGGTGGCCTCGTCGGCCACCATCACGTCCAGACGGTCGTCGAGTCCGTCGACCCCGAAATACCAGAACGAGAGCTGCGGGTCACGCGCCGAGGCGGGCACCGTTATCTTGCCGGAATGGAACAGGGCCTCGTCGCCGGCCTTGGTGGGCATGAACGCCGCCAGTCCGCCGTCATCGTCTTGCGGAGAGGCCGCAGGCTGCTGGGAGGCCGGCCCTATGCCCCAGGAGCCGTCTGTGCCCTCAAGGCGTGTGATGGCCCAGGCCTGTGCCGCTTTCCCTCCGGAGAAGGATTCGGCGAAAGGATAGGCGTAGGGAGTGCCCACGGGTATCTGGTCGGTGTAGACGTAGTCGTCATAGTTGACTCCGGCGTCGGTCTGCGGCAGGATGTAGTAGAACACGAAGTGCTGCCGCCCGCTGCCGGGTTCCAGAACCTCGAATGTGAACTCGGTCTTGGCCAGGTTCTCGGCCAGGACGTTCTGGCCCGTGCGGTCGAGGATGGCGTAGCGTATGGCCGAGGGATTGAGAGGGTTACCGTTTATGTCCTTGGCCGGGCTTTCCCATGTCAGCTTCACGGTGCCTTCCTCGGTCTCCGTGATTGTCGGGCGCAGGGGCGCGGGGGCGAGGTTCACTCCCAGGCGCCCCGTGGCGGCCATGATGCTGCCGGCGCCGTAAGTGTTCGTGGCCACGACGGTGTAGCGGTACTCGCCTATCTCGGAGGCGATATCCTCGAAGCTGCACTCCGCACCGGGAAGGATGCCGCCGAAGGTGTGCACGGTCTGGTCATTGCGGCTCACAGTTATGCTCATAGGCTCGGTGAGTGGATTGCCGTTAGATGAGATGGACGGTGCCTTGAACGACACTGTGCCTCGGATGCGCCCGTCATAGTCCGGGGTCACCTTGAAGTCGGTCGCCTCGCCGGGGGTGTCTCCCTGGTACGGGGCGCTTATGGCCAGGTTGTCCACATACATGTAATACTTGTCGGCAGGACTGATGCCGTGGATACCTATGTAGTAGTCGCCGTCCGCAGGCACGTTTATGCGGCCCGTGTATCGCGTGTAGTCTTTCGAGGTCACGTCGGTGGGGCCTATGATGACCGCTGTCATGGCCTCCGGCGCGGCGGCGTTTCCGAGTCTCACCTCGAAGCGCTCGGGCACATACTCCGTGTTGTGCGCGCGCACGTCCAGGGTCAGGTCATAGAGCTTGCCCTGCTCAAAGGCTATCGGGGATGTGATGAGCCAGTCGTCCATCTCCAGTGTATTGCTGAACTTGGCCTGTACCTTGTCGTAGTTGAAGCTCCAGGTGCAGCCGTCCCTGTTGGCGTCGACCACGGTGAACGTGTTCATGACGTTGGCGTTGTCGAAGGTCTCCGAATAGGGCGGCGTGATATGGCCGTGGTTCACCGGATTGGAGGAGGCCGTCTCTGAGACGTTCCCTCCGGCATGGGCCTTCACCTCATAATAGATGGCCATGGTCGCGCCCAGGTCGGGCAGCGTCTCGGAGTATGTGGTGCCCCGTTGGCCGTTGGACACCTCCACTCCCTGCGGCTGGCGTGTCACGGAATACGTCACCTCTGCCGGGTTTATGTAACCGCCGTGTGCCCCGGCAGTGACGCCCTCCCAGCTCAGAGAGGCGTCGTCGCCCGTTATGGTGAGGGTGACTTCCCGAGGCGAGGCGGGGATGTCGTAGCCTATCCACCGGGTCTTCTTCACCGGGTCAGAGGAGCCGACGGCGTTTTTCACGCGTACGGTGAACGAATAGTTCCCGGCTGAGTTGAGGCTGACCGGAGCCGAGGCGTGCTGCCCCGCGTTGCAGTTGCCCGAGGCCACCACATTGTCGTTGGCGCTTACCTCATAGGTGAGCGTGCCGCTCAGTGGGTCGCCGCCAAATGTGGTGGACGGCGCGGTGAACTCCACGCTGCCCTCCAGAGACGCGTCGGTGAAATTCAGCTCCAGGTCGCTCACAGAGGCCGGCGCGCCCGCTTCCACATTGGGATATTTTATGAACATGCCGCCCAGCTTGGCCTCATTGGGCAGGTCATACAGCTTTGTGGGCTGCGCCGTCTGCAGGTCTATGACGTACATGGCATGGTCACCGTCGGCGTTGGTGGCGTAGAAGAACGTGTCGGTGCGGTAGTCTATGGTGCCGGACGTAGGCCCTCCTATCGGCAGCCCGGTGGCTCCCACTCTCTGTGTGCTGCCGTCCGTGAGGCTCACTTTAGCGAGGTCGCCGTTGTTGAGGATAGCGTAAAGGGTACCGTCCGAGGTGAAGCCGCAAGCGCTCCACGCGCCCGTCAGCGGGCAGATGGTGGTGCGAGTGAAGGCCTGGATGTCGAGAGTGCCCAACTCATAGCCTTTGGCGTCGGGAGTGTAGAAGCAGCCGTACACCGTGTTGTCCACAGGATTGTTGGCCATGGCGCTCGCGCACAGGCTCGCGTCGTTCTGCTCGCCTCCTTTCACCTCGGGCCAGTTCTTCTTGTTCCCGTCGTAGAGGAAGGAGTAGTAGACCATCATGCCGTAATAGGTGTCGGCAAAGGAGTAGAAGAAATACCCGTCTTGGTACACGCCGCCGTTCTGGGCGAAGGGCCCGTAGGTGATGCGCGTGAACTCACCTCCGGTGGAGGGAATGGAGTAGAGGCCCATGGTGGTGCCCTTGTTGTCCTCGAGGATGGAGGCGTAGATGTCTACCTCCGGCACCTCGGCCGACGCCACTTCTCTGAGGGAGGGGCGGCGTGCCGGCAAGGGCGACTGCACGGAGATCTCCCGGCTCGGGTCATACTTGCGGGAGTCGAGCATCTGCTTCTCGATAAGTGTAGGCTGGCTCACGGAGGTCGCCGATGTGAGCGGTCTGCCGTGCAGCGCCTGCCGTTGGAGCTGCATGGCGAAAGACGCGCAAGCGAGGCAAAGAACCGCGCTCAGAGCGAGTGTCAGCCTGCGGAGGGGTGTTTTTCGGGTGGGATTGTCTGTTCTCATAACCAAAGGTTTTAGTTGGTAGATGTAGTTTATTTCACACTCATTCGCAAAGTTAGTGAAATTTATCAACAATCCCAAATAAAATCAAAAATAATCGCTCGCGTATTTTCGCGCCGCAGTCTCAGGCCCCGTTCAGGCAAGACACACCTGAGGCGACACATCAGTCGCGGTACCCGGCCAGCAGGGCGCGAAGACGGCGCCGGGCGAAGAAGATGCGGCTCTTGACCGTCCCCACAGGCAGCTCCATGTGTTCTGAGATTTCCACATACTTGTAACCCTCCACATGCATCACGAAGGGCACTCGGTATGCGTCGCTGAATGTCGCCAGTATTTCAAGTATCTCTTTTGTGGAATAGGTGTCTTCAGGCGTGTCGCGCACGGCCGCCTCCGAGAGGTTTATGTGGTACAGGTCATCCGTATGGTCAACCATGGTGGGCTGACGTTTGCGTTTTCGGTAATTGTTTATGAAGATGTTGCGCATGATGGTGGACATCCACCCCTTGAAATTGATGTTCTCCACATACTTGCTCTCGTTGTCGAGCACTTTCAGCGTGGTGTCTTGCAGCAGGTCGCGTGCCTCGTCGCGGTCGGAGGTGAGCATGCAGGCGAAATTCATGAGGTAGTCTTGCATGGCAAGCACTTTTTGCTTGAACGAGGTGTTGATCATAGTATATTTATAATCAGAGGGTTTGTAATCAACGGGCTTCCTTTGTTCAAACGACACGCCAAACAGGAATGTGCGGTGCGTTTAATCATTTTCAGTATTTTTTAACTCTTTATAGCACATTATAGGCTTGCCCAGGAACGGATTTCACGGATATTGCCGTTGCCCCTTTTGCTTTTTCGGTTTCTTTTCACTAATTTTGCACACATATTTTATCCATCTTTATGGGCAGGAGATTCAGCAGATTCAATTTGTGGCTCCGGCGCCAGTCGCATCTCTCGGTGCTCCTGGTGGCCGGCGCGGTGATTGCGTTGCTGTTCCTCAACGAGGAGACAAGCATCACGCGCTCCCGTGAGCTCGACAAGGAAATCGCATCCTTGAAGGCCGGCATCGCCGCCGCCAAGGACAGCGCTTCGTATTACAAGACAGCGCGCCAGCGTCTCCAGACTCATGCCGAGGACCTTGAGAAAGTGGCTCGTGAGAACTACGGCATGCAGCGGCCCACTGAAGATGTCTATCTGGTGAAATGACATGTGCAAAGACATGATGATATGAAAACGATGAAACAGCATACATCGGCCCCCGGACCCGACAAGACGGCCGGACGACGCAAGACGGCCGAGACCTTGGCCTCCGTGGGCATGCTCCTGATAGCCGTGGGCATGTTTCTGCCTCTGCTGAATCTCCTTAGTGTGGACCGCCTCCCATTGTTCAAATGGGTGTTCGCCGCAGGCGCTCTCCTCTTCTGGGGCGCGCGTTGTGTCAATGTAGGCGCCCCCTCGGAGAGCTTGCGCCTGCGCCGCCTGCGCAGGATAGAGTTCTGGGCCGGGGCGTGCTTCGGCGTGGCGGCGTTCTTCTGGTTCTACAACGAACACAAATACGGGGGCATAGCCACCGCAGGTCCGCTCACCATACTCAAGGACACCATCCTGTTCGCGCTGGCCGGAGCCGTGCTCCAGCTCGTGGCGGCCTGGATGATTTATTTCCGTCAGAAAAAGGAGGCCCGTCAGGACTCTGTACCCAAAGCGTGAACCGGAGCAGGGTGGCAGCTATTCTCACCATAGATCAGGGCAACACCAGTGTCAAGGCCAAGGTCCTCATGGACTCTGGTGAACAACTGTGCGCCGTGAGCATGCCGGTGCCGGACATCGATACGCTCGCCACTCTGGTCTCTGCCCACAGCGTGGAGTGCGGGGCCGTATGCAGCGTTTCCCATGTCGACGCCCGGCTGATGGAGACGCTGCGCATGATGCTCCCTGCCGGCCTGTTATGGCTTACGGCGGACACCCCTGTGCCTTTGGCGGTACGTTATGCCACTCCACGCACATTGGGAGCCGACCGTGTGGCCGCCGCATGCGGAGCCGCCGCCCTATATCCCGGCTCATCCCTGCTTGTGGCCGACGCAGGCACGGCTCTCACTCTCGACTTGGTGGAGGACGCCGCATTTGCCGGTGGAAACATATCCGCCGGAGTATCCATGAGGCTGAAAGCGTTGCACGCATACACGGCGGCTCTGCCCCAGGTCTCCCCCTCAGGTCCGCTCCCCGAGTTCGGCACCGACACGGACACCGCCCTGCGCTCCGGCGCGGTGCGTGGCACGGTGGCCGAGATTGTCGCCGCCTTTGATCGTGTCAGGCTCCGGGCTCGCGATGCCCGGCTCATTCTCACCGGCGGAGACGCGCCCCTGCTCCTCCCTCTGCTCCCTGTTGAAACCATTTGCCATGCGGACCTCGTGTCCGTGGGCCTAATAAGCATATTGAAACACAATGGATATGTATAGACGTATATTGGCCGCCTTAGTCGTGGCTCTGATTTCGGTCGGCGTCCTGGAGGCGCAGAACACCACCTCTCCTTATTCCATGTATGGATACGGGGTATTGCGCGATGGCGCCACATCCATGCAGCGACAGATGGGCGGTATCGGGTATGCCTTGCAGAGCGGCCGTCAGATTAACGCCATGAACCCTGCTTCCTACGCCTCCATAGACTCCTTGACCTTCCTTTGGGACATAGGGGCGGACGTATGTATGAACTGGCGAAAGGACGTCACTCCTGCCGGGGTATCGGAAAAGGGGCACGGAGTGGGCGGAGGCCTCGACTATGTGACCATGCAGTTCCCCCTGTCCAAATACATGGGTATGTCGATAGGCCTGATTCCGTTCAGTTCGGTGGGATACTCTTTCGGCGACGAGATCATGCACGGCTCGCTTTCCAACCAGGGCACCGGAGGAATCACCCAGCTGTATGCAGGTGTGGCCGGCAAGTTCATGGGCTTTTCGGTGGGTGCCAACGTGTCTTATGATTTCGGAAACGTCATCAATGACACGTATGCCTATACCTCCACAGGCAACCAGACGCTTTTCGAACACGTGATGCAGGTGCGCGATTTCAACGTCACCCTCGGTGCGCAGTACACCGCCAAGCTGTCCCGCTTCAACCGACTGACTTTCGGCGTGACGTACACCCCCAAGAAATCGTTGCATGGAAAGACCTGGGCCGCTTTCTGGGACATAACGGCCGAAACGGCCGCTGACACGGTAGGCTACACCAAGCTTGGCGGAAGATATTACAGGCCCACGGCCATCGGAGCCGGTGTGAATTTCACTCGCGAGCGCACCTCGCGTGTCATGGTGGAGGCCGATTTCTCCTGGCAGAACTGGTCAAAGGCCGCCTTCCCCGCTTTGAAAGATGATTTGGGCCAGACGGTGGTGCTCTCGCAGCAGTTCAACGACCGGCTGCGCTTCGCCCTCGGCGCTGAGTTCGTGCCCAAGCTCAGGGGAAACTATGTGCAGCGTATTGCTTATCGTATAGGAGCTAATTATGCCAGGGACTATATCAAGATAGGGGACAACTCCCTGCGTGAGTTTACTCTCGCTTGCGGTTTCGGGTTCCCGACCATAGAGGGGAAGACAGTGGTGAACCTCGGATTTGAATGGAAGCGCCGCCAGGCTTCTCCCCAGACACTTATCAAGGAGGACTATTTCAATATTACCCTGGGTCTGAATTTCAACGAGCTTTGGTTCTTCAAGCGAAAAATCAAGTGATTCCCACTGTCAGACCTTTTGATTTCTGAGTGTTATGGGATGTAGGAGAGACATACCCGGAGGGAATCCCATGAGGATGGCTGGGCTCGGGCTGCTGCTGTTGGCCGCCATGTCGGCCTGTCGCCAGGAAGATCCTTTGAGCGTGGCGGACAAGATCAATCCCAAAGCCATGCCCACAATGACCACGCACAACGTCATGACCATAATCTCAGACTCCGGGGTGCCGCAATACCGCATGGTATGCCCTGTCTGGTATGTATATGACAACGTCGACACCCCCCTGTGGATACTGCCCCAAGGCCCGTATCTCGAGAAATTCGACCCGCAATACAACATCGTCTTTACCGTCGCCGCCGACTCTGCGGTCAACAACCGCCTGACGCAGCGATGGCACCTGTACGGCAACGTGGAGTTCAACGAAAGCCCCGAGCTGCTGATTCTCACCCCGCAGCTCGTCTGGGACCAACGCGAACAAAAGGTATATTCCGATTCGTTTATCCACATAGAGCAGCCAGACAAGATTATAGAAGGCTATGGCTTCGTGGGCTATACCAATTCGCGCGGCACCCTGGAGTCCTATGAGCTGAGGCGCCCGACAGCGGTGCTTCCATACAACAAGGATAAATTCCCTGGCGCGGGTGGTGGGGGCGCCATGTCGGCCGCCTTGCCCGAGGGTGTCGACCCATCCATGCTCGCCGATCCGCAGGTGGCGGCCACCGTAGCCGCTCGCCAAGGGCAGCAAGACTTGTGAAAACATACAGAAATAAGCAACTCTCACCAATATGCAACTCTCACCGGTTTTAGCTATAGTACTCACACTCGTGGCGATTCTCCTCTCAGCGCTGTTCTCCGGCACCGAGATAGCTTACGTGCAGTCAAGCAAGGTGCGCATAGGGATAGACGCGTCCAAGGGGGGACTCATATCACGTATAATCTCCGGCTTCACGCGCCATCAGGACATGTTCATATCCTCCCTGCTGGTCGGCAACAACATCGTGCTTGTCATATACGGTATCACCATTTCGGTGCTTATAAACCCGTGGCTCGAGTCCCTGTTCCCCTCCGAGGCTTTTGTCCTCGTGGCCAACACCCTGATATCCACGTTCATAATTCTGGTCATGGGAGAGTTCCTGCCCAAGACCGTCTTCCGCATCAACCCCAACCTGATGCTCAAGCTCTTCGCGCTGCCTCTCTATATTATATATATAGTGCTGTATCCCATCTCCCTGTTCACCTCTTCTCTGTCCTCCCTGCTTATGAAGGTGTTCGGAATCTCCTCCCCCAAAGAGGACACATCCAGGCTCACCATTGACCAGATAGACGATTACATACAGCAGGCCATGGACGATAAGCCGGTCGGAGAAGCGGTAGAGAACGAGGTCAAGATTTTCAGGAATGCCATAGATTTCAAGGACACGCATATCCATGACTGCATGATTCCGCGAAACGAGATAATAGCTGTCAATATCCATGGCACCACGCGTGCGGAACTATTGCGTAAATTCATTGCCACAGGTCTCTCCAAGATTGTGGTCTATGACGGTGATATAGATGATGTCAAGGGATATATCCACGTCTCCGAGCTGTTTACCCCGGATGTCGAATGGCGGGAATGTATAAAACCCGTGGTTTTCACTCCCGAGACCATGCTGGCCAACAAGATGATGCGTCGGCTCCTGTCGGAGAAAAAGTCCATGGCCATTGTCGTCGACGAATTCGGAGGCACTGCCGGGCTCGTAACCCTTGAGGACCTTGTAGAGGAGATTTTCGGCGAAATCCAGGATGAGCATGACCGTGACACCCTTATAGCCCGCCGGACATCGCCCGATACCTACGAGCTTTCGGGACGCGCCGAAATAGAGGCGGTGAATGAGCAATTTGGCCTGGACCTGCGCGAATCAGAAGATTATCAGACCATTGCCGGATACATACTGCATAACCTCGAAGCGCTTCCTGCCCCGGGCGACACATTCGACATAAGCCATTTCTCGTTCCGGATTCTCAAAACCTCGGGGGCGAAGATAGAGCTGGTCAGCCTTAAGGTCCTTCCACAGCAAACCAAGGATTGAGATTTTTTGCAGAAAAAATCACGGAACGTTTGCCAATTCAAAAAATTATAATAACTTTGTACGTGTAAAGGAGTTCCCTTTCGGAACGCTGAACACTGAAACTGACTGACCCACAAAGGCTTGATTCACGCTGCCGTGGGAACATTCAATTGACATTGGCCGCTGGCCGCTTATTAATTACTCGCTTGCTAATGCAAGCTCCTTCGAACTGACAATTAAATGACAAGAAAGTCCTTTAAAGATGACGTGATAGGAATGCAGACCAACCTCATGAACTTTGCATTCAAACTCACTATGGACAAAGACCGCGCATCGGACTTGGTGCAGGACACCACCCTGAAAGCTCTTGACTCCGAGGGCAAATTCGCCGAGAACGTCAATTTCAAGGGATGGATCTTCACCATCATGCGCAACATCTTTATCAACAACTATCGCAGGAGCGTGCGCGAGAGCACGGTTCTCGACACCTCCGACACGATATTCCATGTGAGCGACACAAGGACTGCGCCCGAGACTCCCGACGGCATGTACGCGGTGAGTGAGATTTCCGAACTCATAGCACGCATCCCCTCTGATTTCTCCAAGCCGTTCCAGATGCACGTGGCCGGATACAAGTATGAGGAGATTGCGAAGATGCTCGACCTTCCCCTCGGAACCGTGAAGAGCCGCATCTTCACTACCCGCACACAGCTCAAGGCCCTGCTGAAAGATTACCGATAACGGTTCGCGATTGATACACAGACTTACTTGGTGTGCGCCCCGGAAACAGGGCGCACATTTTTGTTTACGTCAAAATCCTTACCTTAAAACCGTGCGAGAGGTGCATGAAACACGACACGACATAATCTCGGAAAGGGTCATGTGGCGCATAATCCGATAGAAAATCGATTTGAGAGGGTATTGGACTTGTAAAAAATGTATTTTTCAACATGCTGGTTTTCAATTATTTTCCGGTGATGTTTGAGAAATGTTCAAAATTTTTCGTCAAAAAATTTGGTCAATGTAGAAAAAGGCCGTAACTTTGCACTCGCAAAACGGGAACGGCCCCAGGGCGGTTCCGGTTGAGCGAGAGAGGACATTGACAAGGCTGCGACAGACAAGACAAGTCAGCGAGACGAAACAAGGAGACGGAAGTCTCCCGTCGATTCAGGGGCCGCGAGCGGCTCCGGGAGAATCAGGTATCCCTGGCCGGGCAGACTAAAAATGGAAATATATAGCAATATATAACAACAACGAAGAGTTTGATCC
>URZM01000041.1 GCA_900552315.1 uncultured Bacteroidales bacterium | reverse complement strand
TCGGCTTCACGTCGATCTGCGAGCCGGGCAGGAACGCCTCGATGCCGAACACGTCCACAATCATGCCGCCCTTGGTGCGGCATTTGACGTAACCGGTGATAACCTCGTCGTTCTCCAGAGCCTTGTTCACGCGCTCCCAGCTGCGGGAAGCGCATGCCTTGCGGTGCGAGAGCACCAGCTGTCCCTTCTTGTCCTCCTGATTCTCGATATAGACCTCCACCTTGTCGCCGACCTTCAGGTCAGGATTGTAGCGGAACTCGCTGATGGAGATTACGCCATCAGATTTGTAGCCGATGTTAACCACAACCTCGCGCTTGTTGATCGCGATCACGGTACCTTCGGTTACGTCCTTGTCTTTTACGGTGTTCAGAGTCTCGTCATAGCTTTTGGTCAGCTCCTCGCGGCTCTTCTCGCCCGCAGTTTCGCCCTTCTCATAGGCATCCCAATCGAAATCCTCGATGGGGGTGTTTTTAAGTTCGCTCATTTAAGAAAACGAATTTTTCGGAATGTGGCTTGCCCTGTGCTGCCGGGAGCGTGCTGCGGTATGTGGTGACATACAGCTTCTTAAAACATCCTTGCAGCCGGGAAAACCGGGTTGATGAATATGTTTGTAAGTCTCGTGCCCCGGCGCTTACGCCAACGGCGCTGCAAAGGTAACAAAAAATCCTGACATTACCATTGTCTTTCTCAAAATCTTCAGAAAATCAATCCGTTTCCCGTTTCACCTTCTCGTTTCACCTCCCCGAACCTTCCCGTTTTCTCTCCGGATGGTTACTTATGTTTTTCAGCAGGTTATGAATGGGCATGAAAAGAGGGTGCACCAGAATTCTGATACACCCTCCCTTTTTTGCTTATGAGCTGGTTCAGTTCTTTCCGTCTACCACTTCGCCCGGTATGGAGCTTGTGATGAGCATGTTGTATGAACGTTCTCCGTTGGGGATGCCGTAACGCCAGCCGTTGTTGCGGGTAGCGGGCACTTCCACGCCGAGTGCTTCGGGTATATTGCCGGACTTGGTGTCGCCTTCCACCCAAGCCTCACGCTTCAAGGGAAGGTTCCAGCGCTTCAGGTCGTACCAGTTGAAGCCTTCGCCCCAAAGTTCTACGCGGCGATACAGGCGCACCTCGTCAATAAGGGCCTGGCCGCTGGCCGTGCAGGTGTATTCGGGGTTGTGCGGACGGTTCACCTCCTGAAGGAGAGCCTGTGCCTCGGATGTGAGGCCGAGTTCTGCGCAAGCCTCGGCTTCGAGCAGATACATTTCTGTGGCGCGCATGTAAGGTACGTTGGCACGTGTCGGTGAGCCGATCAGGCCGTTGGCCCAGAACTTGACTTGGGCGCCGTCGCGTATCACGGATGTGCAGTCTACGCCGGACCCTGTACCGCTGTATGCCTTCTCGCCCGGTATGCCATATTTGGTCTGGTGGTCGTCAAGCCATGTGCGGGCCGCGCGGACCAGTGCCGCAGCGGTGAACTGCTGGTTGACTGAGTTCACGCCGCGTGAGCTGTATGCCATGTTCATGTTTACTCCGGAGAGCTTGTCCACTGTCAGCCACCATTCACGGCGTGCGTCGGTCTCGGGTATCTGACGGTAGAGCGTGATATTGATGGAGTTGGTGTAACGGTCGTTGATGGCTGCGTATGTGTTGCAGCACATGAATGTGCTCCAGTTTCCATAGATGGCGTTGTCCACATCGTTGAACGACGGAGACCACATCCACTCATGTTGGTTGAACGAGCTGTATCCGCTCATTGCCTCGGCTGTGGTGGCCGGACGATAGCCCTGGCGTGCCTTGTTGGCCATCTCGCGGCATTTCTCCCAGTCATGCTTGAGGGCGGCCACACGTGCGTACACGCCGTATGCTATGTTCAGGTCGGGCTCGTAGGTCTGTGTCCTGTCGTATGTACCGCCGCGGCTGAAGCAGTCTATGGCGTTGTCCAGGTCGGAGTAGATGAGGTCAAGGATGTCGTTCATGGGGCTTACGGCCTTGTCCTGCGGCTCGTCGATGCCTGTGCGCATGACTACCGAGCAGAGCTTCTCTCCGTTGTTGGAATCTTCCCAGCGCGGGCCGTACATCTGGAGCAGCCTGTAGTAGAAATGCGCCCTCAGGGTGTAGGTCTGTGCTTTGGTGTACTCGCGCATCTCCTCCGAGCCCTCGGCTCCGTCTATGTAATAGAGGAGCTCGTTTGCCTGGGCTATGTTGGCGTAGCAGTACATCCACATGGGGGTCTGCCACACATAGCCTCCGGAGTTGATCATGCCCGGGTCCTGGTTGTAGAAGATGGTCCAGGACGGAGCCACGTCGTAGATAAAATTGACATAGCAATCCTGGCCGGGGACTTCGCCGAAATAGTACCCCATGCCAACCTCTCCTTGATTGAGAGCCTGGGCGGGACCCAGCTGCGGGTCTCCGTCAATTGCCCAGTAGCGTCCCATGCCTGCGGCGAGTGTGAGCATAGTCGCACGCGCGTTCTCAGTCGTCTTAGCGATATCGGAGGAGGTCGTGACACCATGGTAGGGCGTGTCCAGGTAGTCGCTCGCGCATCCTGTCATCATCAGGGCGGAGACACCGAGTATCGCGCTGTTTTTGATTTTATTCTTGAGATTCATTTTATTTACTCTTGGTGGTTAAACTGTTTTTTCCTTTAGTCCTGAAACTTGCGTCCCGGTCAGAATCGAGCCGTGAGCTGGAAAGAGAACACACGGTTTGTCATGTATCCGGGGGAGTCGCTGCTCTGCTGGCCGGAATATGTCATCTGCGGGTTCAGACCCTTGCGACCGGCTACGGTGAACAGATTGTCCACGGAGAAGCCTATGTTGAGGCTCTGCAGCTGGATAGCCTTTGTCCACTGTTCGGGCAGCGTGTAGCTGATGTTGAGGTTCTTGAGCACCAGCCAGGACGCGTCGGTCAGGAATCGTGTAGACGTAGCGTTGTTCTTCTGAGAGTCCTGAGCGAAATTGATGGGCACGCCGTCGGGATCGATGCGGTTGGGGCTGTCGGCTGTCATGCCTTCGGGCACTCCGGTCCAAGCCTTGAGGACGTCCTTGTGATACTGCTCTGTGTTGGCGTTCACGGACATGAGCCTACTGTAGTAGGCGTCGAGTACCTTTCCGCCCAGACTGTAAGTGAACAGGAAGCCGAAATTCAGGTTCTTCCATGAGAATTGCGAGCCGAATGAGCCGTATACCACAGGCTGGCTTGTGCCATGCCATGCTTTGGTGGCGTACTGTGAGTCGGTCACGTATTTCTTGCCGTTGATCTCTACCGTGCTGCTGGCGGCGTTGGCTACCTCTTCAGCCCAGAGGTCCTCGAGGTCCTCGTCGCTGTACATGTCCGAGATTCCTTTGTAATAGTAGAAGAACTCGTCTTTCTCGAAAGCGTACAGGGATTTACCCGTCATTTGGTCCACACCGATGAATGTGGGCAGATACCAAGAGTATTTGGACCGGCCCACGCTCCAGCGCTGGTAGCCGTTGTTCACGTCCTTGTTGCCACGGGGCAGACGCAGGATCTTGTTCTTGATGAACGTCATGTCCAAGGATGCGGTCCAGTTGAAATCCTCGTTACGCATGATGGTGCCGTTCAGCGATATCTCCCATCCTCTGTTGGAGATCTTGCCAATGTTTGTCGGTATGGTCAGCGGACTGCCTACAAGCGGCATCCAGCCCAGGGAACGGGGGGTCATCACGTCATATATCAGGTCGTCCGACGACTTGTCGAAATAGCCGATAGAGAAATTGAGCCTGTTGTTGAACAGGGCGCCTTCCAAGGCTATGTCGAGGGTCTGCTGTGCCTCCCATCCGAGTGACGGGTTGCCTATGGAGGAGCGTACCAGGAGAGCCTCGTTGGAGTATGTTGTAGATGAATACAGTGATGCGTATGCCAATGAGGGAGCGTTGGTGTAGTCACCCACGGAACCGTAGGAGAAGCGCAGCTTGGCGTAGTTGACCCAGTTGAGGCTGTGCATGAATTTCTCTTTCGAGAAGATCCAGCTTGCACCCACACTCCAGAAGGTACCCCAGCGCTTGTCCTTGTCGAAGCGGTCGGAACCGTCACGGCGGATAGAAGCCTCAGCGAAATATGTGTCATTCAGGTTGTAGCGTGCGCGACCCAGATAAGACTCCATGCGGGCTTCGCCGTAGCTGCCTGAGGGGGTTCCCTGGACGTTGGTGAAATTGTTGGCGGCATAGTAGTCGTCATATATCTGTCCGTACACGTTGAAACTCTGGCTGGCGGAATAGAGCTGCGTGTTCTCATGGCCGAGCACAACGTCTATGGTGTGTGTCAGCACGTCGTTGCCGTAGGAGTGGCGCCAGTTCAGGTTCTGCATGAAGGTGTGTGTGCGGCCCTCGGAACTTCCGTCCACGAGTCTGCCGTCAGGGAAACCGTCGCCAAGCCACTTGTTGGTGTAGTTGGAGCTGTGGGAGAACGTGCGGTACATGCTTCCGCGGACGGTGAAATCGAAACCGTAGGGGAGCACGGCGGTGGCGTACACGTTTGCGTCTATTACCGAACCGGTTGCCTCCAAACGGTTCTTGCGCATTTCGTATGCCACGTTGCGGTTGTTGAAGAGGCCGCGCATGTTCCACTGCGGGTTGCCGTTCTCGTCATACACGATGTTGCCCTCGGCGTCATGCTCGTAGTAGGGGAATATGGGAGCGTAGAATTGTGTGAAGAAGGGATTCACCGTATTTGCGGTGCCGGAGCTGGAGTTGCCTGAATTTGTCTGGTAGGACGCGTTCAGGTTCATGCCTGCGCGCAGGTAGCTTGTGGGCTCGAAATTGATGTTGAAGCGGCCGTTGAAGCGCTCGAAATCGGATTTACGCATATAGCCTTTCTCGTTGAGGTAGCCTATCGACGCGAACACGTTGTACTTGTCGGCGGCTGCGGCGAGATTGAGGTTATATTCCTGGCGCAGACCCGTGCGGGATACCGCGTCCCACCAGTCGAGGTCCGTGTAGCCGGGCAGCACGGAGGCCACCACGTGTCCGTTCTCGTCGAACACCTGGTCGGACGGGGCGTTGTAGATGTTCTGTCCCTGGAGATAACCGTCTATGAACTGCGACTGCAGGTACTTGTTGGCCGTGGCGCGGTCAGGGTAGCGTGCTGGAGCAGTGGCCATCAGCTCGTTGGCCTTGGACTGGAGCATTACCTCCATCCACTCGTCGGTGGAGAGGGTGTTGTATTCAGGCAGTCCGCGGGTGTACATACCCTCGCGTACCTGGAGGGTGACCTCCACGTTGCCTTTGTTCTTCGCTTTCTTGGTGGTTATGAGAATCACGCCGTTTGCGCCGCGCACACCGTAGATGGCGCAGGATGCGGCGTCCTTGAGCACTGTCATGGACTCCACGTCGGCGGGGTTGATGTCAGCGAGGTCGCCGCTGTAGATGATACCGTCCACTACAAGCTGAGGCTGTCCGCCGCCCGTGAGCGAGCCGTTGCCTCGGATTATGATGGAGGGCGAGGAGCCGGGGGCACCCGTGGTGGAGTTCACCTGCACGCCGGGGGAGTTGCCTTCGAGGGCGTTGACCACGTTGGTCACGGGACGGTCTTCTATCTCTTTGGCTCCGACCACTGTCACGGAGCCGGTCAGGGACTCCTTGGTGGCGGTGCCGTAACCGATCACAACCACATCGTCCAGGGTGGCGGTTGTGGAGGCCATCTCCACGCGCATGCTGGATGTGAGGTTCAGCACTTGCTCCTTGTAGCCTACGGCGCTTATGCGGGCCGTCTTTACGTTGTCGGGAACGTTGAGAGTGAACTTGCCGTCAAAGTCAGTGGCGACTCCGGTGCCGCCGCCTATCGGCATCACTGTCGCGCCGATGATTTCCTCACCGGTCCCGGCATCAACGACGATACCGCTCACGGTGCGCGCCTGCACTTGGGCGGCGCATACCACAGCGGCAACAGCCATTGAGGTTAAAAACAGTTTTCTCATACTTGAAATAATTTAGTGATATTTAGTTTCTTTTCAGTCGTGAGGAGCGGGTCTGGAGTCGCAGCGCCTCCGGGCTGGGCCGGGTCGCAGGGTTCCGTCACCCCTTGTCTTTCGGGTTTCGCGGCACAGACGGTCGTGGCGCATGTGCCTTTTGTTGTCGATATGTCGGTTGTCGGCGGCGTCCTTCAGAGTGCCTGTCACTAAAGAGCCCCAGCCCCAATCTGTTAAAACTTCATAAGGGCACAATCCCCGTGTCCCTGCCTGGATCTACATCACACATATCTGCGGCATAAGGCCGTTTAAGCAGCCTAAGCAATTGGTTGTCAATGGTTTGATGCTCCCTTTGGAGCCTCAGGTAGTGTGATTCGATGGCGATAGATTCCGGTGTTAAGTTCCCTTAATAGGATTTAAATTATCGCAAAGTTAGTATAAAATTTTGGATATGCAACACAATTTCACGAATTTAACATTTCTTGGACTTTGCCCCTCTTCTATTTTTGCATACACACTCCTCTCTTTTTCATGTAATATTCATCTTTATCCTCCATTCTCCGCTTCTTGCATATATATGCAATAAAATAAATGTTAAAATCTTGTGTTAAATTTTCTTAAATCCATCTCTGCCGCCTCACCTCGCCGCAGCAACCTGCGTGCTCTTCCCTGTGACGGACTCTCCCATATCCCTTCATTGCCATCCGCTATGACCGGTGTGCCCCGGGCGCATGGGGAGACGCCAACATCCGCATTTAAACTTATCTCGCTGATTTTTGTCTATCATATAAGACATGGCCACCGTTTGGTGACCGATGTCTTTGAAACAGAGTTGACAACATTCAAGTGACCAAAACTATGAACAGACTTACACGCCTACTCATACCGACCATGCTCGGCGCGGCTCTTGTGGCTCCGCTGTCCCTGGAGGCGCAGCACCGGGGTGCGGCACGCCAGACGCAAGGCTCACGCGCATCATCTTCCACACGCCCCGGAGGATCCACGACACGTCCCGGCGGCAGCTCATCGCGTCCGGGAGGCTCCCAGGGTGCGGCAGGCAACCGCGCTCCACAACAGTATCAAGGCTCTCCGGTGTCACGTCCGGGAGCATCGGCAGGCAATATGTCCGGGAGCGCGCGCCCCGCGTCCAGACCCGGTTCCGCTGCTCCGGCCACAAGGCCGTCGGGCAATGGGCACACGCGTCCCGGCAACCAGGGGGGCAACCGTCCGGAGTCGGGCACGCGCCCAGGCGGAGGGCAGAACCGTCCGGGCAACGGCAATGGCGGCCGCCCGGGCGACAACGGCATCCGTCCCGGCGGGGGGAATCACGGCGGCAACCACAACGGCAACCCCGCTGTGAAGCCTGGCGGCAATCACAACCGTCCTGACCGTCCGGGGCATGGAGGCCCTGTAGGGAGCCATCGTCCTGACCGTCCGGGGCATCCAGGCTTCCGACCGGGGGGCAGCAGTGTCCCGCGACCGGGCAGTTGGTCGCACGTCTCGCGCCCGCATTACAATTACCGCAACCCCGGCTACCGTCCGCCGCGTCCGGGCGGAGGCTACTGGGGCGCCCCGCTCCCGAGCCCTTATCGCATAAATTACTGGGTGCCCCCTGTGCCCCGCTACGTGAGCGTGGTGCGCACGGTGCCTACCATAGGCACTATTCTCGGCCTGGCTTTCGGCTCGTTTATCGACGCGGGCATCAACGCTCTCTACAACGCCGGGTACACGGTGAGCGGCTATTACAACGACGCCATCTACCTGAGCAACGTGCGTCAGCTCGGCTATCTGTGGCCCGAAGCGATAGTCCAGTACAACGACGGCCTTATGAGCGGGATCCAGTTCTACAACTGGTCTGCCGTGCCTGACCAGAACATGTATTACAGCCTGTACAACCAGCTTACGGCCAGCTACGGCACGCCTGTCGAGATCTCTTATTCCAATTCCGGCCCCACGGCCACATGGTGGGGCGGCGGCAACACGGGATACATAACCCTCTCTTATGGTTATGGTCCTTCGGTCACCGGCCTGAACAACTACTACACCTCGCTGACCTACACGGCTTATTGAGGGAAGGTATCCGTCCGAAAAGAGCCGACTTTCACATAGCGTTTAAGTTTGCGAACTTTGCAACCAAAAACACTATGTTCAATCTGAATGAAAACAACCGCATCGTCATGTCGCAGCATCCGACGGATATGCGTATGGGCGTCAACTGCCTTAGCGGTCAGGTTAGGATGGTAGGGCTGGATCCCTCGAATGGAGATGTGTATATTTTCGTGGGAAGGTCACGTAAGGTCATGAAAATCCTGCACTGGGGGTATGGCGGATATGCCGTGTACTATAAGCGCCTGGAGGATTTCATCGCTTCCGGGCCGCAGTCACCTCGTGTGGGTGGTGTGATCATGATTAAGGGCGAGAGCCGCGCAGCAGTGGAGGCCATCATCGCTCAGGATCCGTTTAACATCAATGGTGTCGCTGACTATCAGATCATAGAGTTTACTCCGACAATGTTTTATGATGATTGCATGAAGAAGCTGCAGCTATGATTGAAACTGAAAGATTGGTTTTGCGTCCATGGCAAGAATCGGAAGCCGGAATACTCTATAAGTATGCAAGCGATCCAGATATAGGACCTATCGCAGGGTGGAGACCGCATGTTTCTGTGGAGAACAGCCTTGAGATAATCAGGACTGTTTTTGCCGCTCCTGAAACATACGCAGTTGTGCTGAAGCGTAGCGGCGAGCCTATCGGTTGCTGCGGCATAATGTTCGCAGACAGCCTTAATGCCGCAGGTGTGAAAGATGACGAGGCTGAGATTGGCTATTGGCTCGGCAAGCCGTATTGGGGAGAGGGTCTGATTCCTGAGGCTGTAGGTGCATTGCTGGCTCGGAGCTTCAATGATTTGTGTCTCAAGAGGGTGTGGTGCAGATATTATGATGGGAATCTAAAATCGAAGCGTGTTTGCGAGAAGTGCGGATTCGAATATCATCATACCGACAGCGATATCATGTCTCCGCTCGGAGACAGACGAACAGAGCATGTCTACAACATGACAAAAGAACGTTATCATGCCATATATATCGATGGAGAGCGGCAGGCTGACCGCTGAACAGAAAAGGCTGCTTATAGAACGGCTTACATCCACAGCCTCGGAGATAACCAATATCCCGGAGGAGTTCTTCACGGTCACAATCAAAGAAGTGCCTGATGAGAATTTCGGCATAGGCGGCAAGTCCATTGACGAGATAAAGCGCAGCTACAAGGCATGAGCCTGACATTACGTCCGTAAAATGAATTGTCATAAAAAAGTCATGAATAAGTTTCCCGATAAAGATGCGGTGTTCCCTAATCCCGCTATTCCGAGCGTGTGCTACATAAAGAATGTGATAAAGAATCCGCGAATCATCATCGGTGACTAAACTTATTACGATGATGTCGATGGAGCCGACCGGTTTGAGGAGCATGTAACTCATTTCTATGATTTCATTGGCGATAGGCTCATCATAGGCAATTTCTGCGCTATTGCCTGAGGTGTGAATTTCATAATGAACGGCGCGAACCACAGGATGGATTGCGCCACAACCTATCCGTTTTATATCATGGGCGGCTCCTGGGGAGGGATGATTGCGCCAGTGAAGGATGAATTGCCGCTTAAAGGCGACACCGTTGTCGGAAACGACGTGTGGATAGGCCAGAACGTGACCATAATGCCGGGAGTGCATATTGGCGATGGCGCCATAATCGGGACGAACGCCACCGTTGCCACTGACATTCCACCCTATTGCATTGCAGCAGGCAATCCGGCAAGGGTGGTGCGCCGACGGTTCGATGATGAGGCAATCGAGCTGCTTCTCCGATTGCGCTGGTGGGAGAAGCCTATAGAAGAGGTTGACGCGCTGATGCAGGTCCTTACGACTCCCGATCAAGAGGCGATGAAATCTTTTATAAGGACATATCTCAAGGAAAACGAACAAACATGGGGGGCAACACGGCTATCATTATCGGCAAGGTATTTGATGAGCTGGAGAAAGAGGGTATCGAGACTGAGCTGATACAGTTGGCTGATTATGAGATTCAGCCATGCCGGGGATGTTTCGCCTGCAAAGGTCGAGGTAACTGTGTGTTTACCAAAGACGGTTTTGCGGAGATATTCAGCCGAATGGTCGATGCCGACGGCATCATACTCGGTTCCCCGGTCTATTCCGCCGACGTTTCGGCCAAAATGAAAGCGTTTCTGGAGCGTGCCGGTGTCGTTGTCGCCACCAATCCCGGACTTCTTCACCATAAGGTCGGAGCTTCGGTTGCAGCTGTTCGTCGTGGCGGAGGAATGACAACTGTCGATACCATGAACCATTTTATGCTCAATAAGGAGATGATTGTTGTTGGCTCAACATACTGGAATATGGTTTACGGCAAGAATGTAGGAGATGTCATAAATGATGATGAAGGTATGGCAAACATGCGCAATCTTGGCGAAAATATGAGTTTTATCCTTAAAAGAATAAGATTATGAATGTAAAGGCAGAGTTGCAGCAATTTTCCGAAAATACAAAAAAATTGACGTTTAATGACGTAATTGTCGAGCCGGAAACGATACAGGCTATCATGATAAACGAAGTTGTACCTATTGATTCTGACGATGATTTCTATGGAAAACTCGATTCAGCATATATGTCGACTACTATACCTCTGTTTCTACATGCCGGTATTGAGGTAAACAGCATTCATGATATATTGAACCTCGGCATTTATATAACAAACGCTGTCAAGACTCCTAAATCGGAATACGCTGTTTCAAAGGAAAGTATTGAAAAAAGTCTGCCTGCTCTTGAACGTGAAATTCAATTGTTTCCTAATCTTAAGGTTATCATGTTGATGGGGGATGTTGCAAAAAAAGCGTTCAACACCATCAGCAAGAAAGAATCCGGGAAAAATGCCGTTCCAAGTATATCAACCTACAAATTGCGTAATACCGAAATTTTCTATAAAGGGATACGCATTATACCCTCTTATATTATGACGGGGCAGAACATCTTGATTGAAAAGTCAAAATTCGAGATGGTAGCGGAGGATATAGCAACTATGTATAAGCTGATAATCCCAAAATGAAGAACGACAAGATTTATCCAAGAACCGGTGATACACAGACGGTGTATCTGAAATCGATTGTCACGCGCCCGACAATCGAGGTCGGAGATTTCACAATATACAACAATTTTGTGAATGATCCACGAGACTTCGAGAAAAACAATGTCCTCTATCATTATCCGATAAATAATGACAGGCTTATTATCGGTAAGTTCTGTTCGATAGCCTGCGGTGCAAAGTTCATTTTCAACTGCGCCGACCATACGCTTAAATCACTTTCTACCTATACCTTCCCTTTGTTCTTTGAGGAATGGAATTTGCCGAAATCAGAAGTGGCCACAGCGTGGGACAACAAAGGCGATATTGTGATTGGCAATGATGTATGGATAGGCTATGACGCAGTCATCATGGCCGGAGTCCGCATTGGTGACGGAGCGATTATCGGTACAAGAGCTGTCGTCACCAAAGATGTAGAGCCATATTCAATCGTTGGCGGTGTTCCGGGGAAAGAGATTCGTAAAAGATTCGCACCGGAAGTTATACAGAAACTTATGGAGATACAATGGTGGAACTGGCCCATTGAAAAAATCCAAAGCTCTATTCAAAATATACAATCCGGCAATGTAGATGCATTATAAAATATAGCCACCGAGGGAGGAGAAGTCTCTCTCGGTGGCGTTGGGGCTATAATCCGTGAGACATTCCCATGCATTGGGAGTGTCCGTGGTTGAGCTTGAACATCGACATCGCTTCCTGATTGGTCAGCGTAGGGTGAGACCGGTGGAAGCGTTTGAACTCCTCTTTATCGAATCCGGTCAAGCCATTATAAAACGCCTCGTATGCAGGATGCGCTCCCGGAAATTATCGACAGAGAAAAACAGAGGATCGCCTATTTTGAACACAGCCTCTTTGATTACCGACACTTGAAGGAACCTACTTTTTCTTATCGTTCGAGAAATCGAAGGTCACATTCCCCTTACCTGCCTTAGCAATACTCTCTAGAGCGATAGACATCAGCTTATGCGCATTTTTGATATACAGCTTGGCCCCGCTTTCTGCGCATTTTTTTGCAATTGATTCCAAGGCGCTACTCATCATGCCCTCGGCATCAACAATCATACTTGCTCCTAATTTAGCAAGATTTTCCAATGTAATTGACATCACAATTTAATAATTTTAGTTAAACAAACGCAGGATTAATCCGTTTCAATTTTAGCTGTGTGCCTATTGATCACACAATTCTATTACCTGCAAATTCCGTGCCAATCCACATCCCACTCATAGAAATAGGATTACCCTGAAATTCCATTAATTGATTCTATGGTCGATGTACCAACGAAAAGAAGCCTGCCCAAAATGAGCAGGCTGAAAGCAGGATCGAAATCTTCACAGATGCCATATCCTGTTCCGATAGGCTTTCAATTCCTTTTCCGGAAACTGGGCTATCGCTTTGTCAAACTCACGGAGAATTGCGGTTTTGTCATCCGGCAATGCTCCGGTGATTGGTACCGTATTGGAAATATGATGTCCTAACAGATTGACCTTGATATTCAGTCGATCGATAAGAGTACGCATCTCTACCAGACGCTCAATCTCTGGTTCCTCTATGTATGTGCCGTCCAATACCTCCTGATATAATCGAGATTCGGGAAATATCGTCAGTGAAACGATATTGATGATGCAGGGATGCAGTTTGTTCAGTACATCCGCGGTGGCTATCGCGCTTGCCTCGCCGTTGCCTTTGCCTCCGAGCCCGTTGAGATAAAACACATTGTAGCGGATGCCTGCCTCGTCAAGTTTTGAAAGCTGTTCGAGTATGTCGGAAGCATGATAACCCTTGTTCATACGCTCCAGTGTCGGGTCGTGTGCTGTTTCGATGCCGATGTTGATGCTGTCGAGTTTGAGATGTCTCAGGTTCTTCAGCTCCTCCACTGACTTTTGCCTGATATCTGTCACACGGGCAAACATTCCGAAAGATACCATGTGTGGCAGATAATTTCTCAAAAGGAAAGCTACATCCATTAATTTGTCATAACTCAATGCGAATGGATTTGCCCCTGTGAGATAGACACGTCGGGCGCGTGGCTGCCACCGGCGGATGACTTTCAGGTCTTCCTCCACTTCCGATAACGGTGACATACGGAACGGTGTACCGTGATAAAGGCTGCAAAACTTGCATTTGTGCCATGTGCATCCCGACGTAAGTTGCAGGAGTTGTGAGTTGGCTTCGTATGGCGGTCGCCATACCTGCCCTGTGAAATGTAGTTCCGGGTATATCATATCTCGTTTATTTTTTGTAACTTCGCAGTGCAAAATTAGGTGATTATCAGAGTGAAAGCAATGACTTACCAAGAGGTTTGACCCTTACCGAAAAGTCAGTATTACTAATAATCAACCATTTTTGCATTGTTGACAATGGCAAAAAAATTAGACTACGAATATTGCAAGGCCGCTCCGATGCTTGAATGGCTGGGCAACAAATGGGCAATGGTTGTTCTCGTGAAGATATCCGAGAACGAGCCGGTGCGTTTCAATGAATTGTACCGAAACATCCCGTCGGTATCGGAGAAAGTGCTTTCGCAAGTTCTCAGACAGTTGACCACGGACGGCATAATCCGCCGTGAACTGTTCCCGGACGTACCTCCACGGACAGAATACTCGGTAACGGACTTCGGCAGAACACTTTTGCCTCATGTCGAAGCCCTCATCAACTGGGGGCGCGACAACTTCGACACTATAATTTCAAACCGTGAAAATTCAGAATATTGATATGTTTATAGCAATTCATACATATAAGAAAACGTTGAGCGAGGTTGATAGATTCCTTGCCGCACACCGTGAATATCTCGCTAAACATTACGCCACAGGTGATTTCATTGCTTCCGGGCCACAGACACCGCAGGTGGGCGGAGTGATTTATGATTAAAGCAGACGACCGTACTGTAGTGGATGCCATAATTGCAAAAAAACCGTTCAACATCAACGGTATCGCCAATTATCAGATTGTGGAATTTACTCCGACGATGTTCGGCAATGATGCTCTCAAAAATATCTTCTGATTATGCCTTATATATCAATCGAGTATATCAATCGAGAGCGGGCAGTTGACCGCAGAACAGAAACAACAGTTGATTAAGAGGCTTACAGCCACGACCTCCGAGATAACCCATATCCCGGA
>URZM01000040.1 GCA_900552315.1 uncultured Bacteroidales bacterium | reverse complement strand
GTTAAGCCTGTCGCTAGCGTTCATCCTGAGCCAGGATCAAACTCTTCGTTGTTGTTATATATTGCTATATATTTCCATTTTTAGTCTGTCCGGCCCGCGATGCCCTTGATCCAGTGGAGGGACCCTTCCGGGTCCCGGAATCGACGGGAATGTCTTCATTCCCTTGTCTCACTTGTCTTGTCTTGCTGACTTGTCTTGTCTGTCGCAGTCTTGTCAATGTCCTCTTTTCCGCAGAACCGGTGCCGGCCGTGGAGCCGTTCCCGTTTTGCGAGTGCAAAGTTACGGCCTTTTTCTACATTGACCAAATATTTTCATGAAAATTTTTGGACTTTTTGCGAACTATTTTCAATAATACTTGATTATCAACAGGTTACAAAAAAGAGATTTAAGTCAAAATAGCGCATATGTCACCGCCATCTCATCCTCGCTCTGGGATATTTGCATCGCAGCAATTCCGAAAAACAGTGGGGGCTGCGTCAAAATCTCCGATTTTATCGCAGCCCCCACAAAGCGGCATTAACCGTATATCAACTTTTAGGTACAAGATCGTATTCGGGCGCTATCTCAAACATGAAGCGGCGAGCGGCCTCATGGTCGTTGGGGATTCGTCCGTCCAGTATGGCGTCCTTTATGCGTTCCTTTATATGACCGATTATGTCGCAGGGCTCTATGCCGAAGGTTTCCATAATCTCGCGGCCATCTACGGGCGGTTGGAAATTCCTTATCCGGTCTTTCTCTTCCACCTCAGCCATGCGAGCCCGCACCATCTTGAAATTTTCAAGTATGCGATGCACCTTGGCCGGATTCTTGGAGGTGATGTCGGCCTCGGCCAAGAGCATAAGGTCGTCTGCCGCATCTCCCGCCTCGAAGACCATGCGTCGAACAGCAGAGTCGGTAACTCCTTCTTCGCCCACGGACTGAGGCCGCATGTGCAGTCCCACGAGCTTGGCCACATATTTCATGTTCTGGTTAAGAGGCAGTTTCATCCTTGTGAAAATACGCGGTACCATTTTCTCCCCGATGAAATTGTGGTTGTGGAAGGTCCAACCGAGTTTGCGGTCATAGCGCTTGGTGACCGGCTTGGCTATGTCGTGCATCAGAGCAGCCCATCTCAACCACACGTTGTCAGATAGGGAGGCCACATTGTCCAGGACACGGAGGGTGTGCTCGAAATTGTCCTTGTGCCCGCGCCCGTCCATGGTCTCGACCCCGCACAAAGCCTCAAGCTCAGGGAAAATGTAAGGGAGCAGACCGGTGTGGTGCAGCAGACGCCAGCCGATGGAGGGCTGCTCCGACATCATTATTTTCATCAGCTCGGTGTTGATGCGCTCCTTGGTTATAATCTCAATTCTGGAGGCATTGCGCTTTATCGCGTCCAGCGTGTCGGGGAAAATCTCGAAATCGAGCTGTGTCGCAAATCGTACAGCCCTCATCATGCGTAAAGGGTCATCACTAAAAGTGATGTCGGGATCCAGTGGGGTGCGTATGACGCGCTTATGCAAATCGACAATTCCGTTGAAAGGATCAAGGAGCTCGCCGAAAGTGGCCTGGTTCACGCTTACTGCCATGGCATTGATGGTGAAATCCCTGCGTGCCAGGTCCTCGTCGAGCGTGCCCTCGCTGACAACCGGATTTCGGGACTCGGGACTGTACGACTCCTTGCGCGCGCCGACAAACTCAAGTTCCAGCCCCTTGTATTTTATCTGGGCGGTGCCGTAAGTCCGGAAAACATTGATTTGCGTGCGCGGTCCGAGCAGACGGGCTACACTCTGGGCCAATTCTATGCCGCTGCCCACAGCCACGAAATCAATGTCCTTGGATTTCCGCTCCAAGAACAAATCCCTGACGAAGCCTCCAACGATATATACAGGCAACTCCTTGATGTCTGCCGCCTTTCCCACGAGTCTGGCCGCCGGGAAGGATATGTCCTTTGCAAGATTCATGTCACACGAAAGTTTGGTTATGGAACAAGATAACTACTCTCTCAGAAAGTCAGGTCAGGAATCTCTTCCGGGAACGGCGTGAGACATTCGAGTCCTGAGGGAGTGACACGATACGTGTTCTCCACACCGACAGCTCCCACCTTAGGCACCACGAACTTTGGCTCTATGGCGATGACCATATTCTCCGCCAGGACATCCTTGGAACGAGGCGTGATCACCGGCAGCTCGTTGAGCTGTATGCCCACACCGTGCCCTATGAAGGGCGCTTTCTGCACATGGCCCATGAAATGGTTCGCCAAGCCTTCCGCCTCTACAATCTCCATGGCGCGGTGATACAGGTTCGCCACCGGGACACCGGGAAGAGCCATTTTCTCCAGCTCACGCAATATCTTGCGAGAACATTCGTGACACTTGACGGCCAAATCGGTCACCGCTCCTATGCTCCAGACGCGTGTCATGTCCGACTGGTAACCGTTGAAATTGCCACACATGTCGACCATCACCGTAGTGCCGGGCTTCATGGTACGACCGTCGGCCCCGACAGGCAGGGAGAGATCCACGCCACCACCGCCCACGGCGAAATCATAGGGGGTGGGATTGTCGGCGTTGTCGCCGTTCAATACGCTCCCCATGTTGATTTCCATGAGGCGGCCGGAGGTGCGGTAATATCCCAGACACCCCTCAAGACGCAGAAGGCGCTCCACCTCTATCTGGAACTCTACATCCGTCATCTCCTCCTTGTATATGCGCGGTATCTTGCGGTATGCGGCAGCCTGCTTCATGCCGTCCTCGTGAATAAGACGCACCTCGGCATCGGTCTTCACCATACGCGCCCGACGCATCACGGTGGAGGCGTTGCACACTCCCCTCGGCGACATCGCCGACCGCAGGCGCTCTACATCGGAGTATGACAGGTCATCAAGTTCCAGCCCCAGGCACGAGGGCACGGACAGGCCAAGGCGCTCCAGCTCGGCAGGTATCTGTTCCGGCTTACGCACATATATCACGTCATCGCCCTGCAGGTCTACCGGACGAATTACGAACATGAGGCATCTGCCTTGGACCGGCACATAGACATATCCCCTGAAGACCGCCCCGCAGAGGTAATATATATCCGTATTGTCGGCTATAAGCAACGCGTCCGCGCCGACCAAAGCCATCTCGCGGCGCACTTTAGAGATTCTCAACCGGCTCTCCGGCGTGAATTGCAGTATACGCATGGTATTGTCTTGTTATTTGATTCTTATGGTTCATCGGCCCTCTCGATAGTTATGCCTACGCTCATCAATCCGGAAAGTCTCTCCACCGGCATGGCATGGTATAGCCTCAGCGAATACAATGGCGGCAGGGGGGTGTGACGGAGCAACGTGTCAGTCAGGGAATATATGCCCTTGGAGTGTGTCCCGCGCCATGTGCCGTCCGAGCCGGCAAGCCTGACATGGATGGTGTCCGGCAAAGAGGTGCACCGGTCCTGCGACTGGACCGCAGGAAGGAGCAGTTCCGTATATGGACATTCCCCTGTATGGCGCACCGTGAGCATGACGTCATATCGGGCGGTCGAATCAGCGAACATGGCCGTGTCGGCCTTCGCGGTCTCGAAAGCGCAGAACTCCTTCCTGCTCCACCCCTCGGAGGGGATGTCAACGAAATCGGCGTATACGACGTCACGGTGCCGCATACATCCCGCGCCGAGGGCGAGAAGCGGGAGCACAAACATAAGCGCACGCGGCAGGCCCCTGGAAGGCTGCTGCGCAAGCATCATGTCACGCTTTCGAGGTCTTGTCATTTTCCGCCTTCTTTTTGGGCTGTCTCTGTCTGTTGCCGTCAGCATTGTCTGGACGCCGGCGCGGTTCACGCCGCTGGCCTCCATCCTTTTTCTCCTGGCGTTCGCTTCCTTTGTCCGGGTTCTGAGGTTTCTTGTCTACCGAGGCAGCCGGTTTCTTCTCCGCGCCACGGTCCGGGCGCTTGCGTTTCTTTTTCTTGCTCTTGTCAAAGCGGTTGATGTTGTCCTGCCCTACCAGCTCCACGAACTCGGTCTTCTTGCGGGAGACGGCCTCCCCTGCCAGAGATTCCACCTTCTTGCCCTCCTTGTTGAGCGCGATGATCTCGCGCACCCTGTCCGCATGTATGGTCACGCAGTTTACAGGAGCATGCTTGTCGGTGGAGTAGGTCATCATGCCGCTGAGGATATCGCTCTTGAAATGATAGAACGTGGAGTCCTGGGTCTCCAGCGCGATATCCTTGGGAGGGAGCTTGCGGGAGGCCTCCATGTACACGTCCACCTCGAAATTGAGGCAGCACTTCAGCTTGGCGCACTGCCCGGCAAGTTTCTGCGGATTCATCGACAGGTCCTGGAACCTGGCTGCGCTCGTACCCACGGAGACAAATCCGGTCATCCAGGAGGAGCAGCACAGCGGCCTGCCGCAGGGGCCTATGCCCCCTATCCTGCCCGCCTCCTGGCGCGCACCTATCTGCTTCATCTCTATTCGCACCTTGAAGGTGTCGGCCAGCACGCGTATGAGCTTCCTGAAATCCACACGCTCGTCGGCTATATAGTAGAATATGGCCTTGGCCCCGTCGCCCTGATACTCCACGTCGCCTATCTTCATGTTGAGCTTGAGGTCCTCCGCTATCTTGCGGGAACGTATCATGGCGTCCTGTTCCTTGGCCTTGGCCTCCTTGAAACGCTCGAGGTCAGATGGCTTGGCCAGGCGGAATATGCGTTTGAACTCGTGGTCGGGCTTCAGGTTGGCCTTGCGCATGTGCAGGTACACCAGGCGTCCCACCATGGTCACCTCACCTATGTCGTGACCGGGCGAAGCCTCGACCGCCACCATGTCGCCCATGTGTATGTCCAGCCCTGCGGAGTTGCGGTAATAGCCCTTTCGCGTGTTCTTGAACTGCACCTCCACGATGTCGCAGTCAGAAGCGTCGGATATGCCGTCGAGCCAATTCGTGCCATACAGCTTGCCCCTCGGCTCCGTCGCGCAGCCTCGCCCGCATCCCGAGCCGCACTGGCCACACTGGCCATCCGCGCCTTTGTCACACTCCAGGCAATGCCCTTCCACCCGGTCCGGCAGAACCTGAGGTTGCAGTCGGTCGTTGTCAGTATCTGCCATTGTCCGGGTCATTTAGCATAGCTGACGGCACGGGTCTCGCGGATTACAGTAATCTTCACCTGACCCGGATATGTCATCTCGTCCTGAATCTTCTTGGCTATCTCTGCGGAGAGCTTCTCGGTCTCCACATCGGAAATCTTCTCTGCCCCCACTATCACGCGGAGCTCGCGGCCGGCCTGGATGGCATAAGTCTTTATCACGCCGGGATACGAGAGGGCGAGCTGCTCCAAGTCATTGAGGCGCTTGATGTAAGCCTCCACAATCTCGCGTCGGGCGCCCGGACGGGCTCCGGAAATGGCGTCGCACACCTGGACTATCGGGGCAAGCAGAGAGGTCTGCTCCACCTCGTCGTGGTGCGCGCCTATGGCGTTGCATATATCGGGTTTCTCCTTGAATTTCTCTGCCAGCTTCATGCCCAGCAGAGCGTGGGGCAGTTCGGGCTCGTCGTCAGGCACCTTGCCTATGTCGTGCAGCAGGCCGGCACGACGCGCCTTTTTGGGATTAAGTCCAAGCTCGGAGGCCATCACGGCACACAGGTTGGCCGTCTCGCGCGAGTGCTGAAGCAGGTTCTGGCCGTAGGAGGAGCGGTATTTCATGCGTCCCACCATGCGGATAAGCTCGGGATGCAATCCGTGGATGCCAAGGTCTATCGCCGTGCGCTTGCCGGTCTCTATTATCTCCTCTTCCACCTGCTTGCGCACGCGAGCCACTACCTCCTCTATGCGTGCCGGGTGGATACGTCCGTCGGCCACAAGCTGGTGCAGGGCCAGACGCGCTATCTCGCGGCGCACCGGGTCGAAGCCGGAAAGCACGATGGCCTCCGGGGTGTCATCCACTATAATCTCTATACCCGTAGCGGCCTCCAAGGCACGGATGTTGCGGCCCTCGCGGCCGATGATGCGGCCTTTCACCTCGTCCGAATCGATATGGAACACCGTGACGCTGTTCTCCACCGCCGTCTCGGTAGCCACACGCTGTATGCTCTGGACCACAATACGTTTGGCCTCCTTGGAGGCGGATATGCGGGCGTCGTCCATGATGTCGTTGATGTAGGAAGCGGCAGCTGTCTTGGCCTCGTCCTTCAGGCTCTCTATCAGGCGCTCCTTGGCCTCCTCGGCAGAGATGCCGGAGATATGCTCCAGCTTCTCGGTAGCCTCGCGGTGCATACGCTCCACCTCGGTAGAACGCAGCTGCAACGACTGGTTTTCCTTGTCAATCTGTACCTTGAGGCTGTCGAGCTCGTTCTTGCGCTTGTTCAGCTCGTTGCCCTGCTCCTTGAGCTGCATCTCGCGCTGCTTGGCGCGAGCCTCGGAAGCCTGCACCTTCTGCAAGCGCTGGGAAGCCTGCTTCTCGGCGTCGTTCTTGATCTTGATTTCCTGCTCCTTGGCCTCCAGGATGCGTTTCTCCTTTATCACATCGGCCTGGCGCTTGGCCTCGTCGATGATGATGTTGGCCTGCGAGTTCGCCTCATTCCTGCTTTTGGTCTTCGCGATGTTCATGCCGGCGAAAAAAGCTATGATCGCCACGGCCACCGCACACAATATCAATATGACTATCGTCGTCTCCATTTATTGTTTTTAATGTTTATAATAAAATCAATCAGTTCACAATACCACACGCGACCGGATGGATGCGCGAAATAATGGGAAAAGAGACAAACGGGTCAGGAAAAGCAAATGCGACGCCACGGGAAATACCCGGCTCAGGTACGCAGGATGATGTCGTCCACAGCCTTCTCGAATCCGGAAAGGCGGTCGGCAATCTCCTCGCGGTTCTTGGAGAGCGCGAGATAGTAAGAGGCATACTGATACGTCATCATGGCCAGCAGTTCCAGCTCTGACTTGGATGGGAACATGCGCCGCCAGTTGTCGAAAAGCTCGGCCACGCGCCGTTCGGTCTCGCGAACATGGTCCTGTTCCGAGAAATCGACGGTGAGCGGTATGCTCATGCCGGCTATCTTGATACGCATCTTTACCTTGTCAGTATCCTTCATATCTTGTGTCGCCGCGCGGATGCGTCCAAGCGCGAACCGCCTGGTCAGTCGTTGCGCAGCTGTGCGATACATTTGTCTATTTTCTTCACCAATTCGGTCACCAGGATTCTGGACCTGAGCACATCGTCCTCTGTGGGAGCTATTTTGTGCGACACTCGCAGAAACCTGATTTTGGTGTTCGCCTTCTCGAGGGCGGCTCTCAGCGCGGCCATCTGCTCGCGCAACTCGCGGCACTCGGCCATGGCCGCATCCCTCTCATACCGGACAAGCGCATATTTGTCACACAGCAAATTCAATTTGCCTGTGAGCCTGTCGACTATTTCAGGAATCTTGGCGGACATCTTCTTTCCCAAATTTCCACAAAATTAATCATAAATCGCGACTCAACCAAATTTGCGGCACAACTCTTTTCAGAAAATTGCGCCCCTACGGTCAGGCATGCGACAAGGACCTCTGCCACGTAGATGGTCGCTCATATCGATTACATCTGATTTCCAAGTGACTGCATCAAATATCCCCAGCCATAGACAAAGACAGGAGTATGGCGTCAAGGAGGGTGGCGGAGTCCGGGGCGGTGTCCGGCCCATAGGCCGATGTGATGACCCCACCGGGACTCACCACATAGACACGGGGGATACCTGCGTAGGCGAAAAGGTTATAGAGGGAGCGGTCAGGCTGAGGGGAGCATGGCATGGTGAGGCCGTGTGAGTCCCACCAGCCGGAAATGTCCGCAGCGGCCTGCTCTCGGGCTATGCATATGAAGTCGACAGGCATCCCTTTTGCGGCGCACTCCTCGTAAGCGGCCTGCACCTGCGGCAGCTCCCTGCGGCAGTCGGAACACCCGGTGTTGAAAAAGACGAGCACCGCTCCCCTGCCCCGCATGGAGGCGGAAGACCAGGATGAGCCGTCCTGCAGCGTTGCCGTGAACTCCGGAACATCATCCCCAGGTCCCAAAGACCATGAGTCAGGCTCGTCCTTCACGCATCCTGTGCCCGCGAGAGCCAGCAGGGCCAATATGAAAAAAGCTACCTTTGCGACTTTCATGCCGCAAAGGTAGCGAAAAATTCATATATAACAACCACTCATCTATCCGTTATCTTCGTCGCGCACCGCGCGGAGGAGCCGACTCCCCGACTCCCCGGACCTGATGTCCCACACGCCGCACGAAGCAGGCGTCCACGTTTTCGTTTTTCAGGCGCTCCGCGCCTCCCCACTGGTTGTCCTTGATCACGTTGGTGTTGGTAATCTCGTTCACGTCGAAAGTGAAAAAGTTTATGTCCATACCGACACAACCTTCCTGGTCCTTTTCAGCGCCCCAGTCATAGGCCGTGGCCTCCTGATGCGCCCAGTAGATGGCGCCCCTCCGCATATACAGGTCATAGAAGAGCGGGGTATAATAAGTCTTGTTCTCACTGTAACGGCCGCAGGCATATCTAAGCACCCCGTGCCGGGAGGCGTTGCCGGTCCAGTGCGCGCGGTGTCCGTAGCCCGAGCGGCCAATGGGGAAGAAGAGGTTTCGCGCGGTGAAGGGATCGGCCGAATTGTTCCTGTCCCAATAATATACGAACAGTCCGCACATGCCGCGTTTCCCGCAGTCCGCGTCATGTCTGCAATAGCCGTAGACATCGCGCGAGGAGAGCTGCGTGGTGGTGGCTCCGTCGGCATACAGCACGCCGAATCCATGCTCTATGTTGGGAGAGTTGTATAGTTCCTCGAAATTGCACATCTGCGCCACCCCCGCATCCGACGGGAACGTCAGCACATTGCCGTCGGCATTCTTATATTTGGCCTTTATGCCTGTCCATGTCAACGCGTTCTTGGACGGCTTCATGATGTCGGGAGAAGCCTTGTCGTAACTTGAGGGCACCGTCTGGAAATTCGAGGGCGCGGTACAGTCCTGGTTATAGTAATTGCTGCTCACGTCTATGCCGTCCGTGAGGTTGCCATACTTGAACATGGATCCTTCGTCGCGGGGGTCCGAAGCCTCGACATACTCGCCGGTGGCTGCGTCATATGCCACCAGGTTGCATGTATGCCACTCCGCAGGGGTCGCGCCGGCCCGGGGCGAGGTCTTGACCATCTGCTGCGAGGAGTATCCCTGCCGCACGAATATAAGGTGAACGCACGAGTAATTATGGTAGCGTACTCGTATCACCGCGTTGCGCACCTTGTCGTCGCGGTTCATCTTGTTGAACCGGACATTGAACCTGATCTCGTCGTTGTTGCCCTTGATGGTGCTCCGGCCGTTGAGGTTTATAAAGTTTTGGTCACCTATGACCTCGGCCATCCAGGGGCCGTCGGACTTGAATGTCTCGAACTCGGTGCCGTTGTCAGACTTCTTCTGCGTGAGCACCACCTCGAAATTCTCATTGTTTCCTGAACGGCGGTAAATGCCCTTGGGGTTGGTGATACGGGGCACCTGTTCTATCCTCAGGATTTTCTGGTCCGTGCCTACGATTTTCCCATCCTTTTTAAGGTAAACCGTGACCTTGACCCTGGCCGTGCGCGAGGAAGACTCGTACGGGTTGTTGCCGGTGTAGCCGGACTCCTTGACCATAGTCTTGGCCCTGGTGAACATGGGGATGTTTATCATGTATGAGTCGTCTTGCTGCTTCTGCAGGGTATAAGCCTCGCGGCCTGCGTTGGTGTCGTCGCCCTGGCCGTTGAAATAATATGTGCGTTTGCTCCGGTCACGATTCGAGGTGGACTTGGAGGACTTGTAGAAATAGTTGTCGTTCATGTACTGGTTGGAAGCCGTTCCGGCCCATCCATCACGCGAGACCCCCATGTCGCTGAAGCCCAGGTTTGTGTCGTCCGTCTCCCAGAGCGAGAGGAATCCGTTGCCCAGATATTTCATGCGCCCGGCCAACTCGTGGGAGGCGGGATAAACGTTCCCGGGGCCGGGCAGCTGCGCCGTCACGGCGTCCTTGTAATAGGAGGCGCTGGTGTCGTCGGGCCACCAGTTGTTCTCGACAATCTCAGCCTCCAGATGGTCTATCTCCTCCCCCTGCGGGGGCGTGTAGCGGAAACGCATGGTGGAGTCGTGGTTATAGAGGTAGGAGACATAGTAGGGGTCCTTGTACTCGAACCCGCTCTCCTCCCTGTACTCTATGTGCCAGTCCACGTCGTTGCCGTACCCGCGCGGGCACAGCGTGAGCTTATAGTGGTAGTTGCGCTCCACGTCAAAGTTCTTGAGCACGTCCTTGCCGAGCATGAAGCGGTAGATGATCTTGCCTTTGGACTTCTCGTTGGTTAGCATCTGGCGCTCATAGTACGCCTCCACCTCTATGTAGCTGCCGTAAGGCACGTTGTCCTTCTTGTCATCGGCACCTATCACGAAGCCGTCGGACCCTGCATGCTGTTCCTTGTTGCCCTTCGGCTCGTCATTGTCGCCCTGCATGTTCTCATACAGGAACAGGGCCTCGGACTCATAATTGTGGAACTGCTTGCGTTGGCCGTTCTCCATTATATACGGGGTATGGTTGGTGATGGCGGGCCAGGAGTTGTAGTCAGCCCCTGTGCCGTAGTCTATATGGTCACCCGTATTGTCCGGACGGTAGTCGGCGTCTTTGTATGTGATGATTTTCGGGTCCGTGGCGTTAGCGTTGTTCGGCATGCCTATGGCGCATCCGTCGGGGATGTCATGTATGGTGGCCCTCTTTATGTATATCGTCACCTTGTCGCTCAGGGCGCTGCCGTCAAAGTCTATGGTCACCTTGGAGGCGCAGCGGCGCAGCCAGCAGTGCAGCGTCATGCCGGGGCGGTTCACGTCCACGGTCTTGTCGTTCATCTGCTTGCCGGTGGTGGGGGAAGACTGTCTCCCGTCGGTGAAATAGCCGAGCATCTCCCCGTTGTTCAGGCAGTTGTCGGCATCCCACTTGGTCCTGACAGCCAGAAAGGTCTCTCGGTTCTGAAGCGCGTCATGATACTTGCCGCCCTCCCCCAGCTCGTCCATCGTAGTGCGCAGCACGTTGCCGGACTTGTCGTAAGTGCCAAGGTTGGCCACTCCGTAGATGTAATACCTGCCGTAAGGCACCTGGAGCTTGAATGTGGCCTGCCAGGTCTTGTCCTCGGCCTTGTCGCCGTTGGAGGCGTCGCCGTTCTCGCGCGGCACCAGGTCGGTCTTCAGCCCATGCTCCGCCTCCGTTATCTGCACGGGGAAACCTTCCATAAGATTGCCGTCTATGTCGTATGCGACCAGACAGAGGTCGTCCAGACGGTCCAAAGTGTTGCCGGGGTTGGAGCGCGTGCCCACGGACCTGGCGGCGAAGGGTTCGAAATCCATACGCATCTCCACGAGCACATCACCCTCGGGGTAATCGCCCGGATTCCTGAAATCCTCAAACGTGTCGTCGTAGCATCCGGACAGCAAAAGCAGCGGCGCCAGAAAGAGCGGATATATATGTCTAAGAAATGCTTTCATGCTATTGCAAAATCAGCAAAAATTATCTAATACCAGTAAAAGGATTCGCGTTTGCGCGACGCATACGCCGCAATATCTCTTTCTTGCGGGACGGGGAGACAGAGGCGGAAGAACGGGTGGAGTAGGATGCCGGCACACCGGTCTCCCAGTCGAGCTTGGAACCGTCCTTGTAATAGCGCAGCTCCTCGGTGCCGTCGGCAAGCTCCACAACATAGGAACCTATGTACTTGCGCATGTCACCCTCATTGCGGAACTGGTAGCCGTTGGCCTGTATGATCTTGTCTCCCTTCATGTCCGTGTCGCTGTATACGGCGGCGCCGTCGACATACTTCACATACTTGAAATCTCCCGTCTTGGTCAGCACGAACAGCGCGCGGTCATCCATCCCGTGGTCATGGGTCGGCAGGTCATCCTGGTGATAGGTGCCTCCGGCGTATTATGATCATGTTGCCCCCGGCATAGTCCTTCTCGAAATAATAGATGTAGTCCACCTCGGTGCCGTCGTGCAGGTAATCCTTCAGGACCTTCTCGCAACAGTACAGCGACCCGTCGGTGAACCAGCCTATAACGTCGTCCCCGTCGCTGTCCTTGCGCACAATCTCGCCGTTCTCTATCACGTCGAAAGTCCCGTCGGGATGGCGCTCCACTATGATGTTCCCGTTCTTGTCGCGCTCCAGCCCGAAGAAGGGGTCGAGCTTCACGGAGGAGTATGGCTGCACGTCGGCCGTGAACTCAAATGTGTTGTCGTCCTTGATGGTGATGTTCACAACCACATGCGTGTTGCGCGGCAGGTCCGTCATCGGGGCTGACAGCAATACGTCCTGGCCCGGCATGCGCCATTTCAGCTCTCCCCATATAGCCAGGGGAGCGCTGTTGAGCGTGATGGACACCTTGTAAGGCTGGCCTCCCGCCAACCCCTCCGGCACATAGACAGGGTCTATGGCCTTGAGGGCCTGCTCCATATGCTTGGGCAGGAACAGCGAGAAGCCGGAGTAGGAATACTCGCTCTCCTTGGCCGTGGACGGGGTGGAATAAGAGCGTATCACCTGATGGCCGAGCGAGTTTGTCTCATACTCGGCGTTGGGAAACAGGAACTCCTCGTCCGTGACGCGGCTTATGCGTATGCCCTCCAGCTTATGGTCGAACTTGGACTTGTTTATGATCCGGAAGCTGTATTTCACGGCGGCTCGGTGCATGTCGTACTGACGCTCCACCACCTCGTTCTCGTCGTTTGTGGAGATATGCTCCTGGTAAACAGCCGTGATGGGAAGCGGCCGCCGCATGGTCATGCCGTGCGGGTCAGAGGCGTCAGCGTTGGCGTCCATACGTACCCTGAGCCGCTGCAGCTCGTTCACGTCCATGCGTGAGTTGACGTTGAAGGCTCCGAAATAGTCGGTGGCCGACACCCGTCCTCCATCGGTCTCCACGCTGTAGCCGTCCTCGTTGGCCAAGAGTATCACCGTCTTGGTGTCATGGTTGAGCACCCTGTATTCATACTGGCCGGCGCTGACAGCGTCGTCCAGATTCGTGTAAAGCGTGTTAACCTCCACACCTCCGCGGCTGTCCAGGATTATGACACGGAGCCGCTCGATGTTTTCGCCCGGCTGGCCCCACTTGTCGTTTTCGTTGTCGAAATTGTCGAAATCCCCGCGCGTTCTGTCTGAGCCGCCCTGCGGTCCGGGCAGCGCGACGGACAGCACCATACGGCTGTAGACCGGCGACGCGTCAGAGACTCCGGGCATTTCGTCTGAAGCGCATGAGGGCAACAGCAACGCCATAATCAAAGTTGCGTATATGATGTATAAACAATTTCTCATGTCAGGAGAACGGCGCCCGAGGGCCGCGATTATTGTTCTATGTCATTTATGCGCACCGTCCAGTCGTCTATGCGTATGAAGGCACTGTTCCAGTGGCGCGGGTCGTCGAGGAAGAAGAATAGCTGCCAGTCGCTCTTGCGGTCCAGGAACTCCTGCTTGCCGCACCAGCTGAAATGGTCGCTGCGCAAGGCCAGCAGATAATTGTTCAGCGGTATGCTGATAAGCTCCGTGCCCGAAGCCTTGTGGGTCACGCTCAGGCGCGGCGAGCGCATGGTCATCAGGCGTGAGGTGCTGAGGTCGGCGTATGCTATCTGCACCTCGGTGATGGCGCGTGTCGGGGTTTCGAGCGCCAGCTCGGGGTCGTCCTCCGCCGTGCCCACCTTTATGGCGCCGGTGTCCCAGGGCGTATATGTGATCTGCCCGTTGTCCACGAGCATGTTCTCGTGGTCGAACAGTGAGTTGTCGTCGGTAATCTTGAACTCATAGTCGCGTCCGTCCAGCGGCTCGTATGTCATGTGCTGGAGTATGAGGCGGAAATGGTTTGTGTTCTTCATCATCTTCACGGTGACCTGTCCGCGCATCGGTGCACGCTTGACATGCACGTCGAGCGCCCCGTAGAAATGGTCATGCAGATGCCCGGCGGGATTGCCCGGCTCCAGGGCCTGAGGATGCAGGTACATGCCCAGGTCGGTCTTGTGCGAACCGGCTTGCGGCACCTGCGTATGGCTGAACGAGGCCTTGTCGCACTCCACGCCGCCGTATGCCACTATGGTATAGTCACCCTCGGGCAGGTCCACCGTCATGCGGTAATCCTCGTCGGCCAGCACGTCCGTAGTCTCGGTGCGCGTCATGACATAGTTGCCGTCCGCGTCATAGAAATGCACGGTCAGGCAGTCCACCTGCGAGGGGAAGGCGTTCGCGCGCTCCAGGTTGTAATCATACACGAAACGAATGTCCAGGCCCACGGGGCAAGGTTCCGGCTCGTCATCCATGATGGCGTCACATCCGGCCAACGCCGATGTGCCGACGGCGGCGAGCATGAGCGCGCCCAGGGAGCGC